>JBPCNK010000262.1:0-8007 GCA_051001345.1 Acidobacteriota bacterium | reverse complement strand
ATTGCCGATTGCGGAGTTGATTGACGATTGAGGATTGCATTGCAGATTGGATGATTGCCGAACTGCTGGTGCTTTTAGGGTGCAATGCTGCAAGAATTATTGGGACGACGTTCGCCATGAATCATTCGCTGCATTCGTACTTCCCGGATTTTCGGCGCTTCGCTTCGACCGGCGAATTGGAGCGCTCAGGCCTGTACGCGCGCCTGCGCCCCCAGCTCGAACAGGTGCTCGATAGGTTTGTCGCCGAAGATTTCTCTGTGGATGCGCATGCCGCAAGCGATCGGGTACGGGTTGTCGCCTGGAATATCGAGCGAGGCATTCATGTCGACCGGATCGTCGAAGTGCTCCAGGGTCACTCCGACATGAAGCGGAGCGATGTTTTGTGCCTGACCGAGCTGGACTACGGCATGGCTCGCTCGGGCAATCGGTTCGTAGCCCGGGAGATCGCCGCGCGGTTGGGCTTCAACTATGTCTTTGCGCCCTGTTACCTCAATCTGGAAAAAGGCAGTGGACTGGAAAGTGAGACGGCGGGTGAGAACCGGCAAGCGCTGCACGGCAACGCGCTGCTGAGCCGGTATCCGATTCTGCAGCCCGGGCTGGTCTCCCTGCCCAATGGCAAAGACAAACTGAAGGGAAAAGAGAAGCGCCTGGGATGCCAGAAGGCGGCCATTGGAACGATCGATCATCCGCTCGGACGCTTTCAGGCCGTCAGCGTCCACCTGGATGCACACTCGAGCCAGCGGCACCGCGCGCGCCAAATGGAGATTATTCTGGATGCAATCGAAAGGCGCGACCCGAAGCTTCCGGCGTTAATCGGTGGTGACTGGAATACCAGTACGTACGATTCGAGCCGCGCGGCCTGGGCCATCGTCGGGTTTTTCCGGCGGACGGCCATGGGTGTGCAGCATGTACTGACCAACCATTACCCGCATCCGGATCGCTGGTTTGAGCGCCACCTGTTCGGACATCTGGAACGGCGCGGATACCGGTACCGCGAACTGAATGAGCCGGGCGTCTGTACGCTGCACTACAATGCCGCCGACCTGAAAACAAACCGCAACCTATCCGACTGGGTGCCGCTATGGTGCTTCTGGTTTATCGATCGCGCGCTTCGACCGCACGGCGGACGGTGCTCGCTGAAGCTCGATTGGTTCGCTGGAAAGGGCATCGAACCGGTCGCCGCACGCGTGGTTGGCGACGTGCCGCGCTTCGAGCAGCCGTTGTCGGACCACGATCCGATTCTGTTAGACTTCACAATCGAGCAGGGGTCAGGGGTCAGGCGTCAGGCGTCAGGGCGTGACCGTGTTCGTTGACGTGCTCGTGGCCATCAATGGATTGCCCATCGGATGGTCGCGGTTGTAAGAGAATGGCCGTACCCTTCCGGGCACGGCACTGCCACCGTGCCCGCGCCTGAAAGTTAGACTTCACAATCGTAACCGGTTCTGTCCGGTAGCTCAACGGACTGCAACGCACGCAGAACACCTGGGCGAAGAAAGACAATGAATACTCAGTCGGCCGCGCGGTTTTCGGGCTCGATTCCCGAAACCTACCACACGCACATCGGACCACTGTTCTTCGAGCCGTACGCGACCGACCTGGTTGCTCGACTGGCGCTGCCGGCAGGAACAGGCGGGCGGATCCTCGAACTCGCCGCGGGCACCGGCATCCTGACACGGCGCCTGCGCGAGCGTGCTCCCGAGAGGGAGATTGTCGCCACGGACCTGAACGACGCAATGCTAGAAGTGGCCCGTAAGCGAGTCGGCGCGGTGGCCGGACTCGAGTGGCGTCAGGCCGACGCGACGGCGCTGCCGTTTCCCGACGAGTCCTTTGACGCAGTCATCTGCCAGTTCGGTCTGATGTTTTTTCCCGACAAACTTCTCGCGGCCCAAGAAGCGTTGCGCGTGCTGCGGCCGGCGGGACAGTTTCTTTTTAATCTATGGGCCTCGCTCGAGGAAAATCCACTCGCGCGGACCGCGCACGAAACCATCGAGTGTTTTTTCCGCTCCGACCCGCCCGAGTTTTACCTGGTACCCTTCGGGTTCCACGACACTGCGGCAATCCGCACAATACTTGAGCGCGCTGGATTCGACGAGATCGACATCAGCGCCGTTCGGTTCGAGGCTGAGGCCCCGTCGGCCTTGCACGCTGCGACCGGTCTGGTGCGCGGCAGCCCCGTGTTCAACGCCATAGGAGAGAAGGGAGGCGACCCCGATGCCATTGTCGCGGCGATTGCAGCGGCTCTGGCGAAAGCCTATGAAGATCGGCCGCTGCGGGTGCCGATGTGCGCCAACGTGTTTTCTGCCCGGCGGCCCGGCCCGGGGGTCAGGGATCAGGATTCAGGGGTCAGGGCGTGACCGTGTTCGTTGACGTGCTCGTGCAACGTGCTCGTGGCCGTCAACGGATTGCCCATCGGATGTTCGCGGTTGTAAGAAAACGGGCCGTACCCTTCCGGGCACGGCACTGCCAACGTCCTTCGTAACTCGTAAACTCGTAATTGGTAACTAGCCGGTGACTTCGCCCCAACCTCGTCTGGATAGATCCCAGTAGATGACCCCAGCGGCTGCCAGGCCGACCAAAATCATCACCGCTCCGGTGACAGTCTCGCCCAGAATGACGTGACCCACGCCGAACAGCATCATGTAAACAAGAATGACGCCACAGATCCAGTCAAGCAGCAGCCAGAGAAAGCCACTGTCTCCACGCACTCCGGGAGTGTCGGCCTCGACGGCGCGCCAGCCGATGCCGCCTGGATGAACACGCCGGTAGAAGGCGATCAGGTGTTTTCGGTCGACCGGTTTGGTCAGGAACGTCGCGGCCAGCCAAACCACCGTCGTGATGCCGACAATGTAGAAAAGTGAGTAAGGAAACACGATGCCGGATGAGAAGGTGTAGGAAAAAACGAGGAATGGCGTGATCGTCGCTACAATTTCGCTCCAGGCGTTAATGCGCCACCAATACCAGCGCAGGATCAGCACCAGCCCCAATCCTGCGCCCGATTCGATGACAAACGTCCAAGCCGAGGTGATCTTATCGATGTAGAGCGTGGCGAAAACCGAAGCGAACATCAGGACCACGGTCGCCAAGCGGGAAATTAATACGTAATGCTTGTCGGGAGCATCGGTCCGCACAAAGCGCTTGTAAAAGTCATTGACGATGTAGGAGGTGCCCCAGTTGAGCTGGGTGGCGATTGTGGACATATAGGCCGCCAGAAATGAAGCTACCAGCAAACCCTTCAGGCCGGTGGGGAGAAAGTCGCGCATCGCATACACGTAGCCCAGCTTCTTGTCGGCTTCCGGCAGGTCGGGGTAGAGGACCAGCGTGGCCAGGCCTACAAGAATCCAGGGCCACGGCCGCAGGCAATAGTGGGCGATGGCAAACCAAAGCGTGGCCAGCAGTGAATGTTTCTCGTTCTTGGCCGACATCATGCGCTGGGCCACGTAACCGCCCCCGCCGGGTTCGGCGCCGGGATACCAAGCCGCCCACCATTGAATGAAAATGTAGGCGACAAAGGAGCTCACCGACAGCGCAAGCAAGCCGGCAGCGACCGTCTCGCCCGTCGTGATCTCTGGAGTGAACTGAAAGACCTGGGCCGGCAGCTTAGCCTTCAGCCCTGCGATCCCTCCCACTTCCGGTTGGGCCAAAACGACGACGGCCAGGATCGTCGTTCCGCTCATGGCGATGGCGAATTGAACCGCGTCGGTTATCGTCACGCCCCACAGTCCGGAAATGGCCGAATAGACCGCGGTAAAAGCCATCGCCGCAAACACGTAGTAACGCACCTGGCTTTCAGGTATGTCGAACATTCCGATCAGGATTGCGGCCATTGCGACGTTGACCCAGCCCATGATGACCGTGTTGATAAACAAGCCGAGGTACAGGGCGCGGAATCCGCGCAGAAACGAAGCCGGCTTTCCGGAGTAGCGCAGTTCGATAAATTCGACATCGGTCAGCACGCCGGCGCGTCGCCATAAGCGCGCAAAGAAGAAGACGGTCAACATCGATCCGAACAGGAAATTCCACCACAGCCAGTTTCCCGCAATTCCCTTGGTGGCGACCAACTCGGTGACGGCCAGCGGCGTGTCGGCTGCAAAGGTCGTGGCGACCATCGACGTCCCGGCCAGCCACCACGGCATATTGCGGCCCGACAGGAAGAACTCGTCGATGTTCTTCCCCGCTCTTTTGGCGTAGACGATGGCAATTCCGAAGCTGAGGACGAAGTAGAACGCGATGATGGCCCAGTCCAGGACTTGCATCGAAGGCTCTCCTTTAAAAGCAGGGGTTAGGGGTCAGGATTCAGGGGTCAGGGAATTGCGGATTGCGGATTTATCGGCGAATCCGTTTCGCGATTCAATTCCTAATCCGCAATTCCTGACCCCTGACCCTGAAGCCTGACCCCTGCTAGACATCACAGATCCGAAAGGCCTGTCCCAGCGACGTCAGCGGATCGCGCGTCGGGACGAATTCTTGGCCGACATAGCCCTTGTAGCCTGTGTCGAGGATCGCCTTGCAGATGGCCGTGTAGTTGAGTTCCTGGGTCTCGTCGATTTCGTTGCGCCCGGGGTTGCCGCCGGTGTGGTAGTGCACGATGTAGTCTTTGTACTGGCGGATCGTCCGGATGACATCTCCTTCCATGATCTGCATGTGGTAGATGTCGTACAGCAGCTTAAATCGCGGAGATGCGACCTTGTCGACCAGGCGCACGCCCCATGGAGTCTTGTCGCACATGTAGTCTTTGTGATTGACCTTGCTGTTGAGCAGCTCCATGGCGACATTGATGCCTTTCTTTTCGGCGTAGCCCATGACGCGCTTCAGACCGATCGCGCAATTCTCCAAGCCCTCGTCGTCGGGCATGCCTTTGCGGTTTCCCGAAAAGCAGATCACGCTGGGGATGCCGGCTTCGGCTGCGAAATCGATGTTCTTGCGCAGTTCGGCCTCGCAGCGGTCGTGGTTCTCGACGCGATTGAGACAGTCCGGAATCGGACCGGTTCCCCAAGTCATGGCGCAGGTCAGGCCGTGCTTTTTGACCACTGCAAAGTCTTCGGGTCCGATCAGCTCGATCGATTTCAAGCCGATGCGGGCGGCGCCGGCGGCCAGTTCTTCCAGCGACAGTTTCCTGTCGTAGCACCACTTGCAGGCCGACTGCGGAATGTTGCCGCGGACTTTCGACTCGGCTGCCTGCTCAAACACCGAAGCGCGAGCTGAGGCAAACGAGCCGGCGGCGCCGACGGCCACCGATTGCAGAACGGAACGGCGAGTCAAAGTTATCATAGGAGTTTCCTCGGATTGGAACGGTGGAGTTCTTATATCCCAATCAGCTCAATTCATCAATTGGGGATTGGGGATTGGAGATTGGGGATTTATTTCGGATTGCGGATTGTGGGCTGACGATTGCGAAAGTTGCCGCCTGCGTAGCAGCGATTTCCACTGACAGACTGTCGACTCTCGCGCGACTCGCGACTCGCGACTGGAAGGAAAAAGGCCGTCCGAAGACGGCCTTCAAGAGCTTACGTTCAAGCCTGGAAAAATGCTTATCGCACGTCGTCTTTGAGGGCCTTTCCTGCCGAAAACTTGGGCACCTTCCGTGCGGAAATCTTGATGGGTTCGCCCGTTTGGGGATTGCGTCCCGTACGAGCCTTGCGTTTGGAAACAGAAAAAGTGCCGAAGCCGACCAGCGTAACCGACTGTCCCTTTTTCAGGGACTTGCTGATGTTGTCGACCACGGCGTCCACAGCACCCTGGGCTGCCGATTTCGACAGGCCAGTTTGCTTTGCTACCGCTTCAACCAGATCACCTTTGTTCATGTACTCCCTCCCGTATAGTTGTTCGTGCCCAGATCCTCGCCATCGCAGGATACCTCTTGTAGATCAGAGCCCCGCGATTGTCAATGCTTCGTTGAATAACTTTTTTGGGGCCGATTAGTCCGGTTCTCTGCCATGAAAAAACCGATGGCGGTGCCGCGCGCGTAAGCGAGCGGCCCCTCAGCAGACATGCTAATCACCTTCACCTGCTGTTGGCAGAAACAGCGCCGCCAAGAATTGAGCCGGCAGTGCCATGGTTGCTGCCACTGACACGCCATGCAGGGTCAAAGTGTCGGAGTGGGTCCGCTCGCTTAACGCTCGGGGCTTAACCTTTCGCCCCTGCGGGGCTTGTCAAAACGACGAACGGAAACCCCAGGGCTTGCGCCCTGGGCTTTAATCCTTCGCCCCTGCGGGCGACTTTCGTTTCGACTCCTGCGACGGCCCAACGGTCTCTCACCGCTCCGATGCGGAGAGCGAATGACGTGCCCCCGAAGGGGGCAAATAATAGAGCCCAGAGCGCAAGCCCTGGGGTTTAGGTTTGTCGCCTCCATGAGCCCCAGAGGGGCGAAAGAACTGGGGTGGGTTTCGATTTTTTTCACACGTTCTTACGCTCGGGGCGCCGCATTGGCGGCGCGAACCGAGGCTCACCCCATGTTCATCCGAGGTGATGAATCCCCCGACGCGCGCGCTCCAGGC
Organism: Acidobacteriota bacterium; assembly: GCA_051001345.1. Taxonomy (GTDB): domain Bacteria; phylum Acidobacteriota; class UBA6911; order JACQSX01; family JBPCNK01; genus JBPCNK01. Next base: position 1,513 of record JBPCNK010000262.1, on the reverse strand, counting down.
CAGGTTCAAAAGTTTCATCCGGATCGTGAAATCAGCAGGACGATGCATTTGAGATAGAGCGTTTCCGGGACCGTTAAGAGGATCGGATGATCGCGCGATTGGGTTCTGCGCTCCAGAATTGTCGTCGTACGACCGGCGTCGAGCGCCGCCTCGGCCAGCGTCTGCAAGAAAAGATCTTCGGCTATGTGGTGAGAGCAGGAACAGGTCACCAGGATACCGTCTTCGCGCAGCAGCTTCATGGCCCGCAAATTGATCTCCTTGTAGCCGCGCAGAGCCCCTGGGACGGAAGCACGGTTGCGCGTGAAGGAAGGCGGGTCCAAAACGATGGTGTCAAAGGACTCGCCGCGCTGGTCGTGAGCCTTGAGCAGATCGAACACGCTGTCTTCGACCCATTCCACGTTGGAGATGAGATTGCGCTCGGCGGCCCGCCGCGCAGTCGTCAGCGCCGCGGCTGAACTATCCACCGCCTGGACCGAGTCGCAGCAGCGAGCCAGGTGCAGGGCAAATCCACCCGTGTGCGTAAAACAATCGAGCGCACGACCGCGAGCATAGCGACGCGTGGCCAGACGGTTTTCGCGCTGGTCCAGATACGCTCCAGTCTTTTGGCCGTGCAGAAGGCCGGCCGGTTGCTGCACGTCACCTTCGCGAAACCATACTTCGTCCGGGCAGTCGCCGCGCAGCACACCCGAGCGCAACTCCAAACCTTCGAGCTGTCGGACGCCGGCGTCGTTGCGCTCGACGATGGCGCGGGGCTTGACGAGCTGTTCGAGCAACTCAACGACTGTCTCCTGCCAGCGGTCCATGGCCTGGCTGAGTGACTGCACGACTACGTAATCGCCGTAACGATCGACGATCAGCGAAGGCAGCTCGTCGGCTTCGCTGTTGACCAGTCTGAAGGCCTCCGCGTCGGGATAAAAGCGCCGCCGCCGCGCCATCGCCCGCTCAAGTCGCTGCTGGAAAAAGGCGCGGTCGACGGGAATATCCTGGCGGGTCAGGAGGCGCAGCGCGATGGTTGAACGGTCACTGTAAAACGCCCGCCCGAGAAAGCGACCGCGCGGTCCAAGGACACCGACGACGCTGCCCGCCTCGATTCCATCGGCGGCGACATCGTCGCGGTACACCCAAGGATGCCCGGACTGAATCCTCCCGGCGCCGCGTTTGCTGACCGTCACGACTGGTTCGTTGGACACAACCACCTTGACTTCGCACTGACCAGCCTCGAAACTCGAAGCCCGGTAAGGCAGACATTATGGCTGAAACGTCGTTCTTGAAGCGATTCTTTGACTGGCCCGAGCAGACCACATCGGCGCAGCGGCGCACGCTTGTAGCCGGGGGCCTGGGCTGGATGCTCGATGCCATGGACGTCATGCTGTACTCGATGGTCCTGAGTCACCTGATGCAGGACATCGGCATGAGCAAGGAGACAGCCGGCTTGCTCAACTCCCTGACGCTGCTGGCCTCGGCATTGGGTGGCGTGTTCTTCGGCTTCCTGGCCGATCGAGTCGGCCGGGCG
>JBPCNK010000261.1:0-7860 GCA_051001345.1 Acidobacteriota bacterium | reverse complement strand
ACATTCACGCCGTCCGGGATTTGGGGGGCTTGGTTGTGGCGATGCGCGGAAGCCCGCCTCCCTAAGCCTCTGCGCCCCTCGGTGTCCTCTGTGTCTCGGTGGGGAATGCAATTCATGAATGCCGGCTTACACGCGCGGGCCGCACCCTTCCGGGCGCGGCACTGAATTGCGCGCTTGAAACTGCGCTCCGGATTGGTAGAATGGTCGCCGCCGCCGATGGCGTCAAGCGAATACTTCGTGCTGCAGAGAGTACTTTTCTGAGGTCGTGACCTATGGCAATTGCGCTTCTGATATGGCTGATGACCGTCGCAACCGTGTTCATGTTCGCCGGCCGCTTCTTCTGGTTTCCGGAAGCCATCACACAGAACGGCCGGCTGATGGACCAGCAGTTCAACTACACACTGATTGTCACCTGTGTCGTCTTTGTTCTGGCCCAGGTCGGACTGGGCTGGGCTATCTTCCGCTATAAAGATCGTGGCCGCGCGGCCAGCTACTCGCACGGCAATAATAAGATGGAAGTAATCTGGACGATCGCCACGACGATCCTTTTCTTTACGCTCAACATTACGGGCCAGGCAGTCTGGGCCGACCTGCATATGAGCACGCCCGACCCCCAGGCTCTGCAAATCGAGGTTGTCGGTCAGCAGTTTGCCTGGAACATCCATTACCCCGGCCCCGACGGCAAGTTCGGTCGCACCTCGGCCAAGGAGATCAGCGACTCGAGCGGCAATCCGCTTGGCCTGCTCGAATCCGATCCGGCCGGCAGCGACGATCTGGTCGTGCCGACCATGGCCGTACCGGTCAACCGCGAAGTTCAACTGCTCCTTCGGGCCAAGGACGTTACCCACAGCTTTTTTGTCCGCGAGCTCCGCTTTAAACAGGACGCCGTGCCGGGCATGGCCATCCCGGTCCACTTCACCGCCAACAAGATCGGCAAGTACGAAATCATTTGCGCCGAACTTTGCGGCCTCGGTCACTACAAGATGAAGAGCTATTTGGAGGTCCTCTCCCAGGAAGACTTCGACAAATGGATCAAGGACCGAACCGCTCAATAATCCGTCGATAGGGGGTTTTACGTGTCAGAAAACCATGCTCACGCGGTACACGCGCACCCGGCGCCTACCGGTTTTATCCGCAAGTGGATCTTCAGCCTCGACCACAAGATCATCGGCCTGCAGTATTACTTCCTGGCTCTTTTTTCCGTGGTCATCGGCATGCTGCTGTCGCTGCTGATCCGCTTTCGGATGGTTTGGCCAACCACGCAGATTCCGATCCTCGAGACGTTGTTTCCCGCGGGCGCTCCCGACGGCGTCATGAGCCCGGAGTTTTACCTGTCGATGATGACGATGCATGGAACGCTCATGGTCTTTTTCGTGTTGACCACGGCGCCCCAGAGCGGATTTGGAAACTACTTTCTGCCGATTCAAATCGGAGCAGCCGACATGGCCTTCCCGGTCCTCAACATGCTCTCGTTCTGGACGACGTTTGTTTCACTCATCGTGATGCTGGCCGCGTTTGTCGTCACGGGCGGGCCGCCCCTTTCGGGCTGGACGGGCTATCCCCCGCTGAGCGCCATCGGCGAAATCGCAGGACCCGGGCAGGGGACAGGACAGACCCTGTGGATCGTCAGCATTGCCATTTTCTGCGTCGCTTCCCTTCTGGGAGCGTTGAACTTCATCGTCACGACTCTGGATTTGCGGACACGCGGGATGTCGCTGATGCGTATGCCGCTGACCTGCTGGTCGTGGCTTGTAACCGCCATTCTCGCCCTTTTGGCCTTTGGCGTTCTGCTGTCGGGTGGTGTCCTGCTGATCCTGGACCGCGTGGCGGGAACGAGCTTCTTCATTCCGGGCGATCTGGTCGTCAGCGACAAACATCTGGTCTCGCACACGGGCGGGTCGCCGCTGCTGTGGCAGCACCTGTTCTGGTTTTTCGGTCATCCCGAGGTCTACATCGCGATCCTGCCGGGCATGGGCGTCACTTCGCAGGTTCTGTCGACGTTCGCGCGCAAGCCGATCTTCGGCTACCGCGCCATGGTCTTCGCATTGATGGGCATCGGGTTTCTCGGATTTTTCGTGTGGGGCCATCACATGTTCGTTAGCGGCATGAGTCCCTACTCGGCCATCGTGTTTTCGGTCCTGACGACAGCCATCGCCGTGCCCTCGGCCATCAAAACGTTTAACTGGATCGGGACGCTCTGGGGCGGACGCATTCGCCTTACAACGGCGATGTACTACGCCATCGGTTTTGTGTCCCTGTTTGTCACCGGTGGGCTGAGCGGAATCTTCCTGAGCCAGCCGTCGGTTGATCCGTATTTTCACGATACGTATTTCGTCGTGGCCCACTTCCACATGATCATGGGCGTAGCGGCCATCTTTGGGATGTTTGCCGGGACTTATTTCTGGTTTCCGAAAATGTTCGGCCGCATGATGAACGAGACGCTCGGTAAACTGCACTTCTGGGGAACGTTCATTGGAGTCCATGCGATTTTTGTCCCGATGCACATCCTGGGAATCGGCGGCAACCCGCGCCGGTTTTCGCAGTTCACCGAGTACGATTTCCTGGCGTCGGGCATTCCCTGGCACCGCGCCATCACCATGGCCGCCATCTTTACCGCCGCGGTGCAGCTTCTCTTTTTTGTCAACCTGTTCTGGAGCATGTTCAAAGGCCCCAAGGCCCCGCTGAATCCCTGGGAATGCACCACGCTGGAATGGACCGTTTCGTCGCCTCCTCCCCATGACAACTTCGGGGGCAACGAGCCGACTGTCTATCACGGTCCTTATGAGTACGGAGTGCCGGGCGCCGCCAAGGATTATGTGATGCAGACAGATCCTGACGCGCGCGTGCCAGCAGGCGGGCACTGAGAATGTTAGGGGTTAGGGGTTAGGGGTTAGGCAATTGTGGATTGCGGATTGGATTGCGGATTGATTTCAACCGCCGTGTAATTCGTAACTCGTAATTCATAATTTTCTAACCCCTAGCCCCTAACCCTTAGCCCCTGAGTTTAACGATGCCAATCACACTGGATCCACCCAAATTGGAGACGCCGCCGCGAATTGACACTCGCGGCCCCAAATCTCCTCCTCCGGCTTTGCGCGATCGCGGGGGCGGAGGCGGCAAAGCGCCCGCCGGCGAGGGCCGTTACCGGCTCGGAGTCTGGATCGGACTGGCCTCGGTGGTCATGGTTTTTTCGGCATTTACCAGTTCCCTGGTCGTGCGCAAGGGTCTCAGCGACGACTGGGTCTCGATCCAATTTCCAGCCCTGATGTACGTCAATACGCTGGTCCTCATTTTCAGCAGCGCGACGCTCGAGTTGGCCAAGCGTTCACTGCGTCGCGACAATCGTCCGGCTTTCCTGCGCTGGTGGACGACGACGACCCTGCTGGGCGCCGGTTTTTTGGCCGGCCAAGTGGTGGTCTGGAAGCAATTGGCGGCAGCGGGAATCTTTCTGTCGAGCAATCCTTCCAGTTCGTTCTTTTATCTGCTGACGGCCGCCCACGGCGTTCACCTGGTCGGAGGAATCCTGGCGCTGCTCGGAATCCTGATTGCAGCCGGGCGACACCGAATCACGGCGCGACGTCGTGATCCGGCCGAGGCGGCGGCCATCTACTGGCATTTCATGGACGGTCTCTGGGTGTACCTGTTCGTTTTGTTACTTGTCTGGAGGTGAGCGGATGTCCCAAGTGGTCAACAATGTGACGGAATCGGTCTGGGCAGGTGGCGCGAGGCCGTACGCGGTCGGCTCCAAGAAACTCGGAATGTGGCTATTCATCGTGTCCGATTCGCTGACTTTCTCGGCGATGCTGATCGCCTACAGTTACGTACGCGTTGCCAGTCAGGAATGGCCCAAACCCTTTCACACCTGGCCGAGCATTACCGTTGCGTGCATCATGACCCTTTGCCTGCTTTCAAGCAGTGTCACCATGGTCATGGCCGTGTCGGCTGCGGCGCGCGGCGCCCGGTCCACGGCCGCCAAGTGGATCGCCGCGACGATAGCCGGGGGCTTGGGTTTTATTGTCCTGCACGCCAACGAGTGGCTGTCGCTCATTCATGAAGGCGTCACGCCGTTCAGCAATCCATGGGGCACTCCGCTTTTCGGGGCGGCTTTCTTTGCGCTGACTGGCCTGCACATGACCCACGTCACCATCGGAGTGCTGTATCTGGCCGTGATCGCTATGGGCTTTGGCCGCGGCAAATTCAGCGCCGAGGACGTCGAGGTCAGCGGTCTGTACTGGCACTTTGTCGACTTGGTCTGGATGTTCATTTTTCCACTGGTGTATCTGTTGTCGGCCAGCGTCTCGGGACCAGCGCATTGAAACTACGAAGGACGAAGGACTAAGGACGAAGGACAAAGTACAAAGGACGAAGTACAAAGGACAAGGACGAAAGACGAAGGACGAAAGACGAAGTAACGAACTATGTGGGACGTATTTAGTACTTAGTACTTAGTCCTTAGTCCTTCGCTCGTAGTAAGCAGAATTGGAGAATCTAGGTGCAACGATGGGATTTCGCTACTTTGTAATAATAGGAGAGACATGAGCGAACATGGTGGAAGCGTCCGATCGTATATGACCGTCTGGTTTGCATTGCTGGCCATGACGGCCATTGAAGTCGTCCTGGCCTACCAAGCGCTCAGTGTGGTGCAGTTGCTGCTGACGCTGGTCGGGTTGTCGGTGGTCAAAGCCGGCCTGATTATCGCGTACTTTATGCACCTGAAATTTGAAAGGCGCAGTCTCGTGCTGACGCTGCTGCCGATGCTGATCCTGTGCATCCTATTGTTGTTCGCCTTCTTTCCCGACAGCCTTCGGTTGCTGAAGATGAGGGTATGATTTTTCGGGCCGCTTTTCGAATTGCTGTGTTGTCGATGGTCTGGGTTTCCAGCTCCCCGCTGCTGGCCCAGACCTGCTCGATGTGCAAGCAGAACGCTCAGGCAGCCGGCGCCGGATCGGTCCTCAACTCTGGAATCCTGATTCTGTTTATCCCTTCAGTCAGTCTGATGGCCTGCATCCTGGCAATCGCTTACCGCAAGCGCAAGTAACACAAGTGGCCAGTGGCCAGTGGTCAGTGGTCAGTGGGACCAAACGCGCTAAGCAGTCGAATCGACGGAGCGTGGCAACGGCTTCTAGCCGGTGTGCTTTTGGTATCGGCACAACGGCTGGGAAAGATTGGCCGAAGTCGACAACAGCAGGTGTCGATTGATCAAGTTCCCGGGCGCGCGAAAGAGGCACCAGACCCGTTCGCAACGCCAGCGCCACTGTTAATGGTTGCAGCGGCTTGCGACTTTTTCATTGCGCCCAACCTCTCATCGCTGTATTACTAAGAAGTACACCCATCGCAGCGCGCGAAAGGAACAATCATGAAGAGACTAAACCGAAGGGAATTCTTACAGGCGTCGGCTACCGGCGCAGTCGTGACGACAGCCTTTACACCTGCCAAGGCGTCTTCCCTGCCCAGCTACAACGGAACGGTACGAGTAGGTATTGTCGGCTTTAACGGCCGCGGCAGAGATCATATCCAGGGGTTTACCAAACTTGCCAACGTCGAAGTCGCCGCTCTGTGCGACGTCGATGAAACCGTGTTGAACAAAGGCGTCGCTCAACTGACCAAAGACGGCAAGAAACCGAAGGGTTACACCGACATGCGCCGCCTGTTCGAGGACAAAGACATTGACGTCGTCAGCATCGCCACCCCCAACCACTGGCACTCGCTGGCCGCCATTTGGGCCATCCAGGCTGGCAAAGACGTTTATGTCGAGAAGCCGTGCTCGCACAACGTGTGGGAAGGCCGGCAGCTGGTCAACGCAGCCCGCAAGTACAACCGCATAGTCCAGCACGGGACCCAATCGCGATCGACGGCAGCCATGTCCGAAGCAATGCAGAAATTGAACGAAGGCGTCATCGGCAAAGTCTACATGGCGCGCGCCCTCTGCTATAAGTGGCGTCCCACCATCGGCAGGCAGCCGGCCGAAGCGCCACCCTCAGGGCTGCATTACGACCTGTGGCTGGGACCGGGGCCGAAGCGCCCTTACAGCAAGAACCTGGTTCACTATAACTGGCACTGGAACTGGGATTTCGGTAACGGCGACATCGGCAATCAGGGCGTCCACCAGATGGACATCGCCCGGCGCGGACTGGGCGTGGGCCTGCCCCGCCGAATCCAGTCCATGGGCGATCACTTCCTCTTTGACGACGATCAGCAAACTCCCAACACGCAGATTGCGACCTTCCACTACCCCGAAGAAAAGAAGATGCTGGTTTTTGAAGTCCGCGGCTTGATAACCAACGCCGAAGAGGAAGTCAGCGTCGGAAACATCTTCTACGGGTCGGACGGGATCATGGTCATCGGATCCAACTACAACGGCTACAAAGTGCTGCTGGGCAGAAAGCTCGAACCGGGACCCAAAGGCACAGGCGGAGGCGACAACTACCTCAATTTCATCGAGGCCGTGCGCAGCCGCAAGCGCGAGATGCTCAACGCAGAAATCGAAGAAGGACACCTTTCTTCGGCGCTGTGCCATCTGGCCAACGTCGCCTACCGGACGCGCCGCGCTTTGGAGTTTGATCCAAAGACGGAGAAGTTCATCGGTGACGACGATGCCGATGCTCTGCTGACGCGCAACTACAGCAAGGGCTTTGAGGTTCCAAAGATCAAGATCTAGAATCAGGCTCCAGGCGTCAGGTTCCAGGGAATCGGATTGTGAATTCATCAACATCGTTAGCGATTGCTGAACTCACAATTCGAGACCCTGAAGCCTGACCCCTGATTTTCACTTGACACCCTCACAACCGACCCCGATAATCTTCTGGCCATGCAGACGGAGTCGATCATCCTGAACCAGGGGCTCGTCACTCTGCCCCCGTCTGCCCCGCTGCCGCCTTCGGCCTAGCCGAAGACACCTACTTATACCTCCCGTCGAAAACTAACCAGCAGCACAGGCGTTCCAGCCTGGTGAGGTGTCACTTTTTTTGCCAAAGGAGTTCCCATGAGTTCCAGGATTGCAATTATCGGCGCCGGCACAATCGGTCAGACCATTGTGTCCAGCCTGCTTCGATCGCAGATTTTCAAGCCCTCGGAAATCATCGCCACGGCCCGCTCAGATGCCCGCCGCCAGAAGATTGCCGACGAGTTCGGAGTTGAAACGACGGCCGACAATGGCCGCGCCGTCGCCTCGGCTGACATTGTCCTTGTCGCCGTCAAACCGCTGCAGGTCGCCGGCGTGATCGCCTGCGTCGCAAATCAGATCCAGGAACGCCACTGCCTGATCTCGGTTGCCGCAGGCGTCCGCACCTCCGACATTGAAAGCCTGCTAGATCGTTCGGTTGCCGTCGTGCGCGCCATGCCCAACACGCCGTGCCTCTTGCAGGTAGGCATGACGGCCGTCTGCGCGGGCCGATTCGCGACTCCGTCGCAAGTAGAGTCCGTCGAGAAGATTTTCAAAACGATGGGCCGCACGGTGGTCCTTGAAGAACACCTGATGGAAGCCGCCACGGGCCTCGGCGCCAGTGGCCCGGCCTTTATCTATCTGGTCATCGATGCGCTGGCCGACGGAGGGGTCAAGGCGGGGCTGTCCCGGCGTGTCTCTCTGGAGATGGCCGCCCAGGCCACGCTGGGCGCTGCCAAGATGGTGCTGGATCTCGGGCAACATCCCGCTATTCTCAAGGACGCCGTGACCACACCGGCCGGATGCACAATCGACGGACTGCTGGCGCTAGAGGACGGCAAACTGCGAATGACGCTGATCAATGCCGTCATCAATGCGACGACACGGGCTCAGCAATTGGCGAAACCTGCGAAGATTTGAGATTGCGGAGGGGATACGATTGGGGATTCAAGGACAAAGGACTAAGGACAAAGGACGAA
>JBPCNK010000260.1:0-23397 GCA_051001345.1 Acidobacteriota bacterium | reverse complement strand
AGCTCCATCACCACTTCAGAGGATCGCCCCACCGTCGTTTCGTTCGGCGACGCCGCCGGCGCCGTATTGCTGGAGCCCACCGAAGCCGACGAGACCGGCATCGTCGATTTTGCTTTGCGCAGCGACGGCTCGGGCGGCAAGTACCTGTACATGCCGGCCGGGGGCAGCCAGTTCCCGTCAAGCGCCGAAACCGTCCGGAAAAAGATGCACTACGTTCACCAGGACGGCCGCAACGTTTTCAAACACGCGGTCAAGGGAATGGTGGATATTTCCAACGAGCTGCTGGCTCGCTACGGATTGACGGTCGGCGATTTGAAGTTGTACATCCCGCACCAAGCCAACCTTCGGATCATTCAGGCCGCCGCGGAAAAGCTCGCGTTAAAGCCTTCGCAGGTCGTCGTCAACATCGATCGCTTTGCCAACACGACGGCCGCGACGATCCCGATCTGTATTTCGGAAGCGTTCAACGATGGCCGCCTGGCGCCGGGCGATCTGGTTTTGTTGGCCAGCTTCGGCGCAGGGTTTACCTGGGGCAGTTTGTTGGTGCGCTGGGAATAGTAGCGAATTCTAAATACACTTCACCGCAGAGGACGCAGAGGTTGCGCAGAGGAAGGCAAAGAAGGGTGGCGCCGGCTTTAGCCGGTGGTGTTCGGTTTGAAAAGCCGCAGGCTAAAGCCTGTGCCACTCGAGCTGCTTAATCCGCTTAATCCGTGTCAATCCGCGCTATATCCGAGATTTCTCTGCGCAACCTCTGCGATCTCTGCGTCTCTGCGGTGAAAACAATCCAGAATGAGAGTGCAAAGTAGAAAGTACGCAGGACCAAAATCATTTGTTCGTTCGTCCTGTGTTTTTTGTACGTTGGTCGCGTGGGCCCTTGCGATGCCGGCGTGGGCGGCTCCGCTTAGCCGGCGCGTCGTCGCCTACCAGATCGAGGCGAGCCTCGATGTCGTTTCCAATCGGCTGCAGGCGACCGAAAAGATTACCTGGACCAATCCCTCCAGCCAGAGCCAGTCATCCATCTATCTCCACTTGTATTGGAATGCGTTCCGCGGTCTTGAGACGACCTATCTGCGGGAATCCGGAGGATTCGATCGTGGCGTGAGCTTTGTCCGGCCGGGATGGATGCGTCTGCGCCGGATTCAAGTCGACAATCAGGATCTGCTGCCCCTCAGCCGCTTCATCCGGCCTGACGACGGGAACACCGAAGACGATACCCTGTTGGAAGTCCGCTTGCCGAAGGCCGTCGCACCCGGCCAGACCCTCATTGCCGAGATCGTTTTTGAAAGCCAGTTTCCCGGCATTTTCGCGCGCACGGGCGTGGCCGGAGACTTCTACTTTGCGGGCCAGTGGTTTCCCAAAGTGGCCGCGCTGGTGCGCGATCGCTGGAACCTGCATCAGTTCCACGCCGCCAGTGAATTCTTTGCCGACTTCGGCCAGTACGACGTCAGCATTCGACTGCCGGCTCGATTTGTTCTTGGCGCCACAGGCCAGGTCGTCAGCCGGTCGCCAGAATCCAATGACCTGCAACGTGTCGTATTCCACGCCGAGGACGTCCATGATTTTGCCTGGACCGCTGACCCGGATTTCGTGGTGGTCCGTGAACGACTCGCACTAGGCGGGTTCGCGCCTTTCGATGTAACGCTCCTGCTCCGCCCCGACAACGCCCGTCACAAGGATCGCTATCTTTTTGCCATCCGTGCAACCATGCTCCGGCTAGGTCGCTGGTATGGGCCCTATCCGTACACCAATTTGACTGTGGTCGATCCGCCCGCCGGTGCGGAAGGCGCCGACGCGATGGAATATCCGCAGTTGATCACGGCGGGATTGCGCTGGAGACCTTGGGATCGTTCGCTGCCCTTCGAGTCGATATTGATACACGAGTTGGCCCATCAGTATTGGTATGGCATCGTAGCCAGCAACGAATTTGAAGAGCCGTACCTCGACGAGGGGTTTGCCTCGTACAGCGCCGGTCGGATTCTCAACGAAGTGTATGGAGGGGACCATTTCGGCAGCCGGTTCGGATCTTTGAGCTGGGCGCAGGTGTGGCCTGCGGCCCTACCGTGGTCATTGGGCAGCTGGCTCGGCCTGTTGCAGGAGTGGCCGTGGGCGACCTACGCAAATGCACGCATCCTGGCGCCACTCGGAGAAGTCCAACGCTACCGGCCTATCGCAACCGTCGATCCGCTGGTCCGGTTTTCGTGGCAGTACCGGGACCTCGAAAGCTACGCCGCCAACGCCTACTCGCGCACGGAACTGACTCTGACGACGCTCGAACGTATTCTGGGGCGGGACATTTTCGACGGAGCCATGAAGGCCTACTTCGAACGCTGGCGCTTTGATCACCCTACCCTGACAGACTTCATTGCGATTCTCGAGGAACGCTCGGGCCGCCGCCTGGACGCCGTGTTCGAACCGCTCTTCTTCCGTGCGATCGCTCCCGACTTCCGGATCGACTCGCTGGATGTTTCAGCCGAACAGGGCCAGTGGCGCTCTGCCATTCGACTCGGGCGCACCGCGGGCGCGACGCTGGCTGTCGATCTTCTTCTCGTCTTCGAAGACGGCAGCCGGCAGCAGCGGCGCTGGGATAACGACGGAACCACCTGGACGGAAATCTCTACGCAGACTGTTGTGCCGCTGCGCTATGCCGAGATCGATCCGCAACGGGTCTTCCCGATCGATGCCGATTTTTCGAACAATCGCCGGTACGCTCAAGCCAGCTCGCGAGCCCGGCTGGGCTGGACGGCGCGTTTTCTGTTCTGGACGCAGAACGTCATGCACTTCTGGAGCGGTCTGGCGTGAAGGTTTTCGCTGATCTCGAGCGCGGATTTCGCCGGGCTTGCAACCGGCGCCTGCTGATGCTGTTTTGGCTGGTTCCGCTCGTGCCGGCTCTGGTGATCGTGCCGGCCGTGCTGGCTTTTTTCGCCGATCTCGACCAGGCCGGATTTCGCGACGAGATGGAACGAGGTCTTTCGCCGGAATGGCTCGTGGATGTCTGGAGCCGATCGACAGTGCCGCTCGGAACAATTTCGTTGCTGCCGGTGATGCTCGTCCCAGCCGGCGTGCTGGTGCAGATTTTTTTGTACGGCGCCGTCCTCGGACAGCGCGTAGCTGGCGAGCGCCAAGCGCTGGCAGGGCCCTACTATCAGGTCTGGCAGCGACGGACATGGATCACAGAACTTTTCGCGCACGGCGCCCGTCTGTTTGGCCGTTTTCTGCGCTTGTCGCTGTTCGGTTTTATTCTCTATTGGATTGTTTTCAGTCCGGTTCGGTCGGCACTGACGGCGCTGGTCGAGGTCGCTGCGGGCGACTCGGATCGGCAACTAGCGATCGCGCGACTGATCCGTGATGGTGTGATACTGGCGCTGACGGGCTGCGTCAGTCTGGCGCTCGATTACGCCCGGATTCGCGCCGCGCGCCTGGGCAGCCGGGCCATGCTTTTGCGCCTCTTCGAAGCGGTGATTTTCACAGGCCGCCACTCCGTTCGAGTTTTTGCCACAAGCCTGATCGCCGTCCTTCCGGTTTTGCTCGCGGCGCTGGCGCTTGGAGATGGCAGCCGCTGGCTGGGCGCCAGTCCGCCTTCCTGGCTACTCTTCTGTTACTTTCAAGCGATCATGCTGGCGCGATCGTTTTCCCGACTATGGCTTTTGTTTACCGAGTACGAAATCGACTCCGATCTGTTCCGGCCGGCCGAGTGGGCTGAACCATGGCTTACGGCGTCGTGGCCGGCCGCCCGGCCTGAGGTCCCATGGAACTCCTGATCAAGAACGCCGCGCAGATTCTGACCATGGCAGGCCCGGCCCGGCCCCGACGCGGCGGAGAAATGGACCATCTGGAAGTCATCGAGAGCGGTTCGGTTCTGATCGAGGACGATCGAATAGCCGGCGTGGGCCGGTCGTTGGCTCCACGCCTGTCGAACTCTCGGGTTCTCGACCTCAATTTCAAAAGCATCGTCGCGCCGGCGTTTGTCGACAGCCACACTCACTCGATTTTTGCAGGCACGCGCTGCCACGAATATGAAATGCGCGCGCGCGGCGCATCGTACGAGGACATCGCACAGGCTGGCGGCGGAATCTGGTCGACCGTACAGGGAGTGCGCGCCGCCAGCGCGGCCGAGTTGGTGACGCTCGCCGCGCCGCGGCTGAAGCGGTTTCTTTCCTTCGGGACGACGACCGTTGAGATCAAGAGCGGGTACGGGCTTTCCATGGCCGATGAGTTAAAGATGCTTCGCGTCGCGCGAACGCTGGCTGGGCAGTTTCCGTTGTCCATCGTTCCGACTTTCCTCGGGGCGCACGCTTATCCTCCTGAGTTCCGCGATCGTCACGACTTGTATCTGGATGCACTCGACGAGGCGCTCGACGCGATTGCGCGCGAAGAGCTGGCCGAGTTTGTGGATGCATTCTGTGAGCGCGGATATTTTTCTGTCGAGGAAACCCGCCGGCACCTGTCGGCCGCTCGACAGCGCGGATTTCGCCTGAAGGTCCACGCCGAAGAACTTTCGGAGTTGGGCGGCGCGCGGCTGGCTGCCGAGCTGGGAGCCACAAGCGCCGACCATCTTGAGTTCGTAGGCGCCGCTGCCATGGACGCGATGGCCGAGGCCGGCGTCATTGCAACGTTGCTTCCGGCCACTGCGTTTTCACTCGGACTGGAGACCCTTCCTCCCGCCCGCCGTTTGATTGAACACGGAGTGCCCGTGGCCCTGGCTTCCGATTTCAATCCGGGTACCAGTCATAACCAGAACATGCAGCTGGTGCTGACGATGGCTTGCTCGCAGCTCAAGATGACGCCGGCTGAAGCCTTCACGGCGGCCACCATCAATGGAGCTTACGCCGTCAATCGTCCCCAGGTTGGAAGCCTCGAACCCGGCAAGCAAGCTGACCTGGTGATCTTTGGCGTCACCGATTACCGCGAGATCCCTTACCACTTCGGCGTCAACCACGTCGAGCGCGTGCTGCATAAAGGTAAGATTGTGTATCGTGGTCCGTAGTCAGCTCGAGGCTTCTCCAAAATGGTTTTCACCGCAGAGACAGCGCGGCATAGCCGCAACCGTATGCCGTATGCCGTATGCCGCAGACCGGCGACGGAGCGCCAACAGTGCCGCGGCCGGAAGGCTGCGGGCGGGTAAAAAGGAAGCGGGATCGAAAACCTTGCTGAAATAACAAGATTTCGCCAACTGGTAATGCAGAGGACGCAGAGGTTGCGCAGAGAAAACAGCAAGCGTGGCGCCGGCTCTAGCCGATCGCCCCACTTACAGAACCACTGGCCAGAGCCGGCGCCACGCTTGCTGTTTTTCCTCTGCGCCCCCTCTGCGCTCTCTGCGTCTCTGCGGTGAAAACCATTTAGAAAGTCTGAAGCCTGGTTGGCTGCGCGCCGAAATGCTCGATAATGGAGAAATGGAAAAGATCGTCGAATGCATCATGAATTTCAGTGAGGGGCGGCGCGCCGAAGTCATCGACGCCATCTGCGACGCCATCACTTCCGTGCCAGGCGTGTTTGTGCTGGACCGCGAAATGGACGCCGACCACCACCGCGCTGTCGTCACGTTCATCGGCCCGCCCGAACAGATCGGCAATGCCGCCTTCGAGGCCACGCGCGTAGCCACCGAGAAAATCGACTTGACCGTCCACCGCGGCCAACATCCCCGGCTGGGCGCCACCGACGTCGTGCCCTTTGTTCCCGTGCGCGGCGTCAGCATGCAGGAGTGCGTGGGGATCGCCGAAGCCACGGGCCGGCGGATCGCCGACGAACTGCAGATTCCCGTGTATCTCTACGAAGAAGCCGCGCGGGTTCCGGAGCGGCGCGATCTGGCGGTGGTCCGCAAGGGCGAATTTGAAGCGCTCAGCCAGGAGATTTCCAGCCAACCGCGGCGCAAGCCGGACTTCGGCCAGGAGCGCATCCATCCGACTGCGGGCGCCACCGTCGTCGGCGCGCGCATGCCGCTGGTCGCCTACAACATTTACCTGGACACCAAAGACATTCGCGTGGCCAAAGAGATCGCCCGCGCCATCCGCCACAGTAGCGGCGGACTGCGTTACGTAAAGGCGCTGGGATTTGAAATCAAGGAACGAATGCAGGCCCAGGTTTCCATGAATCTGACCAATTACGAAGGCAGTCCCATCTTCCGCGTCTTCGAGATGGTCCGCGCGGAAGCCGAACGGTTCGGCGCGCGGATCGTTTCCAGCGAGATCGTCGGCCTGGTACCACAGGCCGCTCTCAACCAATGTGCCGAGCACTATCTGAAACTCGAAAAGTTTTCACCGGACCTCATTTTGGAAAACCGCATTGCGCAGGCCGTCGACAGCCCCGCTGCGCCGTTGTCTTCATTTCTGTCTCACCTGGCCGGACCGGATCCGACACCCGGCGGCGGGAGCGTGGCTGCCTTGGCCGCGGCGCTGGCAGCGGCGCTGGGAGAGATGACCTGTGGGGTGACGATCGGTAAGAAGGGTTTTGAGCGGCACGAAGCCGTTCTCAAGACGCTGGCCGAGGAGTTTCGCCGCCAGCGTCTGCGGGGCCAGCAGCTTGTGCAGGACGACGCCGACGCCTTTGACGGCGTGCTGGCCGCTTACCGCCTGGCGCGGACAAGCGACGCGGAAAAGCAAGCCCGCCGCGCTGCCGTTGCCGCGGCGCTGCGCCGCGCAACGGAGGTTCCGCTTGAGACAGCGCGCACCGCGCTGGCCGTCGCCGGACGGCTGGTGGAGCTGGCCGCAATCTGCAATCCCAACGCGGTCAGCGACGCGGGTGTCGGCGCCGCGCAGGCCAAAGCCGCGGTCATGTCGGCCGGCTACAACATCCGGATCAACCTGGGTTCGCTCGAAGACCAAGCCTTCCGCGGCGCGACACTGGCCGAACTCGAGTCGCTCCAAAACGAAGCGGATCGTCTCGTCCAGCAAATCCACGCTCGGGTGATGGAGACAATTGAAAAGCAGTAGCCAGTCGCCGGTCGCCAGTCGCCAGTAACAATCTGGAGGCTAGCGACTGGCGACTGGCGACTGGCGACTGCTCATGAACATCGTCCTGGTCGAGCCTGAAATTCCTCCCAATACCGGCAACATCGCGCGGCTTTGCGCGGCTACGGGCTGCACGCTGCATCTGGTCGGTCCCCTGGGATTCAGCCTGGAGGATCGCTACCTGCGCCGCGCCGGGTTGGATTACTGGGAGCACGTTCAACTGCGCACCCACGATTCGCTGCGGTCCTTTCTGACCGAACTTGGACCCGCTCGGCGTTTTTGCTTTTCGGCCAAGGCGAAGCGATCCTACACCGAGGTTGTTTATCAGTGGGGCGACTACCTGGTTTTCGGTCCGGAAACACGGGGTCTGCCGAAAGAATTGTTACTCGAATGGGAGGCGGACGCATTGCGCATTCCCATTTTTGGACCGGTCCGAAGCCTGAATCTGTCGTCGGCGGTGGCCGTCGTCGTCTACGAGGCGATTCGACAGCGCGACGTGGCTACGTTAGAATGACGGGCCGTGCGGAAACACTTTCTTCTCTGCGGCTTGATTGCGTTCTGCATTGCAGCGCAGTTGCGAGCCCAAGGCGCGCCCAATTGGAAGGAACTCGGACGCGAGGGCGCGCAGGTTCTGTCCGAATACCTTCGAGTCGACACCAGCAATCCGCCGGGCAACGAGGCCCGCGCCGTCGCGTTCTTGTCGCGAATCCTTCGCCGCGAGGGCATCCCTTCCCAGGTGTTTCGTTCCGCGCGTAATCGTTCCAACCTCTATGCTCGCCTGAAAGGAGCCGGCGGCGGACGCCCGCTCGTCCTGCTCCATCACGTCGATGTCGTTCCGGCCAGCCGTGAGCTGGTCGGTGGACCCCTTCGGCGGCATCATCCGCGACGGTTATGTCTACGGCAGAGGGGCCTTGGATTGCAAGGGACTGGGCGTCGCTCACTTGATGGCGTTTCTGGCGTTAAAACGGTCGAGAGTTCCGCTGGAGCGCGATGTAATTTTTCTGGCGACTGCCGAAGAGGAGTCGGGCGGCGCGCTGGGAACCGGATGGATGCTGGACAACGGACCGGCTCTCTTGCGCCAGTCCGAGGTGGTACTGACCGAAGGAGGCAACAACGTCATCCGCAACGGCAAGCTCGTGTACGTCGGAATTGAGACGACCCAGAAAACCCCCTTGTGGCTGCGCGTCACAGCCACCGGGCCGCCCGGCCACGGTTCCATCCCGCGTCCCAACAGCGCCGTAACGCGGTTGGTGCGCGCCGTCAATCGCATCACCCACATGGAGTCGCCGATTCGCGTTGTGCCGCCCGTCGAAGAGTACTTCAAGAACATTGCGCCGCTGCAGACTGCGGAATTGCGCGAGCGCTTTGCAGACATTGGGGCGGCGGCCCGCGACCCGGCGTTTGTCAACGCGCTGTCGCCGGCGCTGCGCGCGCTGCTGCGCAACACGGCGGCCCTGACCGTCCTGGAAGGCGGCAACAAGACCAACGTCATTCCGCCGCAGGCCCATGCCGAGTTCGATTGCCGGCTGCTTCCGGGCGAAGACCCCGAGCGCTTTCTCAGTCGTCTGAAGGAGACGGCGCTCGATCCCACGCTGGACTGGACCGTCCTGCTTAAATTCAACGCGGCGGCTTCTTCCATGCGATCCGATCTGGTCGATGGGATTCGCCACGTGACGCGTGCGCTCGATCCGGATGCTGTCGTCGGAAACGCCGTTTTGACTGGCTTTACCGACAGCCACTACTTCCGCGAACTCGGCATTGCGGCCTACGGCTTTTCACCGTTCAAGATCGAAGAGGAAGATGCGGCTGGCGTCCACGGCAATGATGAGCGCCTCTCGCTTGAAAACGTCGAATTCGGAATCCGATTCGTCTATGAGGTAGTCTCCCGTTTCGCCCGCGAACAACCGATCCGGTAGAGGGGTGGCGCCGAGCCCCTACAGACGGGTTCGTTTGTTGAGTGTTTCTTGGTATGATCTACTGTCATACTAATTAGAGGCGCAGACCGGTGGGCACAACAAAAGTTGCGATCACAATCGATCAGAAGACCCTGACAGAATTGGATCGTCTGGTGAAGCGCGGTGTTTTTCGCAACCGCAGCAGGGCCATCCAGGAGGCTGTCACTGAGAAGTTGAACCGGATGAGCCGGCGCCGCCTCGAAGAAGAATGCTCCAAACTAGACGCGAAGTTTGAAAAGGACATGGCTGAAGAAGGCCTCCAACACGAACTTGCCGAATGGCCGGAATACTGAGAGGCGAAGTTTACTGGGCAGACCTTAACCCGGTCAAAGGTCGAGAACAGTCAGGACTTCGCCCTGTCATTATTCTCAGCCACGACGTTTTCAATCAACGCTCGGGCACAGTGATAGCTGTGGCCGTAACCAGTCAGCCCCAACGCGCAGGTTTTCCATTGACGCTTGAATTGACGAGCGCGCGTTTGCCGAAACAGTCCTGGGCCAAGATCGGTCAAATCCGAACACTCTCGGTAGAGCGTCTCAGGAAAAGGGTCGGCAAAATCTCTAGTGAGGAACTGCGCCAGATCATCGACGGTCTAAACGAAATCATCGATGTCTAGTTGGCAGGCGCGCACCCCGTGGATGATCTCCTGACCCTTACATTGCGTTTCGGGGAGGTATCCTTATCGGGAAACTCTGCTGCTCCAAAACGGAAAAGCACTCCGACTGGAGGCCGGCGCCACCACCCTTCGATCAACACTGCCTTAATCCACTCACGCCCTGCCGCTTTCCGCCACTGAACCAGCGATTGGTGCCGTTTGTAGCCCTTCCCTGAGTTATAATGAATGGTTCTCATGATGCTCTGGAATCAACTTGCCACTCAGGAACAAGGCGCCGTCCGCAAGAATCATGGCGGTAAGTTTCGGTTTGCCCTGTGTTATCCGAATTTCTATTCGATCGGCATGGCCAACCTGGGATTTCACTACGTCTATGCCGCCCTCAACGCCGAGCCGGACTGCGTTTGTGAACGCGCTTTCATCCCGATGGCTCCCGACAGCCGACGCGCCGGACTGCCGCGGCGTCCGCTGACCACAGTCGAATCGGAGACTCCAGTCTGCAACTTCGACGTGCTGGCCTTTTCGATCTCGTTTGAGACCGATTTCGTCCACGTGCCGGAAGCGTTGCGCCTGGCGCATCTGCCGCCGCTGCGCAGCGAGCGCAACAGCAGGCACCCGTTGGTTGTTTTTGGCGGCGCAGCCATGATGCTCAATCCTGAACCGGTCGCGGACTTTGCCGACGTCATCCTGCTCGGTGACGGCGAAGAACTTGTGCCTGAGTTGCTCGAAGCATTGCGCAGCGGACTGGACAAGGAAGGCGTCAAGGCGTGGCTACACGAAAAACCGGGCTGCTATGTCCCCGAACGCCATTTGGCCAGCTACGAAGGCCGTGACATTACAACTCTGTTTGGCTCGGCCACGCCCAAGGCCTCGCGCAGCGGCGTGCAGTCGCGCTTTGACCACGATCTGTCGTTGCGGCCGCCGCACACCGAGATCTTTACGCCCAACACCGAAATGGGCGACAAGTTCCTGATTGAGGTTTCGCGCGGTTGCCCGCTCGGTTGTCGCTTCTGCTGGGTCGGCTTTACCTACCTGCCACCCCGGACCTTCAGCGCCGCGAGCCTGTTGGCCGCAGCCGCCGCCGCGCGGCGATTTACGCGCAAAATCGGGCTGGTTGCAACCGCCGTTTGCGATCATCCCGGCATCCACACCATCCTGTCGCAGTTGCGCGAGATGGAGTATCAGATTTCGGTTTCGTCGCTGCGCATGGATCACATCACCCCGGAGTTCATTCATTACCTTGTCTCCAGCGGCGAAAAAAGTATTGCGATTGCGCCCGAAGTTGGCAGCGACCGGCTGCGCACGATCGTCAACAAAAATGTTTCCAACGATCAGATCGTCCAAATCGCACGGACTCTGTTCCAGCAAGGGATCCTGAATCTGAAACTGTATTTCATGGTGGGCCTGCCCGGCGAAACCGACCAGGACGTCGACGCCATCGCTACGCTGGTTGGCGACATCAAAGCGGTCGTGCTCGAGCACGGCCGCAAATCAGGCCGTTTGGGCAACCTCATCATCAGCCTGAATTGCTTTGTCCCGAAACCCAACACTCCCTTTCAGTGGGCGGCGATGGAGTCAGAAGAAACCCTGAAGGCCCGCATCGAACGGGTCCGGCAAGGGCTTCGTCCGATTTCCAACGTCATTTTGCATGCGCCCTCGCCCAGGGAAGAATTGATTCAGGGAGTTCTCTCGCGCGGCGATCGGCGACTTTCCAGTTTGCTCCTGCACATGGACGGAAACCTGAGCGGCTGGAAAAAGGCGGCCCGCGAAATTTCTTTTCCGGTCATGGACTACTTGGGCGAGCGCACAATCCAGTCGATCCTGCCGTGGGAAATGATCGACGTCGGATTAGACAAGAGTTTTTTGGCTCGCGATTACGCCAAGTCGCAGGCCGTACAGGCTACGGCGCCCTGCCCCAACGTTCCCAGTTGCGAACGTTGCGGTATCTGTGAAACGCCCCTGGTCAACCCGATTCCCAGCCCGCAATTGGAAGTCCGCAACTGACAGCGGCGCCCCGGGAGCGTATTCTCAACGGCAGCGCAGTCCCAGCCGCAACCGTATGCCGTATGCCGTATGCCGCAGGCCGGCGACGCTGCCCGCTGCCTACTGCCGGCTGCCTGCTTTAGTTGCGGCTTGCCGCGCTGCGTCTCCGTGGTGAAGCCGATCAAAAACCGGCCCCGGTTTTCCCATAGCCCGTGCACGAGCACATCAACGGGCACGATTTCGCCCCGACCCCTGACCCCTGAAGCCTGACCCCTGTTTTAGACGCCGCGCGTAGCCGGGTCCCAGATCCACTTGTGCAGTTGCGTTTGGAGCCGAACCGGCAGCTTGTCGGCCAGGATCCACTCGGCTAGTTCGCGAAGTTTCAGTTTTTCGAAGACGGGGGAGAAGAGAACCGAACAGCGCTCGTTCAGCCGATAGCGCTCCAGGACCTGCCGGCTCCATTCGTAATCGACACGGTCTCCGATGACGAATTTGACTTCATCCTTCGGGCGCAAGTGTTCGATGTTTTCCCAGCGGTTACGCTCGGCCATCCCGCTGCCCGGACACTTCAGGTCCATGATGATGACGGCGCGTGGATCGACCGGATCAATGGCGACGCTGCCGCTGGTTTCAACCAGAACTTGTTTGCCGCCGTCAAGCAACGCGGTGACAAGCTCGAGGCTTTCTTTTTGCAGCAGGGGCTCGCCTCCGGTCAGCTCAACCAGTGCGGCGCCATAGGCTTGGACACGATGGATGATTTCGCCCAACTCCATGTCGACGCCTTCATGGAAAGCATACTCGGTGTCACAGTAAGTGCAGCGCAGATCGCAACGGGTGAGGCGAACAAAGGCGCACGGCAATCCCGCATAAGAGGATTCGCCCTGAATGCTGAAGAAGATCTCGTTGACTCGAAGCATTCCGCCCCTCCGTGTTCGACCGTTGATTATAAGTGGGGCAGCCTCTAAGCCGCGAAAAAACCGCGGCTGGTCGCCGGTCGCCAGTCGCCGGTCGCCAGCGAGCGGGTCCAGGGCACTCCCATATCAATCGAAGCTAATTCGGTCCAAGTGTCCGCGCCCCGCCAAGGGCAACCAGCAACAGTGCCGCGACCGCAGGGAGCGGGTTGCCGGAAGAATTGTTCAAGGCGCCCGGGCTTGTTGGAGGGAAGAGTTAAAAAAGGACAAAAAACAGAGCCCGGATCGAATCTCCGGGCTCTTGGCGGTTTTAGGCTGCGGTGGGTTGGAGTTGCAAGTCGGTTCCGGGAGTGTCGACAAGCGGACGTGGACGGCGTACTTTGTTCATCTCGCGCCGTGCGCTTAGAATCGAGTCGTACACTTGCCCGTTGAAGAGGTATTGTCCGCTTTCCGTCTTCACGATTTTTGCGATGATCTTCATTTTCTGCCTCCGCTACCTTCGCCTCTCTGCCGGCTCTTCCGGCTGCACGCTTATCTAGATAGCAAACTTCGTGCCAAAGTTTCTTCCACCCCTAAATCATTGATTCGATTAGAAACGCTCATTTCGCCCGTCAAACTTTTAGCAGTTCGAGCGCGGGAAAATTTCCCTAGTTGTGCTGCTGACCGGTGAAATCTTGTTATTTCAGGAGAATTATTGGTCCCGCTTCCTATTTACCGGCCCGCGGCCTTCCGGCCGCGGCACTGTTGGCGCCCCGTAGCTACCAGCCTGGTTAACTGGTGACTGGCGACTGGCACTGGCGCCAGTGGCAAGCGTGCTAGAATGACGGGCGCTTGTCGCCAGGGCCGCCAACTGTATGCAAACTCGACCGCTTTACGTCCTTTTTCTGTGGCACATGCACCAGCCTTACTACAAGGACGACTGGTCGGGCCGCTATCTCCTACCTTGGACTCGCCTTCATGGCATTAAGGACTACTACGATCTTCCGGCCTACCAGTTGGATTACCCGGCCATTCGCCAAACCTTTAACCTGGTTCCCTCTTTGATCCTGCAGTTAGAGGATTACGCTGCGGGAACAGCCATAGACACTTTCCTGGAGCTGACCCGAGTACCCGCCTCCGATCTGGATGAATCGGCGCGCCGGTTTCTTCTCAAACACTTTTTCTCAATCCACTACGACCGGCTGCTAATGCCTCAACCGCGTTATCGCGATCTGGCGGAAAGACGGCGTGAACCGGCTCTGTTTCTAGAGGAAGATTTCCGCGATCTGCAGGTCTGGTTCAATCTGGCGTGGTCGGGCCCTGCATTGCGCGAGAACCCGGTCGTGGCCGGGCTCATCGCCAAACAGCGCGGTTTCAGCGAAGGCGACAAGGAGCAACTTCTGGCAGTCCAGCAGGAGTTCGTGGGCCGGATCGTGCCGCTGTACCGGGAAATGGCCCAGCGCGGTGAGATCGAACTCTCGGCGACGCCTTTCTACCATCCGATCCTGCCGTTGCTCTGTTCGAGCCAGGCCGGTCGCGTGGCGCGGCCGGACTTGACCCTTCCGGAAACCATCTTCGCGTATCCGGAAGACGCGGGGGAACAGGTTCGCCGCAGCCTTGACTTCTTCGTCGATCGGTTCGGGGCTGCTCCGGCCGGAATGTGGCCGGCCGAAGGATCGGTCAGTCCGGAGGCAGCGCGCACCTTTGCGGAAAACGGCGTCCAATGGATCGCCTCCGACGAGGATGTCCTGCACGTTTCGCTGGCCAGCACAGGACAGGCCCATCCAAAGCAGCCCCTGGCGCCATCCCAGCTTCACCGGCCGTATCGATATCGCTCCGGCAACCGCGACATCGCCATCTTCTTTCGCGATCACCAGCTTTCCGATCTGATCGGTTTTTCCTATGCGCGCCAGCCGGCCGCGACAGCCGCCAATGATCTCGTCGACAGGTTGTTGTCCATTCGTCAGGGACTTGACGACGAGCCCTACGTCGTCAGCATCATTTTGGACGGTGAGAATGCCTGGGAGCATTACGAGGACAACGCGCGGCCCTTCTTCAGATACCTGTACGAGCGGCTCTCACAAACACCGGAGCTTGAAACGATCACCCCGTCAACCTACCTTGCGCGGCACGCCGACACAGCGCCCCAGCTCGAGAACTTGCATTCCGGTTCCTGGATCAACGCCTCGTTTAAGATCTGGATGGGACATCCCGATAAAAACCGCGCCTGGACGCTACTGGCGCGTGCACGGCGGGGCTTCGAAGAAAGCCGGGCGGCTCTTTCGCCCGAAGCCGGCGCAGCGGCCCGCGAGAGTCTGCTGCGCGCCGAAGGCAGCGACTGGTTCTGGTGGTACGGCGACGACCATAGCTCCGATCACAAGGCTGAGTTCGATCTGCTCTTCCGAAATCACCTGAAGGCTGCCTATCACTCTTTGGGATTGCCCCAGCCCGCCGAGCTGGATATCCCTATCGGCGGCAAAGCGACGCCGTCGCGGGTTCGCGCTCCGAGTCGCATCCTTTCGCCGGAAATTGACGGAAAGGAAAGCGACTTTTTCGAATGGCTCGGAGCCGGCCAGGCCCACCATGCGACGGCAACCGGCGCAATGCACCAGGTCGAGCCGACCCTCGAGCGACTTTTGTATGGATTCGACCACGAGCGGCTGTTTCTTCGCGCCGACCTGGCCCGGTCAGGCGTACGGCTGCGTTTCTGCTTCGGTGTGCCGGTGGCGCAAGTCCTGGTGGTGGAACTGGACTTGGGTAGTTGTCGAACGGCCTGGGAGGGAGAGTTCAACGGATCGTCTATCTCGGCCGCCTGTTCGCGGATTCTCGAGCTGTCCATCTCGCGGGCGGACCTGGGGGAGCCGGTGGATGGCCCGGTCCACTTCTACCTGGAAATGTTCGAAGAGACTCGCTCGCTGGAGCGGTGGCCCGACAGCGGTTGCTACGCGCTGCCGCTGATCCTCGACCAATGAAGAAAGCAGGCTCCAGGGGTCAGGGGTCAGGGAAATGCGGATTGTGATTGGCCGTAAATTGGCGATTCATCTGTGATTCATAATTTCCTGGAGCCTGGAGCCTGAAGCCTGTTTTCAAAGGAGCTCCATGGCCGAAACTGAGGCACGATCCCATCCAGAAAACGCTGGGTCATCATTTCGACACACGACAGGATTTTTTGAGACTTCTCCGAATTCACCGACATGGTGTAATGTGGTGTAAGGTTGGCGGTGGATCGAAAATGAGGGTGAAAAAGCGGGAGGGTGAAAACGAAATGCAAACAACGGCCTCGGTCCGGGCGTCGATCAGTTTCCCCCCGGATCTCTATGAGACTCTTGAAGAAATTGCCAAACAAAAAAAGGTTTCACTGGCGTGGGTAGTGCGAGAGGCTGCGGAAAAGTATGTCGCGGACAAATGGCCACTGTTCAAGCTGGAAGGGCTATGAGGATGAGAAAGAAGGGCGCGGAGCTCAGACTTGTTACGTCACGTGAGAAGGGCACGCCAGGGAGTGGTGACGTAACGCTGCATACGATCGATCTCTTTTGCGGAGCTGGAGGCATTGCGGAAGGGTTCCGCGATGCAGGGTACCGCTGCCTCTATGGTAATGATTGCATGACGGAGGCGGTAGAAACGTTCGCTTACAATCATCCCGAGGCTTGGGGGGACTCAAGGGATATTGAGGAAGTAGACCCGGCAGAAGTTCGCGCCCGCCTCGGTTTGGCGAAAGGCGCTCTCGATGTCCTCGTCGGAGGGCCGCCATGCCAAGGCTTCTCAATCAACGCACCGGAGCGCTTCTTGCACGATCCGCGCAACAAACTGTTCAAGGATTACCTGCGCTTTCTTGAGGAGTTTCGACCGAAGACTTTTCTCTTCGAAAACGTTCCCGGCTTGCTTTCTTTGGACGACGGCAAGGTGTTCCGGCAGATCCTCCGCGAGTTCTCGGAGCATGGCTATCACGTCACGGAAAAAATCCTGTTCGCCGCCCATTATGGCGTTCCGCAGGAACGCTGGCGCCTGATTTTGCTGGGCTCACGAACGGCGCCGATCGCGCCGCCGGAGCCCACTCACTACGCAACTGGCCGCGCGAATTTCCGCGGCGGCAGCACGTTGGTTTTCCACCTCACCGAGGCGGACAAGAAACGGCTATTGCCGGCTGTGACTGTCGGGGAAGCCATTGGCGACTTGCCGCGATTGGAGATAGGAGAAGGCGCGGAGGTCGTGGGCTATACCGTAGAAGCTCACAGCGATTACGCGCGCACAATGCGGAATCCGGAAGGCGTGACGTTCAATCATTTCGGCGCGAAGCTCTCGAAACAGAATATCGAGCGCATGAGATACGTTAAGCCCGGCGGCTCCTGGCGGGACATCCCGCACCGGCTACTGCCTAAAGGTATGCAACGGGCACGCAAATCAGACCATACGAAACGGTACGGCCGGCTGCGGAATGATGGCCTTGCCGGCACCGTTATGACCAAATGCGATCCGCATTGGGGCACCGTGTTCCTGCCAGATCAAGAGCGCTCGCTCACGGTGCGAGAAGCTGCGCGCTTCCAGTCCTTCCCTGACACTTGCAGGTTTTTCGGGCCCCGCGTATCCCAGTATAAGCAGGTGGGGAACGCGGTCCCGGTCTTGATGGCTAAGGCCATAGCGCTGCAAATCCGCGGGCACTTGAAGGTGCATGGAGCCACCCCGGCGGTACCCGCGGAAGCGGCTCATGGCTAGCAGGATCATCGAATTCTTTGGCCACAATCCGGAGGATCGTTCTCCTGTAGCCGTCGAAGCGCGCGCGCAGTTGAAATGCCCGTTTCTCGGCGGGCAGTGCCTGAAAACGCTGAGCGACGGCGTCATTAGCGGCGCCTGTACGCTCAAAGCAACGAGAGGCGAGCCGGTGATTTGCTGCCCCATCCGGCTTTACGCCAACAACTATGAGATTCTCCGTGATGTCGCGCGCATCGCTTTCGGCTCGGTCATTCCGTTGGTGGCGGCGAATGCGATTACTGAGCAGACCGGCGAGTGCGTCGCCGTTTTCGGTAGGCGTTGGGGGAGGGAGCTGAGGCTTCCCACCCGCGGCAAGAGCGGCGCGTATTCCGTGGATTGGGTGCTTGCGCACGTGAGCTCCAGGCGCGAGCTGGTGAACTTCGTTGCGGTCGAGGTTCAGTCGATCGACACCACGGGTAACTATCGAAAGGAACGCGAGGCCTATCTGAAAGAGGAAGCGTTTTCCGGCAATAGTTCGGCGGGATTCAACTGGGAGAACGTCAACAAACGGATTCTGCCGCAGATCATCTACAAAGGGCACGCGCTACGGCACGAGCCACTGTGCCAAAAGGGTCTTTTCTTCATCTGTCCCACTGGGGTATACAAGAAAATCAACGAGAGGCTGGGAGAACACCTGAGCCCATATCCGATTCAGCCAGGCGCGTTGACGATCATGTGGTACGACATCGGTGAGCCGGTTCCTCCCGGAAGTCAGCGCGCGCTTATCAGCGTCGGGCAGTTCACTACGACCATCGATCAGGTGGCGCTTGCATTTACCGCACCGAGTAATCTCCCGCCGCCGCAGGTCTACGAGAAGGCGATCCGCGCCTCGCTGAAGTAAGGGTGATGGACCGCAGCGCGAATATGCGGGCCATTCGCAGCAAGGACATGGCGCCGGAGCTTGCGGTGCGTCACCTCGTTCACAAGATGGGCTACCGCTTCCGGCTGCACCGGAAAGAGCTTCCTGGAAAGCCGGACATGGTGTTTGTCTCGCGCCGCAAGGTGATTTTCGTTCATGGCTGTTTCTGGCACTCACACGGTTGCAAGTCGTCGCACGTTCCAAGGTCCAATTTGGAATACTGGTTGCCAAAGCTGCGGCGGAATCAAATCCGCGACGGGAGGAATCAGCAAGCGCTGGCCGCAGACGGCTGGAAATGTCTGGTTGTCTGGGAATGCGAAACAAGGGACGCAGCAGCTCTGAAAAGACGCATCGTCCCATTTCTTGATAAAAGGAGGAGCAGGCCCGGGCTGTGCCGGGAGCGTTGCATACAGAATGAAAAAGCCAGCCTCTCCGCAAAAAACCGTTCTTGAGACCATTCTTCAGTGGTCGCGTGATCATTCGTGTCTAGGTTTTGCTTCTTGTGAATAATTCCGGCTAGGCCGAAGAGCCACAGACCAAAGCCTGCGCCACCGCAGACCCTCAAATGTTTGAAGGTTGACGGTCGGGGTTTAGCCACTGTAAGAATAGGAGTTTTCAAAGGAGCTGCATGCCCGAACTGAGGCACGATCCGATCCAGAAACGCTGGGTTATCATCTCGACACAACGCGCGCTTCGGCCGGACGATTTTTTTGTTTCCAACGAACACCCCCGCGCCAGTTTCTGCCCGTTCTGCGAAGGCCACGAGGACAAGACACCTCCGGAGATCGCCGCCATCCGCGACGGCAGCGCCGCCAACCGGCCCGGCTGGAAGGTTCGCGTGGTGCCGAATCGATTCGCTGCGCTGAAAATCGAGGGCGATCTGGACCGCCAAGGCATGGACGTCTACGACAAGATGAACGGCGTGGGAGCGCACGAGGTCATCATCGAAACTCCAGAACACGAAGTCGGGCTGGCCGATATGCCCATCGAGCAACTCTGCCTGGTCCTGACGATGTATCGCGAACGGCTGCGCGACTTGATGCGGGACCGGCGTCTCAAATACGTCCTCCTCTTCAAGAACCACGGCTTCAACGCCGGCGCAACGCTGGCGCATCCCCACACGCAGATCATCGCCACGCCCGTCACACCGAAGATTATCGCCAATGAACTGCAGTCGGCCCAGCAGCACTTCCTGTTGAAGGAACGCTGCCTGTTCTGCGATGTGATCACCAGCGAGCTCAACCGCGGTGAGCGAATCGTCCGCGTAACCGACGACTATGTCGTTCTTACTCCGTACGCTTCCCGATTTCCTTTTGAAATCTTTGTCGCGCCGCGGCGGCACCGTCACGACTTTGCCGCCATCACCGACGCCGAGATTCCGCGACTGGCCGAGACGATGAAAGACATCATGCATCGGTTGAAAGTCGCCTTAAAGGACCCTCCTTATAACTTTGTCATTCACACGATTCCCAACGTCGCGGCGACCCGGCGCCCGCGCTATTGGGAGACGCTCGAGGACGATTTCCACTGGCACATCGAGATCCTGCCGCGGCTGACCCGGATGGCCGGCTTCGAGTGGGGCAGCGGCTTCTATATCAACCCCACACCACCGGAGGACTGCGCCAGGTTTCTACGCGACGTGGAGATTTAGCCGCCGCCGGCATATCCGGGCCACGAGCGTCAGCGAGTGGGCAATCAGCGGCAACAGTTACGAATTGCGGATTGCGAGTTACGAACTTCCTTCATGTTTCGTAAATCGTAATTCGTAACTCGTACTTCGGTTGGCAAGGCATGAAATCGCAAGGTGAAGCCATGGCGCCACCAGAACCTCTAAGCCCGCGGCTGCAGGTTGCTATCGTCGCCGCCGAAGCAGTCCCTTTCGCGCAAGCTGGAGGGCTCGGAGATGTCATTGGAGCGTTGCCGCTGGCGCTCGACCGCCTGGGTGTTGACGTGCGCGTTTTGATCCCGGCGCATCGGCCAGTGAACCGGGTTCCCATAGAGGAAATCGGCCCGCTCGAACCGATCGCCATGGGAGCCCAAAAACAGCCGGTATCGCTTTGGCAAGGCCACCTGCCGAACAGCTCGATTCCGGTTTACCTGGTCTCCAACCCGGCGTACTTTGATCGCTCCGGCATCTATACGGATCCAGTCAGCGGCGAAGGCTACCCCGACAACCTGGAACGCTTTGCGTTCTTTTGCAAGGCGGTCTTCCCTGCACTTCAGCGGGTGGGATTTGCGCCAGATGTCCTCCACGCCAATGACTCTCAGACGGCGCTTGCCATCGTGTACCTGCAACTGTGGTACCGCCAGTCCTCTTTCTTTGCGGCAACCGGCAGCCTCTACACGATCCACAACGTGGCTTATCAGGAGGTCTATCCCCTCGACCGCTTCGCGGCCACCGGATTGCCCCTCGAACTGACACGGCCGGGCGGGCCATTTGAATTCTTCGGCCAGTTCAATTTGGCGAAGGCCGCCATTTCCTACGCCGACGTCATTTCCACGGTCAGCCGGCAGTACGCGCGAGAAATCCAGACCGAGGAGTTCGGATACAGACTGGAAGGCGTTCTGCAGCAGCGGTCGAGCGACCTGTACGGTGTGCTGAACGGTTGCGACTACGGCCGATGGAATCCACGCACCGACGCGCTCATTCCATTCCGCTACGGTCCCGAAAACCTGGCCGGCAAGGCGCGCGATAAGGAATTCCTGCAGCGAAAATTCAATCTGCCCCTGACGCCCGACGTTCCCGTTGTGGGAATCATTTCGCGGCTGGCCGATCAGAAGGGCTTCGATCTGGTGCTTGAGGCCATCGATCGGATCCTGAGCTTGCCGTTGCAGATGGTACTGCTGGGTACCGGCCAGCGCCGTTATCAAGATGCGTTCGAACAGATCGAGCGGCGCCATCCCGATCGCTTCGGCCTGCATCTCGGATTCAACGAAAGCCTGGCCCACCTGATTGAAGCCGGCTCGGATCTTTTTCTCATGCCCTCGCGCTATGAGCCTTGCGGGCTCAATCAGATGTACAGTTTGAAATACGGCACCGTCCCGGTTGTCCGCCACACGGGCGGTCTGGCCGATACGGTCGCCGAGTTCGATCCCGCAACAGGTCAGGGCAACGGGTTCAAGTTCTATCTGTATCATTCCCAGGAACTGGTTGCGGCGCTGCGGCGCGCGCTGGACGCGTATCGCGACCCGGAGGTTTGGAACCGCATCCGGCTTAACGCTATGAAATGTGATTTTTCATGGGATGCAAGCGCGGCACGGTACGTAGAACTGTATGAGTCCGTTCGAGGGAAGCGGCAGCAGGTTCCAACTCAGTTACGTTAGGGGCGGCGGAACATTGCGAATTGCGGATTGATTGCGGATTCAATCCGCAGTCCGCAATTCGCAATCCGCAATTCCGTGACCCTTGATATACAGTGTATTTTGGAGAACGTCATTGACTCTGTACCACAACATTCTGGACCACATCGGCGAAGGGATACTGGCCGTCGACGCCGACACACTGGATATCGTCGCGTGCAATCCGCGCTCGCAGGAACACATCGGCGGGACTGATCTGGTCGGCCACAACTTGCGCGAGATCAGCTGGCTCGGCTTGACTCCCGCGGAGCTGGTCGGGTTTGCAACGACGACCTTCGGACACGGCGTCCGCCAGACACTGGAAGTGGCACAGACACGCGCCGGCAAGACGAACTACCACGAGGTTTCGGCCACGCCGCTGCTGGCCTCCGCAGACGCTCCGGCGCTGGTGGTTCTCATCGAGCGAGATCTCACGGAGACCAAACAGTTTGAACGGGACTTGAGTGGCCAGCTTGAGCAACTGCGCAAGCTCAGCGAGTTCAGCAAAGCGCTGCAAGGAACAACCGACCTGTCCGAGGGTCTCTACATTATTCTGGTCAGCGTCACAGCCCGCGAAGGGCTCGGGTTCAACCGCGCTTTCATTCTGATGTATGACGAGGTCGAACAAGCGCTGGAAGGAACCGTTGGGCTTGGTCCTTACGATGCGGACGAAGCCGGAACGATCTGGTCGAACCTTCGCACAAAGCACCTGTCGCTGGCCGAACTCCTAAATTCGTATCCGGAGAACCGCAACTACCAGCAAAGCCGCATCAACGAGCTGGTTCGTCAGATTCAGATCCCGGGCTCGGCGCGCCAGAATATTCTGATTCGGGCTATGCAGCTCGGCAGACCCGTCAACGTCCTTTATGGTCTCCATGAAGGCGAGCGCATCGACGATGAGACGATTCGGCTGCTGCGTTGTGAGTCGTTCGCCGCCATTCCCCTCTATACGCGGTACAAGCGCCTCGGAGTTCTGGTAGCCGATAACTCCATCAACCAGCGACCAATCGGGCCAGGCGACATCCATTCCTTGCAGATTTTTGCCAATCACGCGAGTGCAGCCATCGAGAACACGATGCTCTACAAAGAACTGCGTGAAAAGGTGGACGCGCTGGAGCAATCGACCATGGCGCTGCAGGAGAACCAGGCCAAGCTGCTGCGGGCCGAGCGGCTGTCGGCCATCGGCAAGATGGCGGCCACGATCGCCCATGAAATTCGCAACCCACTGGTTTCCATCGGCGGGTTCGCCCGCCGCCTGGCCCGCGAAATGCCGGCGGATGCACCGCTGAGTGAAGACGTCGGCATCATTATTACGGAGGTGATGCGGCTGGAAAAAATCGTCGAGAACATCATCGATTACGCCCGGGCTCATCAGCTGAATTTGCAGCCGACCGATCTGTATCAGGTGGTGGCCGATTGTGTGGCTCTTGTTTCTGAAGAGGCCAACAACGGGAACATCTGGCTCCAGGTCAACGCGAAACCGGGATTTCCGGCAATCGAGGCAGATGGGGCGCAACTCAAGCAGGTGTTCCTCAACCTGCTCGTCAACGCCGTCCACGCCACGCCCGCGGGTGGATCGATCCGCCTCGGATTGAGCCGCGCCGGCGACTGGGTGGAAGTGGAGGTGGCCGACTCGGGCGTCGGGATCGCTCCGGAAAATATGGATAAGATATTTTCCGCTTTTTTCACGACAAAGAATTCAGGCACTGGATTGGGGTTGACGGTCGTCTCCGAAATCGTAGAGGCGCATGGCGGTTTTATTTCGGTCAGCAGCCGCCCTGGCCAAGGAACCGAATTTAGTGTCCGCCTGCCTGTGAGGCAGTCCGTTTCGACAGTGGCTCTGGCCTCGGCAGTCAGCGCCGAATAAAGGAGTTGTCATGAGCAGAATTCTGATTGTGGATGATGAAAAGAACTTAAGACGCCTGTATGAGAAGGAGTTTCGCGCTGACGGGTACGACGTGCTGGTGGCCGACAACGGCAATGATGCAATCGCGACAGTTGAATCCCAAAGCCCCGACTTGGTCATTCTCGATATCCGCATGCCCGGGATGGACGGCCTGGAGGC
>JBPCNK010000259.1:0-7560 GCA_051001345.1 Acidobacteriota bacterium | reverse complement strand
TTCCAAATCGAATGGCTTTCGTCTGGCTAAAGTTCTGTTGCCCTAACACTGTCGAGACGTTGAAAGAAACAGGCGCAACGGTAGTCGCGAAAAGCAAACAAGCAGTGGTCAGAAGTTTTTTCATAATTGTTGCCTCAATCCTCATGCGAAAATATCGATAGGTGGAGATGCGTGACTTTATGTCGCTAATCACGTTCGTAGCCGTCTAACAAGCATTCAGCTTTCGCCAGCCCGAGCGTGAACGCCACGACGGGAGCAGAAAGGCGCACGGCTTGAGCATCATTTCTATTTCTATTCGCCTGCCTTGTTCACAATCATCTTGAGACGACATTGCTCTGTCACACATTTTCCCTGCTTCACATCTTCTTCCGTAAATGTGGCCATGAGGATTTCCCGATCGGTGGACCGCCCCCGATCATAAATCACATACATCTTGCCGTTGTCGGCCTCGACGCCGTCTGGATACGCCACGTCATTCCTCTCGTCGAGCAAGAGACCGCCAGACCACGTCTTGCCATCGTCGTCCGAGAGGTAAGCCGTAAGGTGAGAACGGAACTGTACGCTGGGCAGGTTGTGTCTGACCAGCAACAGCCTGCCGGACTTCAGGCGACGAATGAAGAAGCGAGTAGCCGGGTGCCGGATCCCGCTCTCTCCAGTCTGTCCCCATGTCTTGCCCCGATCAGTGGACACGGCTTGACCGATCCCGTAGAAGGTTCTGACGAGCATCCACAGACTTCCATCTCGGCGCTCCACAATCCTATGCTCGCAGCAGGCATCTTGAACTCGGGCCTGACCCAGCACCGTCCACGTCTTCCCCTGGTCCACCGAGCTGTAGACATGCATGCCTTTCCGATCTCCGGGATCGTGAC
The DNA here is from genome assembly GCA_051001345.1 of Acidobacteriota bacterium. Taxonomy (GTDB): domain Bacteria; phylum Acidobacteriota; class UBA6911; order JACQSX01; family JBPCNK01; genus JBPCNK01. The sequence continues at coordinate 6,691 of JBPCNK010000259.1, read as the reverse complement.
AGAGCGCCTTGATCACTGAAGGCGCCAGGCCGAGCTTGTTCTCGACATTGACCTCTGCGAGGTCGCACGCGAAATGCAACACTGCGACGGGGAGAAGCCACTCTCCCGTCGACAAGACAGTCGGCTTCGAGGCTACTCAGTCGGCGAGGCGCCTGGGTTTGGACCAGGTGGGGCTCCCATCATCGGGGTTCTCACTGACGATGGTCCACACACCGTCGCGCCCGTCACTTCCGCCATAACCCTGCCTCCAGAAGAGCCAAAGCCGCCCCGCCGGGTCGCGCCAAAGAGCAGGGTTCCCGGCCCATACATTTCCTGGCGGGTCAATGACGAGTTTCGCTTCCGACCAGTTTTTTCCGTCGTCTTCACTGGAGACGAGCACGAGGTAGCCCATCGGCCCAAAGGCCACATGCCAGGCCGCCAACAACCGGCCCTTTGCGGTCCGCTCAATGCCCGGAACGCCCTGAAACATTCTGGTCCAGGCGGCGTACTCCGGCCCCGGAGACGTATTGACTACCGGCGCTTGAACCGCAAAATCCGGGTAGGCTTTCCTAGCGGTAACGGACTCGGCCGGTGACGGATTAACATCAGCCGTTTTCTTCTCTTGCCCGAAAACTGTCGGGGCGGCGATGAAAGAGACAATCGCAACAATAGTCACGACAAACAAACAAGCGGTGGTCAGTAGTTTTTTCATTATTGTTCCTAAACTTTATACGTTGGCAGCAATCACGGATGCTGCAAATATGAAAAGAACACGTTGTGTGGATCGTACTTTCGTTTGAGCTTGATTAGCTTGCCCCACGCCGCAGGCGAGAAGCACTGCTGCGCTCGGTTCGGCGCGACCGTCAAGTCAGACTCTCCGACATAGTATCCCACCTTGAGAGGCTCCAAGGACGCGATCGTGCTGCGGACCCACGCCTGGTTCGCTGTGTCCTGCTCTGCATCATTCCAAATCGAGTAGACGCCCACGTGGCTCGAGGCGAACACCGAGAAAGCCATGTCAGGCAGCTGCGGCCAACCCCGACCCTGCAGAAGATGAAATTCCACCCAGCAGCTTTCTGAAGGCGCGGCGAGGATGCCATCGCGCACGCCGGACAGCAGCTCTTGCGGAGAAGCGTTGGACCACACGCCGTCGCCTGCATAGCGGGGGCCTGGCCCAGACCCTTCATTAACAGCCCCGAACAGCTCTTCGACTGAGAGTTCTGCATAGAGGCGCTTTCGCTGGGCGTGAAGACCCGTCGGTTCCGCCTCCAGAGCCTGGAGTGCGCTGCGCGCGTCGGCGACTGTATCGGCGAAGGCCCATGCCTGGATCACGATTTTGCGGTTGTAGAAGCCAAACCTTAATTCTGCGGGCACAGAGCGCACGATCTCAGGGAGCCACGCCGCCACCTTATCGAAGTCCTCTATCGGGTAGACCAGGCGGCTTCGGAGGATCGCCCGGGGTAACGGGAAAACCTTCAGATGAATTCGAGTGACGACTCCAAAGAATCCTGGCCCCGCGCCCCGTGCGGCCCACAAGAGGTCTGCGTTCTGATCATGGTCTGCACGGATCAGTTTACCGCGCGCGTCCACGATGTCGAGCGCCTCAATGCTCGCGCACGACGGCCCCCAGTTGCCGTAATTCCACCCGACGCCACCGCTGAGGAGAAAGCCGCTCAAACCCACTTTCGGGGAGTGCCCGATGGGGAACGCGAGCCCGTGAGGAGCCAGGTTCGCAATGAATGCTGCGCCTTTCACGCCAGGTTGAACGACGGCCTTCCGCTTCTCCACATCCACCTGGATTTGGTTCAGGCGAGACAGATCGAGTAGGACGCCTCCCTGACGAATCGCCGCGTTGTGCCAATTGTGACCTCCTCCACGAATCGCCACTTTTAACTGGTTAGTGCGCGCAAACCGAATCGTCTCGCTGACATCAGCCTCGGAGCGGACACGAACGATAGCACCGGGAAATCGCTCCGCTTTAACGGCGTTCCACACCATCGAGCGCCGACGGCTCTCATATTCCGGACTATTATTGAGAACGACGTCCCCGAGAACGTTCTTTTGTAACAGGCCCCAATTTGGTGGAGCACCTGGCTTTGTAACGGTTGTCGATTTTATTGTCTGGCCGGCCACTTCGCTTTTGGTCGTGCCGCCCAAAACTGCCAATGTCACGCCGGTAACAGCCGCGCGCTCGAGAAACTCGCGGCGAGTAACATTTCCATCGGACGAACCAATAAGCTTTTCTTTCATTATTCTCCTCCTGTCGTCGGATAACTTCCAGACATGGTTTTGGTCAATTGCGATTGGGCTGCAGGACTTTCGGATCGAACACCCATTCGCCCTTTAAACACTTGCTTCGGTCATGCATGCTGCAAGTAAGAAAAAAACATATCGTTCGGGTCGTGCTTGCGTTTGAGCCGGTTTAGTTTCGCCCACGCCGCGGGCGAGAAGCACTGTTCGGCTCGATACGGTGCAGCGGCCAGGTCAGTGTCTCCGACGTAGTAGCCGACCTTCATTGGATCAACAGACGCGAATGTATCGCGGACCCACGTGCGAACCGCTGCGTCCTTAGCCGCATCATTCCAAATCCCGTAGACGCCGACCAAAGTAGAGCCGGTGCGCGAGTACGCCATGTCCGGCTGCTTCGGCCAACCTTCCTGACTGGCACACCAGAGCATTACGGCGGAACGTTGTGAGGGCGCGGCGAGTATCCCTTCGCGCAGGCTTAAGAGGATCTCTTGCGGCGAGGTGTTCGACCATAACTCCTCACCCAAATAACGCGGACCTTCCGGATCCGGGGGATTGGCATTCCCACCGAAGTTTTCGACATTGCGGTAGAGGTTCTTGCGAACAGCGCTGAGTCCCGCGGGCTCCGCCTCGAACGGTTCCAGCGCTTTTCGCGCATCCGAGACCGTATCGGCGAAAGCCGTGGCGTCGAAATACAGCCCCGGTGCGCCGCTCCACAATAGCCAGTCGACGTTCGCGGGAACGGTTCGGTAAAGTTGAGGGAGCCATGCCGCAACCTTGTCAATGTCTTTGACGCCATAGGTCATCGTGCTCGAGAGAATAGCTCGCGGTAATGGGGCTAGTTTTAGGTGAAAACGGGTAACGACGCCAAAAAAGCCTGGTCCGGCACCACGCGCAGCCCAAAATAGGTCTTGGTTCTGCTTTCGATCCGCGCGAATGAATTCACCGCGCGCGTTCACAACCTCGATCGCCTCGATGCGAGCGCACGATGGGCCCCACGTTCGGTAATTGTTACCGAGGCCGCCGTTCAGCAGAAACCCGCTCAACCTCACCCCAGGTACGTGGGCGCCGGGGAAGGCCAGCCCATGCGGGGCGAGGTTCTCCATTAACGTTCCGGAGAAAACGCCCGGCTGAACGGCGGCAGTATGATGCGACGCGTCCACGCTTAGTTGATTCAAGCCTGAGAGGTCGATCAGCAGCCCGCCCTGGCGCAATGCCGAGTTGTGCCATTGGTGACCGCCTCCTCGGATCGCCACTTTTAACTGGTTTGCGCGCGCAAACCGAATCGTCTCGCGGACATCAGCCTCGGAGCGGACACGAACGATAGCACCGGGAAAGCGCTCCGCTTTAACGGCGTTCCACACCATCGAGCGGCGACAGCTCTCATATTCCGGACTATTATTGAGAACGACGTCACCGAGAACATTCTTTTGTAACAGGCCCCAATTTGGTGGAGCACCTGGCTTTGTAACGGTTGTCGATCTTATTGTCTGGCCGGCCACTTCGCTTTTGGTCGTGCTGCCCAAAACTGCCAATGTCAGTCCTGTAACAGCCGCGCGTTCGAGAAACCCGCGGCGAGTAACATTTCCATCGGATGAACTCATAAGCTTTTCTTTCATTATTCTCCTCCTGTCGTCGGATAACTTCCAGACATGGTTTCGGTCAATTGCGATTGGGCAGCAGGACTTTCGGATCGAACATCCAGTGCCCGTTAAACAATTGTTCGGTCATGCCTGCTGCAAGTAAGAAAAAAACAGGTCGTTCGGGTCGTGCTTGCGTTTGAGCCGGTTCAGTTTCGCCCACGCCGCGGGCGAGAAGCATTGTTTCGCTCGCTCCGGCGCGATCGACAGATCAGATTCTCCGACATAGTGTCCCACCTTGAGGGGCTCCAAGGACGCGACGGTGCTGCGGACCCATGCCCGCCTCGCTGCGTCCTGTGCGGCAGGGCGACCAAGCCGGATCCGAACTGAACTTGCCAGAGCCCGGTGTATGCGTGAGCCGCTGGACGTTTACTTTGTCGGCCTGCGCGCGAACTATCGGCGCAACGAACAAGGAACACGACAGAATTGTGAGAAACAAAGTTCGCTTCATCTTGCCCTCCTCGTACTCGTGATCATTTCGTTGCGCCGGCAGATTCACGCGGGCGGAGTTTTTCAGGATCGAACACCCAGCCGCCTTTGATCACGCGCCAGATTTTCCGAGTGTGGCGGATGTCATGCAGCGGATCAGCGTCGAGGATGACCAGGTCTGCCAGCTTGCCTTGCTTGATGCTACCGATCTCTTCTGAAGATCCGAGCACGCGGGCCGCGACGCTGGTCGCAGCATTGATGGCTTCCATTGACGACAAGCCTGCATTGACCAGCTCTTCCAGTTCTAAGTGCAGCGCCCAGGGCAGAGGTGACACGTCCGCACCTGCGGCGATTGTGATACCTGCTTTGTGCAGCTTCTCGGTGCCCAGGCGCGTCAGGTGAGCAAACCGCTCATAGCTCAGCCGTCGATCACCCGTCGGTGGCCGGTGACGGGCTAGCGCCCACCAGCGCAGAAACGGTGTCAGAAAGGGAGCCGTGTCCGGCTGGTCGATGATTGAGGGTTCGTCAATCAAGCGCACCTCGGATGAGTAAGCCACAATTGTAGGCACGATCCAGAGCTGTGCCGCCTTGAAGAGCTGGATTATATCGTCGTAGAGAATCTCGTTAGTGCGTGTGCCGGAAGGTCCCAGGTGCTCCATCCCATCGATCCCGGCCGCCATCAGAGGCAGGGGGAGCGCGATGTGGCCGCTCACTGGCATGCCGGAAGCATGAGCGTGTTCGATGAGCTTCGCACCAGCATCCCAGCCGGTGAACTGGCGCATTTTCAAATAATCTGCGCCGAAGGCACGAAGCAGCGCCACTGCCCGCGCACGCCCGGCTTCATCAGCCGGCGCCTGACCGGTCTCCCCTGAAAAGCCAGTTGCACCCCAGAACTGGAATCCGCCGAAGACGATCCTTGGGCCGGGGCGAACGCCTGCCTCGATCGCGTCACGAAGGCCAGCCAGCCGGCCGATGGCCGTGCCCATATCGCGCACCGTCGTGACGCCGTAGTACAACAGGCCGGGAAGCTGGGCATCGTCCCACAGGTGAGTGTGCAAATCGATAAGGCCGGGGATCACCGTCCTCCCCTCCGCCTCAACCACACGCGTCCCCGCTTTCGCCTTGAGTTTTCCGGTGGGTGCGATGCGGGCAATGCGGCCGTCCTCCACGAGGATATCGCGGGGCGCCGATGGGGGCGTTCCCTTGCCATCAATGATGCGCACGCCTCGAAGGAGGAGCCGTTCAGGTGCCGCAGGTGTGCGGTAGGTCAGCGGCCACCCGAGACGCTCGACACGCCCGTCGGGTCGGCGCACCCGGAGGCCGTCCTCTGAAATGTAAAGGATGCTGCCGTCACGGGCAACACTCGGATAGAGTGCCGGATCATTAGATACGGCGGTCGGCTCACCCACCATTCCGGAGTCGCTGCTGAACGGCGCTCGCCAGAGCATGTCGTTTTTCACGTAGACGATCGAGCTGTCAGTACCCCAGTGGAGAAAGGTTAGATTTGCGGGGAAATGCTGAAGCTGGCGCGGCTCACCTTTTAAGGGAACCAGTGTGGCCTTAGTTTCAAAAAGAAGAAGAGCCTTGGAATCGGGGCTCCACTGCGGCACCTCCTGCCCGTGCCCAAAGAAACTGAATGCCCATCCCGATCCCGGCGGAAGATCAGTGATGTTCATTGTAGTATCGAGCCGCTCAACCGGCTCACTGTGTGCAGGAATGACGCTCAGGCGGAGACCAGAGTCTTTCCATTCCCATGGCGGTGTGGTCAAGGCCGGCTTCTGCCAGTGGAGGAAAGCAATGCGCTGGCCATCTGGAGACCACGAAGGTCTGACCTCCCGGCCAGGCAAGGCGGTGAGACGGCGCGTTTTGCCCGTCTCGACATCCGTGGCAAAGAGGTCTTCGGCTCCCCCTGGCCCCGCGCTCCAGGCGATTTCTCTGCCATCGGGTGACCAAGACAAACCAGCCGCATCTTGTGGCATCGGTGCAACGGAATTTGGCTGGCTACCAATAGGGAAGACCCAGAGCTTACCGAGGGCAATCGTGGCAATCCGCTTGCCGTCAGGCGATAGCGACAGGCCCATATGGCCGCGCGCTGGAAGCTCAACGCCCCGGAGCGGGAATCGAATCGGTTTCAGGCGTGATCGCTGCCGCGGGAAGCTCAACTTGGCGGTGAAAGGTATTTCCTGCGGCGCCCCACCTTCTGCGGCGATACGCCATAGCCTGCCGTCAGCAGAGTAGAGGATCGCACTACCGTCACGGGACCAGCGCGCACGGAGCGGCGTAGTATCCGTGTGGTTAGTGAGCTTCTGCGCCGGGCCACCGCTTCGCTCCTGCATCCAGAGTTGAACCAGACGGACCGAATCGCGGACGAAAAAGACGAGCCGCCTCCCATCGGG
>JBPCNK010000258.1:0-4573 GCA_051001345.1 Acidobacteriota bacterium | reverse complement strand
GGCGCCGGTTGCTCCGACCAGCGCGACACTTTCACCCGGCTGTATTTGGAAGCTGACGTCTTTGAGAACCGGTTCGTTCTCCTTGTAAGAAAACCAGACGTGATCAAACTCGATCTCGCCGCGAACCCCTCCCGGAATCACTTCGCCGTGGCTTTCGATCGTTACAGGTGTGTCCAGCAGCTTGAAGATTCGTTCCGAAGACGCCATGGCCCCCTGCAGGATGTTGAATTTTTCGCTCAGATCCATGATGGGCTTATAGAAGCGCTCCGAGTACTGGATAAACGCGACGAGCACGCCGAGTGTAAGCGCTCCACGCAGAGCCTGTCCGCCGCCATACCAGATGATCAGCGCGATGGCCACGGCGCCTACCAGGCTGGTCAGCGGATAGAAGACCGAGTAATACAGGACCGATTGAAGGTTGGCCTGGCGGTGCTCTTCATTGCGCTCGCGGAATTGGACCAGCCGGCGGTTCTCCTGGACAAACAGCTGAACGACCGACATGCCGACGATATTCTCCTGCAGGAAGGCGTTGATGCGGGCGATGGCGGTGCGGACACGCCTGTACGAGGCACGAACTTTGACCTTGAAAACCCAGGTGATTACAAACAGCAGCGGCACGACCGACAGCGTCACCAGCGCCAGCTTGAAGTCCAGCCAGAACAACACCACGATGATCCCAAACAAAGTGAAGACATCGCCGAAGATCGCCACAACGCCCGACGTGAACATTTCGTTGAGCACGTCCACGTCGGTGGTCACGCGCGTGATCAGGCGGCCGACCGGATTGCGGTCGAAGAAGGAAACCTGGAGGCGCTGGAAGTGCGTGAAGATCTGCATCCGCAAGTCGTACATGATGCGCTGGCCGGTGACGTTCATCAGGTAGCTCTGCAGATACGAGAATCCGAAATGCGCCAGCAGGGCAGCGACGTTGAGCAGGGCGATCCAGTGGAGACCATCCATGCGGCCGGTGGCGATGTAGTCGTCGATGGCGACCTTCATCAGATAAGGGCCGGCCAGGTCCAGCGCCGCCACGACGAATATCAGCGCAATGGACACCAGGACCGTCGTTCGGTACGGCCGGATATAGGTGAGCAGCCGGCGCATCAACCGCGCGTCGTACGCTTTTCCGAGGATTTCTTCTTCGTGTGGATTCATCGCTTGTCTGCAGGCTCCAGGCTCCAGGCTCCAGGCTCCAGGGAATTGCGGATTGGTTGTGAACTAGCAGGTCTGCATAGCTGTCCCTCAATCTGTAATTCGCAGTTCCCTGAAGCCTGAAGCCTGAAGCCTGGAGCCTGTTTCATCAGTCCATTCCCAGTTCTTCCCGCAGCAACTGGCGGTAGTGCAGCTCGGCGTAAATTCCGTCGCGGTCCAGGAGCTGGTTGTGCGTGCCCTGCTCGGCAATCCGGCCGCCGTCGAGAACCACGATGTGATCGGCGTTGCGTATGGTCGAGACGCGATGCGAAATGAGAATGGTCGTTCGATTCCGCATCACGCCGGTCAACTGCCCCAAAATGAGTTCCTCGGTGTAGGTGTCGACGCTCGACAGCGCGTCATCGAGGATCAAGATGCGCGGGTCGATCGCAACGGCGCGGGATATGGCGATGCGCTGCTTCTGGCCGCCCGAAAGCGTGATGCCTCGTTCCCCCACGTAGGTATCGAACTTATTGGGAAAGTCCTCGATGTCGCCAAACACGCTGGAGATTCGCGCGGCAGCTTCGATTTCAGGCCGGCCCGCGCCCGGCGCGCCGAAGGCGATGTTTTCCGAAACCTTTTCGGAAAAAAGGAATGTGTCCTGGGGCACAAAGCCAATGCTCGAGCGCAATGTGCCGAGCGGCAGGCGATGAATTTCATGTCCGTCGATGAAGATGGTACCCGGCGGGACGCGGTAGAGCCGCGCCAGCAGATGGACCAACGTGCTTTTGCCCGAGCCGGTAGCGCCGACAATCGCGAGCGTTCTGCCACGCGGTACCTTCAGGCTGATGTTTTCGAGGACATTGCGTCCGTTGTAAGCGAACGTCAGATTACGGATCTCGATGTCGCCGGCCAACCGATCGACCGCGACCAGCTCGGAGCTGTCCTGGATCTCGGGCGGCTCGTCCAGAATCCGGCTGATGCGCGACATGGAGGCGGCGCCGCGCTGGAAGATATTGACGACCCAACCGAGTGCGATGACGGGCCAGATCAACATTCCCAGGTAGCTCATAAACGCGACGAAGTCTCCCAGGCTCATGCGTTTGGCGACCACCTGCGCGCCGCCGTACCAAAGCAGCACGACAAACGCCATGCCCAGTACGGCGCGCATCATCGGCCACAGCAGCGACTGCAATCGGATCAGCGCCAGATTACGGCGCAGGAACTCCTGGTTGGCTGCATCGAAGTCCGTCAAAGCGCTTGCTTCCTGCGTGTAGGCTTTGACGACGCGAATACCGCTCAGATACTCCTGGACCCGGGTCGTGATATCGGACAGTTGCTCCTGGATCTGTTCGAAGCGCTGGTGAATCTTCTGGCCGAAGTATTTCACCAGGAAACTGACCAGCGATAGCGGGATGAATGTCAGTAGAGTGAGCCGCCAATCGATGCTGAACAGCAGGACGATGGTCATCGTCATGGTAGCCAGCGTGTCCATCGAGTACATGATGCCCGGACCGAGCACCATGCGCACGGCGTTGAGGTCGTTGGTCCCTCGCGACAGGATATCGCCGGTGTTGTTGCGCTGGTAGAAGGCAGGCGAGAGTCGCTGCAGGTGGGCGTAATAGTCGTTGCGCAGATCGTATTCGACGTCGCGCGACATGCCGATAAGAATCCGGCGCATCAAAAATCGGAAGAGGCCTTCACCGATCGAAATCAGGACCAGCAGCAGCGCGTAGCGGGTCAGCAGGCGCCGGTCGGTGCCTGCCGTCAGATCGTCGATGGCGATCTTCAACACCCAGGGATGCAGGACTCCGATGAGGTTGGTGGCGATGACCGAAAGCGAACCCAAGGCGATCGCCCCGCGATAGCGCAGCAGATAGGGCTTTAGACGGAACAGGGAGTCGATCGTGTGGGTGTTCGCCATAGATATTGGACAAAGATGTCTATTCTAGTATGGGTGGGAAGGTTTCAAATTGGGGATTTGGGATTGGGGATTGGGGATTGAATTTTTGGATTGCGGATTGGGGATTGCGGAGTTGATTGGGGATTGCGGATTGGGGAATTGGGGATTTGATTGGGGATTGCGGATTTGGGATTGGGATTGCGGATTGGAACTTGATCAATGTGTCCGGTCGTGCCAATCAGGGCGCAATCTAACGGCGTCCCTTGCGGCGCTGTTGATTGTGGCGTCGACAACAGCGCGGGTTCGCTCGGCATCAGCTCAACGGTTTCTCCTGCTCGCGGCCCTTCGGTTGATCGCCGGCAGACTGCGAATCTGCGGCTTGGCCCCGCCGATTCCAACCAGGTCAAACAGGAGAACATCGCCGGCAGCCCTGTTGTAGTGAGCGCTCACGGCGCGTTCGTTGCCGCGAAAGTCCTCGATCAGAGTGGGCTCTCCTGAGTCGATGTTCAGCAACCGAACTTCGTAGCCGGCAAGCAACCGGCTCTCGTCCACTTTCTGCAGCGTGTAAAGAAGCTCCGAATCGCTGACAAACTCCAGGTGATTGAGTACGACTTCTCCCAGCGCCCCGCTGTGGCTCAGGTACACCGTGCCGGTGGTGCGGCCCGATTCCAAATCGATTTGTCGGATCATGGGCTCGTTTCTAACGCTTAAGTACAACGCGCCGCCCGGTGCGAATACAGGGGCAGTATGGGTCAGGCGGTCGATGAATTGATCCAGCTCCTTAGAAGAAGCAGGCAAGTATTCGAAATCGGCGAAAGATCGCACGATATCGCCGTGGGCGCCGACGCGGTGCAGCAGTTTGCCCCGAATCGGCTGCTCCGGTCGCTTGCCGGCATGAACCGCTTCGTTGAAAGTCTTGGCCGAGAACGCCGAGAAGTAGATGGTGCCATCCGGCGCAACTTCAATTCGGCCCGGCGCCAGCGCCGCGTACGAGCCCCAGGGCACGACGACAGGCGGCGTCCCCGAGATCTTCTGGATCGCCATGGTCTTCGAATCTTTGAGGACACCTAGGGCCAAGACATCACCCCGCGCGTCCAGCGCAAACGAGTACACGCTCAATGGAGCCTGCTGGGAGGGTCCGCCGAGAGAAACGGTCCAGAGGATCTTCCCCCGCGCGTCATACTTGTCGATGGTGTTATTCACTCTTTCAACAAAATAAGCGCCATCCGGCCCGACGCGAACCCGCGCAATCCCACGGTTTGCCTGCTGCTCGGTTTGAGGGGCCGTGACTCTTTCAGTCGCCGGCTGCCGAGCGTTGGCCCGGTAGTTATAGACAAGCAGAATGACGGCGAGAAAGAAAAGACTAACAACGAGACGGTACGGTCGCGAGGTCATAACTACCCTCCATGCATTACCAATTGGTGAAATCTTGTTATTTATTCAGCAAGGTTCTTGATCCCGCTTCCTATTTCCTGGCCTGGGGCCGCGCAGCCGCGGCGGGCCCCAGGTCACCGCTTTGATTCCCTTGCCCACGACGGT
>JBPCNK010000257.1:0-5388 GCA_051001345.1 Acidobacteriota bacterium | reverse complement strand
TTTTCTCTGTGTCCTCTGTATTACCAGTTGGCGAAATCTTGTTATTTCAGCAAGATTTTCGATCCCGCTTCCTTTTTACCGGCCCGCAGCCTTCCGGCCGCGGCACTGTTGGCGCTCCGTCGCCGGCGTGCGGCATACGGCATACGGCATACGGTTTGCGGCTATGCCGCGCTGTGTCTCTGTGGTGAAGCCGCTTTTCACTGCACCGCAGAACGTCACTAGGATCAATGCTGTTGGTATCAATTCAGATACAGTCCACTAGTCGGTGACGGCGGCCATTTGCCGGAGAACCTTGATCAAAGACTGCGTCCCCATCTTGGCGTGGCCTTGGGCGGCGGTGGCCTGGTAAAGCTGTTGCGCCAGCGCCAGGCCCGGCAGCGCCAGATTCATCCTGCGCGCCTCGGTCAACGCGATTCCCATGTCTTTGATGAAGTGCTCCACGTAAAACCCAGGGTCAAAATTACCCTGCACAATGCGCGGTCCGTAGTTTGTCAGCGACCAGCACCCTGCAGCTCCCTTACCGAGTGTATCAATGACCTTCAGTACGTCCAGTCCCGCTTTCTGCGCGTACAGTAAACATTCGCAAACACCCACCATCGTCGAAGCAATCAGAATCTGGTTGGCGAGTTTGGCATGCTGCCCGGCTCCGGCCGGCCCCTGATGAATGATATTCTTACCCATCAGATCAAGCAGCGGCCGAATTTGTTCGATTGTTTCGGCCTGGCCGCCGATCATAAACGTCAAAGTTGCATTGCGCGCGCCGACGTCGCCGCCCGAGACGGGAGCATCCAGGACCGCCACGTTGCGCCGGCTTGACGCCTCCTGGATTTCAACCGCCAGGCTCGGCTCGCTTGAAGTCATTTCGCACAGAATCGATCCGGATCGGCATCCATCGACCGCTCCGTTTTGGCCAAGAAGGACCGTGCGGACGTCGTGTGGGTAGCCGACAATCGAAAAAATCACCTCGGACTGCTCGGCAACCTCGCGAGGGCTGCCAGCCCACGTTGCGCCTGCGTCCAGCAGATCGCGTGCCTTGTCTTTGGTGCGGTTGAATACGACGAGCGGGTAGCCGGCCTTCTGAAGATGCCCAGCCATCGAGCGCCCCATCACTCCTGTCCCGATCCATCCGATTCGAGTTTGCGGTGTCAGCTTCATCAGTTTCTCCGTTCAAGGGGCAAGTGGTCAGTAGCAAGAATACAAGAAACAGCATCTCGGTCTCCCTTGAATTCTTGCCACTGGTCGCTTGCCACTTGATCGGGCCCGGCCTGGCGGCCGGCGGCTACTCTGCCATTCGGCCGACTGCCCTCTGCCCACTGCCGACTGCCGACTGTAAATTGTTATAATCCAAAAACGAGGTGTTTGATGCAAACCCGAAGCTACATTATCCTGATCCTGGTAGCTCTTCTGACTGTCTCCTGTGGCCGCACTGAGGAGCCGGCACAGCCTACGCCGGTCGAACCGGCAGCCCCCCAACCAACGGCCATGACCAAAGCCTTCGAGAAAGACGCGCATTCTTATTCCAACCCAGAACACCTCCGCGTTCGTCATGTCGACCTGTCGTTGGACGTTCTCTTTGACCAGAAGATCCTCAAAGGCGCCGCTGTCCTGTCGGTGGAACGAACCTCGAGCGATCACACGCAACCGCTGGTCTTAGACACTCGCGGGCTTCAGATCGAGAAGACCGAACTGTCCACCGACGGCGCCACATACTCCAGTGCAGCCTTCAAGCTGGGCACGACCGATCCGATTCTCGGCACCCCTTTGACGATCGCCGTGCCCGAAAATATTCGTAATGTCCGCATCACGTATTCGACCGGCCCGGAGGCTTCGGCCTTGCAGTGGCTGGCGCCGGAGCAGACTGCCGGCAAACAACACCCGTTCCTGTTTACGCAATCGCAGGCCATCCACGCCCGCAGCTGGATTCCGCTGCAGGATTCACCCGGCGTTCGCGTCACCTACAAAGCCTGGGTCAGGACGCCGCACGAGCTGGTAGCCGTCATGAGCGCAGCCAACGACTGGAAGGGACCGCGCGACGGCGATTACCAGTTTGAGATGACGCAACCCATCCCCTCCTACCTGATCGCGCTGGCGGTGGGCGATATTTCCTTTCGGCCACTGAGCGACCGCACGGGTGTGTATGCCGAGCCGCCGGTCTTGGCCCGCGCAACCAGCGAGTTTGCCGACACCGAGAAAATGATGAAAGCCGCCGAAGCCCTGTATGGCCCGTACCGCTGGGAACGCTACGATGTGCTGGTGCTGCCCCCGAGTTTTCCGTTTGGAGGCATGGAGAATCCGCGCCTGACGTTTGCCACTCCTACGATCCTGGCCGGCGACAAGAGCCTGGTGTCATTGGTTGCCCACGAGCTGGCGCACTCCTGGTCGGGCAACCTCGTAACCAACGCAAGCTGGCGCGACTTCTGGCTCAACGAAGGCTTTACCGTTTATCTGGAGCGCCGGATCCTCGAGCAGCTCTATGGCCGGCCGCTCGCCGAAATGGAGGCTGTGCTCGGCCGGCAGGACCTGGAAAAGGAAATGGCTCAGCTCGACGACAAGGATGAAATCCTGCACGTCGATCTGAAGGGGCGCGATCCCGACGACGGTTTCCACGACGTGCCTTACGAGAAGGGCGCGCTGTTTTTGCGCCACCTTGAGGAGACTTTCGGCCGCCAGCGGTTCGACGGTTTCCTGAAGCAGTACTTCGATCATTTCGCTTTTCAGAGCATCACGACCGAGCAATTTGTCGAATATCTGAAGCAACACTTGCTGGGTTCCGATGCGCAATTTGCCGCGCGGGTTCCGATAACGGAGTGGATCGAAAAGCCGGGGATGCCCGCCGGCGCACCCAAACCACTCTCGGAAAAGTTCGCTCTTGTCGAGCAGCAGGCTGACCACTGGCTGCAGGGTAAGATCAAAATTACCGCCGTCCGGACTCGGGGCTGGTCAACTCACGAGTGGTTGCACTTCCTGCGCCATCTGCCAGCAGAACTGGAGCCGGCCAAAATGCAACAGCTCGACCAGACGTTCAGATTGACCCGTTCGGGCAATTCAGAGATTACGTTCCAGTGGCTGCGGATGGCAGTGCACAACCGCTACGAGCCGGCCTATCCTCGACTGGAAGAGTTCCTGACTTCGATGGGCCGTCGCAAGTTCCTCAAGCCGCTGTACGAGGAACTGGTGAAGACGCCCGAAGGTCGCGAGCGTGCACTGGCAATTTATGCAAAAGCGCGCGCCGGGTATCACCCGATTGCGGCGACGACGGTGGATGCGATTTTGAAATAGGAGATCAGGGGTCAGGCTTCAGGGGTCAGGGGTCAGGGAATCGCACACTGGAGAAATTGTCATGCGGTGGCACCGGCGCAAGGCCGGTGCCTTTCTCTCGGCACAGTTCAAGTGGCAGTGACCAGTAGCAGGAACGATGCAGGTAGGCTTAGTCCTTCCTGGTAACCTGCTACTGATCACTGCCCACTTAGTTTGGCATTCCGACCGGTTCGGCAACCACTTTCTCGGCCTTCTCGTCGAAGAACAAGGTCCGGCCGTCCCGATAGGACTGCACCGACATGGCGATGGGCACCATGGCGCGGTAGGCAGTATGCGCATCTAACACCGGAGCTTCGCGGGTTCTCACACAGCGCAGGAAGTTCTGCATGTGATCTTCGCGAGGCTCGATGTTGAGAACAACCTGCTCGCTGCCGAATTTCTTGACGAACTCGTCCTTGAAAAACCTTTCGGGAGTCACGGTGATGAACTCGACCCTCCCTTCGAATTTTCCGTCCGGAACCATCACAATGGTGCCCTCGCGGCCGCGGATCAGTCCGGGAATGTGACTGGAGTTGGCCATCGAGGAACTCAGTACCAGCGTGTGGCCGCTCGGGTAGTCGGCCGTCAGCGTAAACGTGTCGGGTACTTCGCGCTCATCCTTGAAGACATAGATGCCTCCGTTGCCCGAAACGCGGTGCGGAAACTGCGGGTCGCCCCAGCAAATGTTCAGTGGCGCCATGACGTGATAGAACAGGTCGGTGGCGATCCCTCCGGAATAATCCCAGTACTTGCGGAAGCGGAAAAAGCGGTCGGCATTAAAGGGCCGCGCCGGCGCTTCGCCCAGCCACATTTTCCAGTCGATGTAATTGTCGCCCGTGCCGTTGGGACCGGCTTCCGCGTCAATCGGCCAGTTCCATTCGCCGTTGAGCGAGTTGCGATGGTAGGACCCCTGGCTTTGGATCACCTTGCCGATCATGCCGTCGGCGATCGCCTTGCGGGCCTTCCACCATTGGTCGCTCGAAGTCGTCTGCGAACCGACTTGGAGGATGCGCCCGCTCTTTTTCACCGCCTGGGAGATAGACTTGGCTTCTTCGACCGTGCGGGTGACGGGTTTCTCCAGGTAGACATCCTTACCTTTTTCCATCGCTTCAAGCGCCATACGCGCATGCCAGTGATCGGGCGTGGCAATGATGACGGCATCGATGTCTTTGCGATCCAGAATGGCGCGGTAATCCAGCGTCCCGTCGCCTTTGGAAGTTTCCTGAGCCACGCGCTTGCGCTTCTCGTAAACGTCGCAGACAGACACGACCTGGGCGGCTGTTCCCTCTTTCAGTCCGGTTTCCATCGACCATCGCAACAGGGCGCGGCCGCGGCCACCTACTCCGATGATCCCTAGATTGATTCGGTCGTTGGCGCCCAAAATACGCGCATAGGCCGGGCGTGACATCGCCAGGGTTCCGGCCGCGGCAACTCCTGCCCCGACGGTCGTCTTGACGAAATCGCGCCGATTTAGCTTCTTGTTGTCTGACATGGCTTGTCTCCTCAATACCCTCAATACCTAGGTATGACACAGTTCTGCAAAGTCGGTCAAGGCGCAGGCGAAGACCCGCTCGTACCAATGGCTCCAGCGACCCGCTCGGTTCGCTACGTAATCGGACACAGCCTATTTCTCAGGCCTCGTGAGCGCCAATATGCGGAGTTTTCACGGCAGTTGCATTGACCTTCTGACCCGGCTCGTCAAACTCGTCAAGGAACCCGTGGTGAAATCAGCGGTCAAA
Source organism: Acidobacteriota bacterium (assembly GCA_051001345.1). Taxonomy (GTDB): domain Bacteria; phylum Acidobacteriota; class UBA6911; order JACQSX01; family JBPCNK01; genus JBPCNK01. Next base: position 352 of record JBPCNK010000257.1, on the reverse strand, counting down.
TGGGACACGGCGGTCTTGCAAGTTGCCGCCGCCGTCGTCGCAGGATTGGCCGATGTTGGCAAGCCTTCGTTGTCGCCGCGCGACGCATACTGGCTGGAAGAGGATGAGGCGGAAGGGACGAAGCCGGAGAAGACGCTTCGGCGCTGCGGACGCGCTCAACTACCTGATCGGCGAGAAGCTCACTCAGTTCGCCGACTCGCTGAATGTCTTTTCAATCTGTGCCACTTCTTTATCGGTCAGCTGTGCGTATTCTTTAGATCGGGCACGTTTTGAGAGCTTCCCCTCGTTCTGCTGCAGGAAACGCCACAGCAGATCCAGCTTGGTGTTGGGCATATCGAGCAGTGTTTGAACG
>JBPCNK010000256.1:0-11783 GCA_051001345.1 Acidobacteriota bacterium | reverse complement strand
ACCGGCACGTCCGGACCGGCGGAAAAATATTTGGCGCTCGGGTGGTGGAAGACCAGGGCGCTGACGGACGCCTCCGGTTCCATCATGTGTCCTTCGGTCAGCTCGATGCCGATCTGCTCGGGCCGGAGCAGCCGCCACAGAATCTCCTGCTGCCCGAGATCAGGACAGGCCGGGTATCCGAACGAATAGCGTTTGCCCGGGTAGTGTCCCTGTAAACGATCCTGCAATGTCGTCATCGGATCGTCGGGAAAGCCCCACTGCCCGCGCAGCTTGGCGTGAAGCCACTCGGCCAGAGCTTCGGCTGTTTCAATCGCCAGCGCTTGAATGGCATGGCTCTTGAGATACTCGCCCCGCTCCTTGTATCGCTCGTAGGCTCCCCGTATGCCACCTCCGGCTGTGACCGCAAACAAGGCCACCGAGTCTCGCGATGGATGCTCGACGCTCCAGACATAGTCGGTCAGACAGAGGCTCTCTCCGCCCGATTGCCTCGGAAATTCCAGATCGGCTACGGGCCGATCCCCGGACGGGTCGAACAAACGCAGAACGTTCCCGTCGCCTGAACACGGAAAAAACTGCCAGACGGCTCGTGCCTGCATCAAACCGGCGCGACATTCGGTTTTCAGCTCGTTGAAGACCACCTCAAGCATCACAGCCTTCTCATCGCGTCGCTCAAGCAAATCCGCGACTCGCCCCTTCAATCCCATGTGCTTGCCGTAAAGCATGGCGGGATTGATGTAGGCCCAGACCTCATCCAGGTTGACCTGCATCATCACATGGCGGTTCCAGTCGGGAGGCGCCGGGACGCGGTCGAGTGTCGCAACAGCCGGCGCGCTGCGAGCGGCGGCGGCGGGTCGGGCGGCGTCCGCCTTTTTCTTTTGAACAAAGCGTTGGCGCTCGCCTTCGAGCTCAGCCTCCAATTCGGCGCGACGCACAACGTCAAGAATGCGGGCGGCTAGGTCGAGACCGTTCATCGCATCGTTGGCGTAGGCGACCAGGCCCTGATATTCGGGAGCGATTTTCAGCCGCGTGAAGCTGCGGGTCAGTGCGGCGCCGCCTACCAGCATGGGCGGACACTGGCCTGCAGCCGACAACTCGGTGGCCGTAATGACCATCTGTTGAGCCGACTTGACCAGCAGTCCGGACAGTCCGATCAAGTCGGGCTGGTGCTTGCGGATAGCTTCGATCAGATCATGCGGCGGAACCTTGATGCCCAAATTGATAACGCGGTAGCCATTGTTGGACAGGATGATTTCCACCAGGTTTTTGCCGATATCGTGGACGTCTCCTTTAACGGTCGCCAGCAAGACAGTTCCCTTGGTCGTGCTGCCGGTCTTTTCCATAAACGACTCCAGATGCGCGACAGCCGCCTTCATGGCCTCGGCGCTCTGGAGAACTTCAGCCACGATCAGCTCGTTGTTGTTGAACAGCCGGCCGACTTCGTCCATGCCCGCCATCAGCGGGCCGTTGATAATGTCAAGCGGCGCGGCCTCGAGCCGCTTCAGATCGAGATCCCCGACCAAGCCGTCTTTGGTCCCCTCGATGATGTAGTTGGCCAGCCGCTCATCGAGCGAAAGGCTGGAGACGTCCTTGTGCACGCGGCTGGATGCGTCGCGGAAATGAGCGGCAAAGGCGGCAATGGTTTCATCGCTGGAATGGAACAACACGTCCTCGGCCAGCTTCTTTTCCTCATTGGGAATGCTGGGATAGCGGACCAGTTTTTCGGAATTGACGATGGCCAGGTCCAGTCCGGCCCGGGTGCAGTGATATAGAAAGACGGAATTGAGAACTTCGCGGCCCGCCGCGGGCAATCCAAACGAGACGTTGCTGATTCCCAAAATCGTACGGGTCAGTGGCAGTGCTTCTTTGATCAAACGAATCCCTTCGATGGTCTCCAGCGCGGATCCGACGTAATTCTGATCTCCGGTCGCGCACGGAAATACGAGCGGGTCGAAAATGATATCGGTGGGGCGAACCCCGTACTTGCCGACCAGCAGATCGTAAGATCGCTGCGCGACTTCCAGCTTGCGCGCGCGCGTCACGGCCATTCCCTTCTGTTTGTCTTCGTCGATGGCGCCGACCACCAGCGCCGCGCCAAAGCGCTTGGCCAGCGGAACGACTTTTTCAAAGCGCTCCTCGCCGTCTTCCAGGTTGATCGAATTGAGGATCGATTTGCCGAGGCAAAATGTCAGCGCCTCCTCCATGACGCGCGCGTCGGTCGAGTCGATCACAAACGGAACTTTGACTTTGTGGATGACGTGAGACAGGAAACTCTGCATGTCGCTGATCTCGTCGCGATCGGGATCCTGCAGGCAGATGTCGATGATGTGGGCGCCGTTTCGGACCTGGCGCCGCGCGATTTCGCTGGCTTCCTCGTACTTGCCCGCCTGGATCAATTGCTTGAACAGCCGGCTGCCCAGCACGTTGGTCCGCTCGCCGACCAAAAGAGGCCGGTTGGACTCCTCGATTTCTACGTTTTCAATCCCGGAAACAAAGCAGCGCTGGTGCGCTGGAATCGCCCGGGGTCTGCCACCGGCAGCCAGCCCGGCCAGCACACGGATGTGCGCCGCCGTCGTTCCGCAGCACCCGCCAACCAGGTTGACCCAGCCCTCCGCGATGAAGCGCCCGAGCACCGCGCCTATCATCGCGGGAGTCTCCAGATAATTGCCGTCTTCATCGGGCAGACCGGCGTTGGGCACACACGCCACGCGCGTCCGCGCCAGTTCGGCGGCTGCCCGGATATGGTCGGTCATGAAGTCCGGGCCGGTCGCACAATTCAGCCCGATGTAGAGAAGCTCGACGTGTTCCAGGCTGGTAATAAGCGCTTCGATGGGCTGGCCTGCCAGCATGGTGCCCATCGGTTCGATTGTTCCGGAGACAGCCACCGGAATGCGCGTTCCCAGCCGCTGGAAGGTGTTTTCAATGCCGATCAGACCGGCCTTGATGTTGCGCGTATCCTGACAGGTCTCCATTAGCAGATAGTCAACCCCTCCAACAACGAGCGCTTCGGCCTGGCGGCCAAATGTATCGATCAGCCGATCGAAGGTGACGCCGCCGGTCACCGTGATCGCTTTGGTGGTCGGACCCATCGACCCGGCGACAAAGCGCGGCCGGTCCGATGTAGACATCTCTTCGGCTGCCTGTCGCGCCAACCGCGCCGCCGCCGCCGTGATCTCGAATGCCTGGTCCTGCAATCCGTATTCGGCCAACACCAGATCGGTGCTGCCGAAGGTATTGGTCTCGATTATGTCGGCGCCGGCCTCCAGGTAGTCACGATGAATGGATGTGATGACATCGGGCCGCGTCACGACAAGGTACTCGTTGCATCCTTCGTAGTGTTCGCCGCCGAAGTCGGCCGGACCCAGATCCTGCGCCTGGATGGCGGTGCCCATGGCGCCGTCGAGCACCAGGATGCGTTCATCAAGGAGGCGCTGCAGCTCGTCGCTGCGCCGCTGGTCGGCCATCAGTGCTTGCCTCCGGTTACGGTTTGGCCCGATTCGCTTCGCTTGGCGCAGGCCGCAATCCTTTCGACAAACAGGCGCGTTTTCGAAATCGGATCTTCGGCGTCGTAGGCGTTGCTGATCAGCGCAATGCCGTACACTCCCACGTCGAAAACACGCTGGAACGTCGAAAGACTGATCCCGCCATAAGCGTAGAGCGGACGCGACAGACCCCGGCAGATTTCACAAAGAGTAGAGAGTGTGATCTGACCGTGCGCTCCTTGCGTCGCGTAGGCGTCAACAGGTCCGATCCGAAGGTAATCGGCGCCGGCCCGCTCGGCTTCCAGGGCGACACGCGAATCGGCCGGAATGTCGACTCCCAGCAGCTTACCTGAACCCAATTGCCGGCGCAATTCAGCCACCGACGAAGGATCCCAGCGCTGCAGGTGGATGCCGTCGGCATCGATCTGGCGGGCAATCTCGACGCGGTCGCATACAATAAAGGGCGTCTCGTGTCGGGCAGCGATCGGCTGCAACGCCTGCGCCGTTTCGCGGAAATCTTCCTGCGAAGCGGTGCTGTCGCGAAACAACAGCGGGCTTCCTCCGCCTTTCAGCACAGCCTCCACTTTCTTGAGGAGTTCGCCGCGGGTAAAGATCTCGGGCGGATCGATCATCAGTCGGCCCAACACCAGGCTTTTCATGTGTACTTCCTGACCCTGATCATTCATTCCACATCATTCATGGCGAACGTCGTTCCAATAATACTTGTTGGCGATATCGTACTTGCGCCTTAGCGCGGATTAACCGGATTAACACGGATTACACGGATTAAGTGCAATGCACCTAATCCGTTTAATCCGTGCCAATCCGCGCTGCATCTTGTGGGCCATTTCCTAATTGCCCGAAGAACGATGAACAAAATTCAACGATTTTGGCAATTGATAGCATTAATGATAAGGCAGCCGATCACGAGCACGTCAACATCCACGGGTGCTCGTGCACGTGGTCGTGCTCGTGGTCGTGCTCGTGGACCTGCTCGTGGTCGTGTTCGTGGACGGAGCAACCCGCGCGCCCTGTGCCACTCCTACTCGGAGCATCCCGCCGTGTCGCACTATTCATCTGACCACTGGCCACTGGCCACTGGCGACTTGGACGGCGACCTTCTCCACTTCTTCCATCACCCACAACAGATTTCCTCCGAGAATCTTCTCGAGATCGCTCCGTTTGTAACCGCGCGCCAGCAGGGCTTCGGTGATTTTCGGCAGCATCGAGCAATCTTCCATTCCACGCGGCATGGTCGCGCCGTCGAAATCCGAGCCGATACCGACATGATCGGGGCCGACCAACCCGACGGCATGATCGATGTGATCGACAATCCGCTCCCATGAAACGACCGGGCGCGGGCCGAAGCGCTTCTCGGCTTCCTGATTCCTTCGTACCGCGTTCTCGGGCCCTGGGAACTGCGCACGCAATTCTTCGCCCGTGCTGCCCATTTGTTGCTGATACTTGCGCAGAGCCGCATCGATAAAGGAATCGACAAACGTAATCTGGATGACCCCTCCGCGTTTGGCCAGCGCCTTGATCATCTCGTCGGTCATATTGCGCGGGTGATCGGCCAGGGCGCGGCAGGACGAGTGCGACGCGATCAACGGAGCGCGGCTCACTTCGAGAGCGTCCCAGAAGGTCTTATCGGCGACATGCGAGATATCGACCATCACGCCAAGGCGATTCAACTCGCCGACCACCTGCTTGCCAAATTCGGTCAGACCGTTGTGTTTGGGCTCCTGGCCCGAAGAGTCAGCCCAGTCGGTGTGAACACCATGGGTCAGCGTCAAATACCGGATGCCCAGAGCCGCATACATGCGCAGTGTCGGGAGGCTGTTGTTGATCATGTGGCCTCCCTCCATCCCCATCAGTGCCGCAACCTTCCCATCACGGTGAGCCTGGCGCACCTGGTCGGCTGTTCGGCAAAGAGCAAACTGCGCGGGAGACCTCCGGATCAGCTCATGGACTGCCGAGATTCGCTCAATAGATTCGGCTACGGCGGGCGGCCCGGTAATGCGGCCGCTCATATAAATGGAAAAGAATGCCGCGTCCAGCCCGCCTTCGCGCATTCGAGGCAGATCGACATGTCCGTCGTTTTGACGCTCGGTGATGGCCCACTCCGGGCGCTCCAGTTTCGGCGTCGTGTCGATGTGCGTATCGACGACCAGCGCACCGAAGTGGATCTTGCGGGCACGGCTGTCTCCAGCGGCCGTTTTCTGCTGTCCGGAGGACAGTGTCGCAAGAAACAGCGGCAACAGCGCTATCGATATGGTCCAGCCTTGCCATGCCATGGAGCTCTCTCCGAAAGATGTAAGTGGGCGATTATAACAGGGGCTAGGGATTAGGGGTTAGGGGCTAGGCAATTGCGGATTGACCGCCGATTGGAGAGTTGGCCTCCATCTCCCAATGCGCCGCCCTAACCCCTAGCCCCTAGCCCCTAACCCCTGTATTGTTCTGGCATGAGAATCGGTTCGATCGAGGCGCCTTATGGACTGTTTTTGGCGCCCATGGAGGACGTAACCGATCAGGCGTTTCGGCGCATCTGCCGGCGCCTTGGGGCCGAAGTTGTCACCACCGAATTTGTCAGCTCCGAGGGCCTGGTACGCGACAGTCGACGCACGGAACGCAAGATGTTCTTTTGCGAAGAGGAACGTCCGCTCGGTATTCAGCTTTACGGTCCCGATTTAGACAACATGGCCCGCGCGGCGCAACTGGCCGAAGCCCTGGCGCCCGACTTCATCGACATCAATTGTGGCTGCTGGGTCAAAAACGTAGCATTGGCCGGCGCCGGAGCGGGGTTGCTGCGCGACCTGCCGCAGATGGAACGGATCGCCCGGTCGGTTGTCGGTGCGGTGAAAATTCCCGTCACCCTCAAAACCCGGCTCGGCTGGGACGCGCGCAGCATCCGCATTGTCGAAGTCGCGCAGATGTGCGAGCAGGCCGGCATCGCCGCTTTGGCCATACACTGCCGGACGCGCGACCAGGGCCATGACGGCGCGGCCGACTACAGCTGGATCGCGCGGATCAAGGAATCCGTTTCGATTCCGGTCATCGTCAATGGTAGCGTCACCACACCCGAGCAGGTTGGCGATCTGTTTGCGACGACCGGCTGTGACGGCGTGATGATCGGGCGGGCCGCCCTGCGAAATCCCTGGATTTTTCAACAGACGCGCCACTATCTTCAGACCGGCCAGCTGCTTCCCGATGCGGGAGTTGTCGAGAGACTGAAGCTGCTACGCGAGCATGCTCAACTCGCTTTGCAAGTCCATGGCGATCGTTACGCTGCCATTCGCCTCCGGAAGTACTATGCCGGCTACCTGCATGGAATCCCGGGCTCAACGCAGGTTCGACTGAAGCTCATGGCGCTTTCAGAGATGCAGCCGCTGCTGGAGACGCTAGAGGCGTTGGTCGAGCAGACTACAGCCCGGAGGGGCGCGGCATAGCCGCAACCAAAGAAGTCGCCAGTCGCCAGATCAACTGTGTAACACGGAGGGATGCGCCGCGCTGGCGGATGCGCTTCCTAGGAAAATTTTCCCCGCTCCTCCCTTTGAACAGGGATTGCACTCCGGACTTCTGCCCCTTCCGTTAGTCGTTAGATCCGACTTACATCCATAACTATATATAATAAATATACTTACCTAAACTGCCTCCACTGGCACGGCACTTGCAAATACAGCGGGCATGAGATGGAGAGTACCAACACGACGATTCCCTTACCTGATCCTGACCACGCTGATTCTCGCGGTGGTCTGCGCCTGGTTTTCGGTTCGGTCGCAGGCGCGGGAAAAATCAACGGACTTTCCTCCTGACATTTCAGCTACAAGAGATGAGACGCCGGCCCCTGCTCCGGTTGGCAATTCCTCGGAGAAACCGAACCCGGAACATATCGCTCTCGAGCGCGCACTCCAGCGATACCGGGAGATTGCCAATCGGGGCGGCTGGCTCAAACCGCCCGGCAAACTCGCCGTCAAAAAAGGCGAGTCAAGCGGGTATGTATTCTGGCTGCGAAACTACTTCGAAACGACCGGCGACATGACCGCCGATGAAGCAGCCAGCACCAGCCCCGTTTTCGACGACAAGTTGGAAGCGGCGATCCGGCGCTTTGAAGAGCGCCACGCTCTGGCAGCCGACGGAGTTTTGGACCAGAAGTTAATTGATGTCATGAGCGTTCCGGTCGAAACCAGGATCGCTCAACTGGAAGCGAACCTGGACCGTTGGAAACAATGGCCGGCCGATTTTGGTCGCCGGTACATCCGCGTCAACATTCCGGAATTCCGTCTGGACGCGATCGAAGAGGGCAAGTCCGTGCTGAGCATGGGTGTAGTCGTCGGCAAAACCGACAGCCCAACGCCGTCGTTTGGCGGCAAGATTCAATACATCGTTCTGAGCCCCTACTGGAACGTACCCCCGTCGATAGCGCGCGATGAGACGCTGCCTCTGGTAATGAAGGACCCGACGTATCTGTCACGCCATCGGCTGGAGGTAGTGGCCCGTTCCGGACGCGGCGTTGAGGTACTGGATCCCGCCACGATGGATTGGTCGGACAACTACTCGTTCCGGCAGCGGCCCGGACCGGGCAACTCGCTGGGCCTGGTCAAATTCATGTTTCCCAACCACCACAACGTTTATCTGCACGACACGCCTGCCGACAGTTTGTTTAAGCGTTCGCGCCGGGCTTTTAGCCACGGATGCGTCCGATTGGAAAAACCAATGGAGTTGGCGCGCTATGTACTGCGAGACCAGCCCCAGTGGACTGACACGAAGCTGGAATCGGCCGCGCGCGCCGGACAAGAGCACGCTGTTACGCTCAGCGAACCGCTTCCCGTGTACCTGGTTTACTGGACAGCTTTTGTGACATCAGACGGCGCCGTCCACTTCCGAGAGGATGTGTATGGATGGGATCGAGGACCGCGTCTCAATAGCAACCAGGTAGCTCAGGCCGTCACGACCCGCGCCGGCGGGTAAAGTACAAGGCAGCCTCGAGAAAGTTTCCGGGCCTGTCATGAGGAGCACCCAGCAACGGTGCCGAACAACAGCGCGAAGCTATGATAGGGACTACCGTGACCCCTGAAGAGCGTTTCAAGCGGATTGACCGAAACCTGGAGTTCCTCGGTCAGTTTCTGCTGAGAACCGCTCGAATGCTGGAGGGCTTTGCACGGCGAACCGAAGCTCGATTCGACGGGGTCGAACAGAGTCTACAGCGCTTGGCCGAAGCCGGCGCGCGCACCGATGAGCGACTGAACGTGCTCGTTCATGTTGTAGAGCGCCACTTCTCCAGTGGGCCAAACCGGTAGCTCGAAGCACGCCCCGACGAAAGTCACCGCGCCTGCCACCAGGAGCAACCAGCAGCGGCGCCACACCAAGCGCCCCCAAAAAGCCGGGCACGACTGTCACGCCTTTCCATTATGATGGTCGACACCGAGGTGACCATGAGAAAGCAAACACCTTCCACGATCGAACATCCCAGCCGTCGCAGGTTCTTAACGGCGCTGGGCGCCAGCCCTATACTGCTGGGTATGTCCAGTAAATCCGGTTCAAAAAAGCCTGTGGTAGGGAGCGGCGAGCATACCTACGAAGTCACGCATGACTGGGGACAGCTGCCGCCGTCGATTCGATACGGAAATACGCATGGGGTCTGTGAGGATTCGCAGGGACGGATTTACGTTCACCACACAGTCCACAACTCCAGTGAGAGTCACGATTCCATGGTGGTGTTCGATTCCAAGGGCAAATTTATCAAGTCCTGGGGAAAGGAATTCAAGGGCGGCGCTCACGGCCTGCACATCCACAAGGAGGGAAAACAAGAGTTCCTGTACCTGTGCGACACAAACCGGGCCGTCGTTGTAAAGGCAACGCTTGACGGAGAGGAAGTGTTTTCGCTGGGGTATCCGCGCCAGTCGGAGTTCTACAAGCTGGACGGCGAAGGCAAGCCCGCGACTAAATACAGTCCAACCAATCTGGCTGTGGCGCCCAACGGTGACATCTTTGTCGGCGACGGTTATGGATCGAGCTATATCAATCAGTACAACAGCCGCGGTGAATTCCTCCGGACATTCGGCGGCAAGGGCAGCGCCCCCGGCCAACTCTCCACGCCGCACGGCATCATACTTGACAGCCGCGGCAAGGCCCCGATTCTCGTGGTGGCCGATCGCAGCAACAACCGCCTGCAGAATTTCAGCCTGGACGGAACCCATCTCGGGTTTGTGTCAGGAGTCAACATGCCCTGCCATTTCGACGAGCATCGAGGCGTCCTGCTGGTTCCCGACCTGGCGGCGCGGGTGACGCTGCTCGATCGCGACAACAAAGTCATCCTCCATCTCGGTCAGGGAGGCGACGACTGGAAAGATCTGCGCAAACTGCCGCGCGAGAGCTTCATCCCCGGCAAGTTCATCTGCCCCCACGGCGCATGCTTTGACCATGAAGGAAATATTTTTGTGGTGGAATGGGTTGAAGTCGGAAGGGTCACGAAACTACGGAAAGTGTGAAAATCCAGGCTCCGGGGGACTAAGGACTAGGGACGAAGGACGAAGGACTATCGTACCTCGTACCTCGTCCTTAGTCCTTAGTCCTTAGTCCTTAGTTCTTTCACACTCCCGGCATGGCGCGCTTGAGAGGCTTTAGAAGGAAAAACAGGACGGTGGCGACGGCCAGGGCGCTGAGGGCCAACACGAGAAAAAACTTCGAGTGGCTCCAGACGGTCCAGTACACGCCGATGGCCGTCAGCTTGTTTCCGATCGCCGTGGCGACAAACCAGCCTCCCATCATCATCGATCGAAAGCGCGGCGGCGCAACTTTCGACGTCAGCGACAACCCCATGGGACTCAGACACAACTCCCCCACTGAAATCACGGCATAGGCCGCAATCAACCATAGGGGTGAAACACGTCCAACGTCGCCCCCGGCCAAAGCACCGGCATAGAGAATCATGCAGGAAGCGCTCGTCAGCAACATCCCAATGAAAATCTTCATGGGCGTCGACGGCTCCAGGCCGCGACGATTCAGAAAGCGCCAGAAGGCCACCAGTGGCAGAGTTAGCAGAATGATGAAGGCCGGATTGATCGCGTTGGAGATGATCCCCGTAAGCTGGAATCCCCAGGATTCCCAGTCGGTATTGTCGTCGGCCCAAAGCGTCAGCGTCGATCCGTTCTGGTGAAAGATCATCCAAAAGACGATGACGACGGCGAATACGACCAGCAGGGCAATAATCCGCGTGCGGTCAGGGATAGCCGCCAAAGGATCGGAACCGGACTCCACGGCATTCTTGGACAAGGACTGGCTGTCGGCGCCGACAACGTACTTCTTGCCCACCCCGAAAATAATCAGCGAGAACACCATGCCGAGCGCCGCCACGGTGAAGGCAATGTGGTAGCCCAATTTGGCTTGGACGATCTCGGCGACGATCGGCGCCAGGCAGGCGCCGATGTTGATGCCCATATAAAAAATGTTGTAGCCCGAGTCGCGCAACGGGCTGCCCGGCGCGTACTGAACTCCCACCAGCGCGGAAATGTTCGGCTTGAAAAACCCATTGCCGATCACCAGACAAGTCAGCGCCCCGTACAGCACGCCGACCGAATGCACCGCCATGAGCAGATGTCCGATGATAAAGAATACGGCGCCGATTCGGATTGCGCGCGACATGCCCAGCAGGCGGTCGGCCAGAATTCCGCCGATCAGCGGGCTGGCATAGACAAAGGCCTGGTACCAGGAGTAGACCCGGATGGCCTCGGCTTCCTCCCACCCAAAACCCTGCGTGCTGTCCCGCATGTAGAGCACCAGCATGGCCAGCAGCGTGTAGAAGCTGAAACGCTCCCACATTTCCGTGGCAAACAGAACGTACAGACCGCGCGGGTGTTTTTCGATTGTCGTTGTGGCCATTATTCGGTGCCTCCCAGGATCGTTGACTGGCGCATATTTTTACGATTGATGCTAGCGACCGTCCTCTTCGGCAGATTGGATTTGAGCGTATTCATCAGCGCCAACCTACCGCGGGCAGCATGGGAAAAACTCGGGCCGATTTTTGACCGGCTTCACCACAGAGACACAGAGAACACAGAGGAACACAGAGAAAAGCTGGCTTACGAATCTTATGAACTTCGATCGCAGTTCTGTGAGTTCGTTGAGATGCATACTTTGAATTACTTTGAATTACGGACAGCCGACCTCTTGTACAAAGTTTTTCTCTGTGTCCTCTGTATTACCAGTTGGCGAAATCTTGTTATTTCAGCAAGATTTTCGATCCCGCTTCCTTTTTACCGGCCCGCAGCCTTCCGGCCGCGGCACTGTTGGCGCTCCGTCGCCGGC
>JBPCNK010000255.1:0-15030 GCA_051001345.1 Acidobacteriota bacterium | reverse complement strand
CCCTCGTCCCTCGTCCTTCGTCCCTCGTCCTTCGTCCTTCGTCCTTCGTCCCTCGTCCCTCGTCCCTCGTCCCTCGTCCTTCGTACCTCGTCCTTCGTCCCTTGTCCTTCGTACCTCGTCCTTCGTCCCTCGTCCTTCGTCCCTCGTCCTTCGTCCTTCGTCCCTCGTCCTTCGTCCCTAGTCCTTCGTAGTCGGAGGTCCTTCGATCCAGCACTGACCGTCGTTGTAAAACTCCTTCTTCCAGATAGGCACGGTTTTCTTGAGCGTGTCGATGGCGTGCATGCAGGCGCGAAAGGCGTCGCCGCGGTGAGCCGATGAAACGCAGATCTGAACGCTGCTTTCGCCGATATTCAGGCGGCCGGTTCGGTGAAAAATGGCGATGGAGACAATGGGAAACTCCTGCAGAGCCGATTCGGCAATCCGGTTCATTTCAAGCAGCGCCATCTCCGGATAACATTCGTATTCAAGGTAATGGACTGGCCGGCCCTCCGTGTTGTCCCTGACGACTCCATCGAAGTGGACGATAGCGCCGGCGGATGGGTCGCGCACCAGGTCGATTAACCGGGTTCGATCAATCTCGCATTCGACCAACTCGCAGAACGCATTACCCATGCCGTCCGCATCCTCCGCTGACAGGGGGAAAAATCCCAACTTCATCTCCTGGCTGAAGCTGCCGGTCCTGGCCCGCGTAGTCGTAATTTACGGCAAACATCAGGCGTTGCGTGTAGGGTCGGAAGTTGGGATAGGTGAGCTGAAGCCTCTCATAAAGCGACGCGACACTTGCGCCGGCAGGCAAGTCGATGTCGAGTTCGCGGCATCCTGCAATGTCAGCCAGCGAAGCAAACAACCGCACGCGAACGCGTATTTTGGACGCAGCAGGCCGGGAGTGATCGGCTTCCGGCGTCTCCTTTCCGCACATGGTGTCCATTATAGAACGGTGTGGCCGACAGCACGAGCGGCAGGATTGGGCAAAAGAAGCGGTTGCAATGCAGAAAGTTTCACTGCACACTCGGATGAAAATGGAAATTAGCGGCTTGGCGCGACAGCGCCGATATCTTGTGACGTTTGGTCTGATGATTTTGATGGCCGCGTCGTTTTATGCGCTCGGCCTGATGGTCGGAAGAACCTATGCGATTCATCTCGACGCATCAGAACCCGGCCAAACCTCCGCCACGAGTGCGAGTGACGTGCGGGGTCAGTTGACTTTTTACGACGCCGTCAATCAGGATCAGCCGGTCAAGCCACCTGTCGATCAGGTTCCCGCTCCTGCCGCCGCGATTTCACCTGAGAAGCCTTCCGTCGAGATTCATCTGGCAGTCCAGGTGGCCGCCGCAAGCAACCGCCAGGATGCCGAAACAGTTCAAGCCAAGCTCGAGGAGAAACATTACGAAGCGCGCATTCTGGATCCTTCCGGAGGCTCACCGGCTTATTTTCGAGTCGTCATCGGCCAGTTTACCGACCGAGAGCAGGCGTCTCAGATGCAGGCCCGCCTGCGCAACGACGGTTTTAACGGATTTGTCAAAACGCTTCCCTGATTCGCCGCGGCGGTTACCGGGCATTCCTCCTTTGCCCTTTTTGAGAATCCTGGGCATCGCCTGTCTGTCGGGCGTGCTGCTGGTAGTAGTGTTTCCCCGCTGGAATCTGGACTGGCTCGGCTGGGTCAGCTTGGTCCCTCTCTTTCTCGTGTTAGGACAAGTGCGCAACTGGAAGCAGGCGCTTGTGACAGGCCTGTTGTTCGGCTGCGTCAGCTTTGCGGGACAGCTCTATTGGATTCCGGCCGTCGTTGTGAACTACGGCGGCTTGTCGGGAACCGTCGCGCTGGGAGTTTTCGTGTTAGGAATTCTGGCGCTTGCACAGTTTCCGATTCTGTTCACGATGCTGGGCTGGCGCCTTCTTTCAAGCGGGAACCTGCTCGGATGGATCGGCATTCCGCTGCTGTGGACGGGTATCGAGTGGTGGCGAGCGCGCTGGCTTTTCGGCGGTTTTCCGTGGTGCCTGCTGGGCTATTCGCAGCATCGCCGCCTGGCCGTGATTCAGATTGCCGACTTGGCTGGAGTCTACGGCGTCACATTCCTGATCGTTTCGGTCAACGCGGCAGTGGCAGCCGTGTTTGTGCGCCGCGCTACGCTGCGACAGGCCTGTGCCACCGTGCTGGGCATTTTGGTCGCGCTGGCCGCCGTGTGCGTCTACGGTCTTTACAGCATGGCGCGGCTCCGTTCCGAAACGGCTGCTCCGACGCTGCGCGTGGCCATCGTTCAACCCAACATCGAGTTTGAAGGTCCGCCCGAATACTTCGAGCGTAAGTACTATCGTGATTTACCCCAGGCGGCCGCGCGGGCGGCGGCTCAGGGAGCTCGTCTGGTCGTTTTTCCAGAGGCGCCCGCTCCATTTTCGTTTCAGCAGGATTCGCAATTGCGGGCGGCGCTAGAGTTGGCCGCCGTAGTCAACCGCGTGGCTATCGTTATGAACACGCCGTGGTTGGTCCAAAACGGCGCGGAGCCCGGTTATCGCAACAGCGCATTGCTGCTGGATCCAGCCGGGCGGGTGCGGGAGCGCTATGATAAAATTCATCTTGTTCCATTTGGCGAGTATGTTCCGGGCAAACGCTGGCTATGGTTTGCCGAGCCGCTTGTTCGCGAAGTCAGCAGTTTTGTCGCCGGAGACAAGCCGGTTGTCAGCCAGTTGGATCAGTACCGCTGGGGAACGCTGATCTGTTATGAAGCGATCTTTCCGCAGTTGTCGCGGCAGGCTGCCGAACGCGGCGCAGGCTTTCTGGTCAACTTGACCAACGACGCCTGGTTTGGGAGAACGGCGGCGCCCGAACAACATCTGGCGATGGCGATGTTTCGCGCTATTGAAACACGCCGCTGGATGGTGCGAGCCGCCAACAGCGGCCATTCGGCTTTTATTTCACCACTCGGGGAAGTTCGGCACAAGACGCGGCTGATGACGGAGGATTTGATCGTCGCAGACGTGACGACTTCGACGCGCCGGACGCTGTTTGCCAGAACGGGCGAAATTGCGGGAGGACTGGCGCTGTTGCTGGCGATTGTTTTTATTGTCGCGTTGGAGGTAAGTCGGCGCCGCACAAGCTAGCCCAGGGCTAGTTGGGGTCGCAGTGTCAGTGCCGCGAACAAAGAGAGCGGTGACCATCGAGTTCTTGTCACGTGTTTCAATATCACCACTCTCTGCGTTCGTGGCACTGAGACTTCCAGTAAATCCGCGCTACTATTACCAAAGCTTTATAAGTTTCCGAGGAGACAGATGCTCGACGAACTTCAGACTCACTTTCAAGGACTCAAGAAGCGGGTCGATCAACTCTGGCACTATCTTTGAAGTTGATCAAAAGAAATCGGAGTTGGCCGCTCTCGAGTCGACGATCGCAGCAGACGTGAACCTTTGGGAGCGGAAGGACGATGCCCAGAAGTTGTTTCAGCGCCGCAGCCAGCTGCAAGCGACGCTGGAGCGGCTGGAAAGCTACCGCCGCGGTATGGCTGATCTGGAAGCCTTCTTTGAACTGGCCGCCGAGGGCGAAGCCGTCGAATCGGATATCAAGGCCGAACTGGAAGCGCTTGAACAGCGTGTCGCTGAAACAGAAATAGAAGCGCTGCTTTCCGGTCCTCATGATCATGCTGACGCGATTGTCACCATCCATCCTGGCGCCGGCGGAACCGAAAGTCAGGACTGGGCCGAGATGCTGTTGCGGATGTACCTGCGCTGGGGTGAGAAGCGCGGCTGGAAGACACAGATTGTCGATTACCAGCCGGGCGAGGAAGCGGGACTCAAATCGGTGACTTTGACGGTCCAGGGGGAACGAGTCTACGGTTATTTTCGCTCGGAGATAGGCGTCCATAGGCTCGTGCGGATTTCTCCATTTGACTCCAACGCGCGCAGGCACACATCGTTCGCCTCGGTTTTCGTCATGCCCGATATCGAGAATGAGATCGACATCGTCATCGAGGATAAAGATCTTCGGGTCGACACCTACCGGTCGTCCGGGGCTGGAGGCCAGCACGTCAACGTGACGGATTCGGCCGTGCGCATCACGCACTTGCCGACCAATATCATCGTGCAGTGCCAGAACGAGCGGTCCCAGCACCGCAACCGCGACACGGCCATGAAGATTCTCAAGGCCAAGTTGTACGATAGGGAATTGGAAAAGAAGAAAGCGGAGTTGAGCCGGATGGAAAACGCGAAGGCCGACATCGCGTGGGGGAGTCAGATTCGCTCCTACGTCTTGCATCCCTATCGGTTAATCAAGGACCACCGCACTAAAAAGGAGGTCGGTGACGTCGACCGCGTCCTCAATGGAGACCTCGATCCTCTGGTGAATACGTACCTGCAAAGTATGACCCCGGGAGGTCAGAAAGGTGATGGTTCGGATGGAGCATCCTGAAGATTTAAGCCTGCAAGATCAGGCCGAACGATTGCGCAACGATTCCGGCAAGCCTCCGCCGCCGTTGCCGGTCAGGCGCACGCCGCTTGGGCTTGCGAGCATCCTGAGAGTGGCAGTCTGCGTGTTGCTGGTGACGACGGCGATGGCTGTCGTGGCTTCTCGCGGCGCCCGGTACAGGACGGCCGGCTGGATCGTTGAGGCTGCGGAGTTCTTCCGGGGATCACGCCGCGACGTGGCGGTTCTTGAACCGATTCGAAAGGGACCCGTTGCTTCCCAGCCGTTGGAGCCAGGCAAAGGCGTCGAGGTTTCCGGGCCAACGGGCCGGAGGACGGCGTCACAAAGCCCCCCGCGGTTTGTCTTGACGCCGGATCCCTCACCCACGCCCTCGTGGGTCATACTGCCTCCCGAAGAGCAGAACGCAGAACCTACGGCGCCGGCTGTCCCGATTTCAGGGGACGTCAAGGAGCGCGCCATCGCGCTGCTCAAGCGCGATCCGGTGGCCGGTAAACTCGTGGCAAATCAGATTGCCGGCTATTCCTACGTGGGCTCGGAGATCGTAAGTCACGAGGAAAACATCGTGCGGGTCCGGGTTACGGCGCGCGTGCAGGGTGAAGAAAAAAAGCTCACCTGGGAAGTGAATCTTGACAACGGGCAGATCCGTCCACTCAGTTACGAGGCGCGAAAGTTGACGCCGTAACGCTGCCGGCGGGACGGATCCGGAGAAAAATCCGGAGCAGAACCGATCCAAGCCCCCGCACCTGACAAAGGGGCAGCCATTACGTCTTAATTCTGCCGGCCCGCTCCCTCACGGTCGCGCCTCTGTTGGTGCTCCGACGCCGGCCTGCGGCATACGGCATACGGCATACGGCATACGGTTGCGGCTATGCCGCGCTGGGTCTCTGTGGTGATCTAAGCAAGCCGAGAGCGCTGAGAGCTGCTGACCCGCTCGCGGTCGCTCGCGGCACTGTTAATTTTGTGGCGCCGACAACAGCGCGGGATCCGATTTGCCGTCGACCGTTTTTTCACACCTTTCCCGGTATCCCAATTGCCAAAGTGGCAAGCAGTGTTAGCCCAGTGGGCCGATTCCGGCACAATTAATCAGCGTAAGTCGATGATTATGCTTGACATAAGACCTCGCACGGGTGCAGACTCTCCAAAAATCTTTGGGACGGACCACCATTGTACTTAGAATATTGGGGACTGAAGCAGAAACCATTTGAAAACACTCCCGATCCCCGCTTTCTTTACCCCTCCAAGGAACACCGCGAAGGACTTCAGAAGCTGCTGTACTCGGTATCCGACAAAAAGGGCTGTGCACTGCTGACCGGGGAGTACGGCTGCGGCAAGACGATCCTGCTGCGGACGATCGTTGCCAACCTGAACGCCGACCGCTACGAACTTGCGCTGATCAACTACCCGATCTTCACCAACATCGAGTTTTTCAAAGAGATTCTGTATCAATTCGGCAAAGAGAAGACGAGTGACTCCCGCCTGGAACTATTTAGAGAACTCTCCAACCTGCTGTTTACCAACATCCGGCAGGGAAAGTGGAATCTGATCATCATCGACGAAGGGCAATTGATTGAGGACCCGGCTGTTTTTGAGGAGCTGAGACTGTTGCTCAATCTGCAGATGGAAGACCAGTTCCTCATGACGATTTTGTTGGTCGGCCAGCCGGAATTGCGGGAGCGGATTATGGAGTACCCGCAACTGGACCAGCGCATAGCCGTCAAAGTGCACCTGCACCGTTTCGATCACGAAGACACCGTCCATTACGTCGAGCATCGCCTTCGCGTGGCCGGGTCCGAGGCTAAGATCTTTGCCCCGGAGACTCTCTATCTCATCTACAAGATCAGTTATGGAGTGCCTCGCCGGATCAACAACCTCTGTGACTTATGCCTGTTGGAAGGATATAATAGACAATCCAAAACGGTCGACGCAGAGATACTGAAGCACATCATCTAACAATGTTTAAAAACAAGTTTCTGATTCGTCGGTCGGATCAGCTTGATCCCAGTCCCATCCGTGACCGCCAGTCTCCGCCCGAGCCCTTGCTGCCCAGGGACAGCCGTCTCATCCTGTTAGCAGAACAGGACCTCAAAGAACAGGATTTGCTGACCGGGTTCCTGGAAGGACAGGGCTTTCGGCTTCTAAGAGCGCATGAAGGGGAAGCGGCTTTGGAGATGGCGCGGCGCCACCGGCCGGCTCTGGTGCTCTGCTCGGTCGATTTACCCACAATCGACGGATACAAGATCTGCCAGAAACTGCGCGAAAGCGAAACCACCGATTCGATCCCCGTCGTCCTGATCTGCCCCCAGGGAAATATTCCTGACAAGCTGATAAAGCACGAAACGTACGCCTCCGACTACATTCAAAGACCGATCAACCTGGATGCACTGTCGGCCCGCATCGCAGGTATCCTTCGACGCAATGCCGATCGTGTCGACTCAGACCGGGCTTCAGAGGTGTCCTCCTCGTCCGCACCAACTCCAGGACCGGAGCCGGGAAAATCCGAAATCTCAGTTGGCGACATCGATGCCATGCTGCGGGAATTCCAGCAGGCGGGAAACCCTATGCGGACTACGCAAAAGGGACAAGCGCCTTTGGACGAGATGTTGCGGGGTTTCAAAGAGAACGATTTGAAAGGAGTAGCGGGGCGCCCTCTGGCCGAAGCCGAGCCGGTGGCTGTGCCGGAACCGGTGAACCGGGCGTCGAAGCCGGAAATCTCAGGCCGGACTGCCAGCAAAGACCTGCCGGGAGAAGTTCAGGTCATCGAGCAGAACTTGAAAGGCGGCGATGCTCTCTACCAGGCTGCGCTCCGCTTTTCGCTGGACGCGGCAAGTGCCGCAGAGGCCGGGAAACTTGTCGATATCGAACGCGGTGAGGCGTTATCGGCAAATATCGTCACGTCGCTGACCGCCGGAATCGACTTGCTCCTTCTGGCGACCAGCCGGGACGCGGAGTATTCCTGGACTTTGCATAGCGTCAACGTCGCCATTATCTCGGCCCGAATCGGTTTAACGCTCGGATACTCGCCTGCCAACCTCAGCCGGCTGGCGCTGGCTGGAATGTGGCACGATATCGGCACGGTCCGGCTACCCAAGGAACTGCTGGACAAGCCGGGACAATTCACTCGATTCGAAGTAGAGCAAGTTCGTAAGCGACCAAGCCACGGTGCGGAACTTTTGAAGGGACTTGGTCCCGTCTACGTTTGGCTCGCCGAGATCGTAGAGCAAGTCTCCGAGCGAGAGCAGGGCCAGGGATTTCCACGCGGTTTGAACGGCAAAGAGATCCGCGAAGAAGCGAAGATACTCGGTATCGCCGATGTATTCGAGGCCTGCATCCATGATCGACCCTATCGCCTGGCGATCACCGGTTACAGGGCACTCGAGGAGCTGACCACCGAGAGCGGCACCGCTTTTTCGGCTCGAATTTTCAAGGCGCTGATCCGCAGTTTTTCCGTCTATCCCTTCAACGAGTATGTCATTTTGAATACCGGGGAGGTTGGAAAGGTCGTCGACATCAACCGAGACAACGCCCTGCGCCCGACGGTCGAAATTATGTTTGACTCCCGCGGTGAAAAATTGCTCGAGCCGAAGACCACGAACTTGTCGCGCAACCCGTCCCTGTTTGTCACCAAGGCGATTACCCGCGGAGCCCTGCCTCAGTCTGCCTAGCCCGGAAAATTCATGAAGGAAAGTTGGCAAGCCTTGCGTAAGTTTCTTGTTGGCGGGCTGACCCTGCTCGTCTTGGCAGTCACGTGGGCTGGGTGGGCCGGCGCTCAGAATCCTCCGGCGGCGCCCCTGCCGTCGCCATCGGCGCCCCAGTCGACTGCTTACCGGGTTGGCGCCGGAGACACGATCGCCGTGACCGTCTGGGACGGGCTGGAAACGCGACAGGGCGATCTGACGGTTGCAAGCGACGGTTCGATTTTTTTCCCATTCGGAGCCAACAAACTTTTGTCGATCGACGGCCTGACAATGGTCGAGATCCGTGACCTGCTGCTGCGCGAGTTGACATTCATCTACCGGGACCCCAAGGTTCAGGTCGTTGTTCGAAATTTTGAAAAACGCCGCGTGTTCATAACCGGTGACGTCGGCGTGCCGGGTTCCTTTCCTCTCAAGGGGGAAGAGCGGTTGCTCGATTTTATCGTCGCCAACGGAGGAATCCGCGCGACGGGCAATTACAACGCGGTCATGGTCCTGCGTCGGGACGGCACCAAACTTGAAGTCAACGTCTCTGACATTCTCTTCAACAACCAGCGCGACAAAGACATCCTTCTCCAGGATGGCGACATTATTTTTGTGCCCCCGACTGAATCCAGCGGCATTCGCTACTATGTTTTCGGCGAGGTCAGAACCCAGGGAATGATTACCGTCGCGGCCCCGATTTCGCTGGTTGAGCTGATCAGTCGATCGGGCGGCATACTCTTATCTGGCCAGACAAAGCGGATCTGGCTGGCCCGCAGGAAACTGCCGAGCGGTGCAGACGTCCAGGAGTTTGACCTCGATCAAGTGATTAAGAACGGACAGTCGGTGATGCTGAACGACCGTGACGTTGTCATCATTCCCAAGCGGGGTGTTTTCAAGATCGGAGACTACTTGACCCCGTTCGCGCCGATTCTCGCATTCTTAAGAGACACGACTTTCCTGTTGGACATATTGCGACGGTGACGCCGAGGCAAAATGGCTCAGTTTGAAGTCAATCTAAGAGATCTCTACCGCGTTTCGCGCAAGCGGAAATGGATCATCCTGGTCACTCCCGTCATGATGGCCGTGCTTACGTATGTCCTGACGCCGACTCCGGAGACTGTGTATCAGGCCACCTCAAGGGTCAAGATCAGCCAGAGCAGCAATCTGGCTGGAATTCTCATCGAAGTTCTTTCCTACAGCCAGGGCGACAACCTGCAAACTCAATCCGAAGTGATCAAGAGCCAGCCTGTTATGGCGCGTGTGGGGCAGAAGCAGGGACTGATTCCTCCGAACCTGGCGTTTCCCGATATCGTTCGGACTCCGGCCTTTGTGTCGGTCATCAATGACCTGAAAGCGCATGTCAAAACGCAGCGCGTCGGCGAAAGCGATATCATCGAAATCGTCTGTACGGCCGACGGCGATAAGAAAGCCATCGATTTGGCCAACCAAGTGGCTGAGGCATACCGTCAGGCTAACATCGATGAGCGAAACAAGCAGATTGCCCAGGCGATCACCTTCATCGAAGGCCAGTTGTTGAAGACGAACCTCGAACTCAAGGAGGCGGAAGACAACCTGCGGAGTTTCCGGCAGGCCTATGCCGGCAATCTTGGCGTCGGCATCATAGATGGAAACGCCGTCAGAGAGCGCGTAACGACGAGCGAGCGACAAGTGGCGCGTGCCCGTGCATCCTTGACGGTGGCCGAACGATCCCTGGCATCGGAGTCCGTCGAGAACGTCGTTCCAATGTCCAGCGAAGCCGACGACGACAACCTCCGACGGCTCAACGACCAACTGGCGACACTTTTGACCGAGTACAACAAGCTCAAGCTCGAGCGCGATCAGGCACGCACTTATCAAACCGATCAGCATCCGCAGATTCAGAAGTTGAACAATCAACTGACCGTGTTGCAGGCCTCCATACGCGATCGTCTGCGCAGGCTGGTGGAGCGATACCGGGTACTGGTCACCGATTTGGAAAATGTTCTCAGCGTGCAGCGCAGGCGCGAAGCCAGTCTGGATCAAATGCCTGAACTGGGGCGCCAGCAGGGAGTTATTGAGCGCGAAATTGGACGATTGACTACGATGGTCAATCACAATGCCCAAAAACTCAACGAGGCGAAGATTCAGGAGGCCGCCAAGATCGAAGAGGTCGTCATAGTCGAAGCGGCTACGGCTGCCGAACCTCAACTGGAACGCAGTCGTCTCTACAAAACGCTGGTCGGTTTTCTGATCGGATTGCTGCTGGGCGGGGTATTCGCCTTTGTTCTGGAATCCCTCGACACGTCAATCGGCACAATCGAAGACGTTGAAAAGTATCTCGAAACCGTCGTGCTGGGCGTGATCCCTCATATCGATTTCGAGCAGGTCAAGTCGCGCATCGCCCAATCCCAACTGGGTCCGACCGTGACGGCGGCCGATGTCGACAAGTTTGCGCATCTGTGTACGCACTTCGATCCAAAGTCCGTGACCTCGGAAGCGTATCGAACGATGCGTACAAACGTCGACATCCTCCTGAAGAAGAACAAGGCCAAGACGATTCTGATGACCAGCTCGGTCTTGCAGGAAGGCAAGACGACTTCCGCGACGAACATGGCAGTCGCGTTTGCACAGGCTGGCCAGAAGACCATGATAATCGACGCCGATATTCGCAAGCCCAACGTCGAAAAGATCCTGGGCCTCGATCGAGCTCCCGGCCTGACCGACGTTTTGCTGGGCATGACCACTTGGCGCGATGCGCTTTCTTCTATCGATGCGATGATTCTCGGCAAATACGGCCTCAAAAACGCGCAGGTCACTCCGGGTTTGGAATACCTGTTTGTTTTGCCGGCGGGACGTTCAGTCGATAATCCAGCGGAGTTGCTGCAAGGGGACCGTTTCAAGGAGATGCTTGCCGAGTGCCGGGAGGACTTCGACGTGATTCTGGTCGACGTTTCTCCGATCCTCCCGGTGGCAGACGCAAGCATCCTGGCGCCTCAGGTCGACGGCGTTCTTCTGGCCTACCAGATCGGGCGTGTCGGCCGCGACGTCCTCAAGCGTTCGAAAATCCGCATGGAGTCGGTGTCGGCCAAAATCTGGGGCATCGTCATGAACGACATCCAGGCTGAGATCGATTACCGCCGTGGCGATTATCAGTACTACAACTACCGCTACGAGGAGGCCCTCACGGAGCCTGAGAGTCTCGCGGGCCGGGTTCGAACGGGTGTCGGTTCGATGTTCGGGGCAAAAGGACGTGCGGAAAGAAAGGCTGAGCTTGGACGCAGCCAGCGGCCCACTCGGATTACTCCGGTCGATGCGGCTCCTCTTCCTCCTCCTCCTCCTCCTCCAGCTGCTACTGCTTTCCCAACGCGCACTCCTCCTGAGCCTCCATCTGGTCCGGGCACAAGCAGCGAGCTGCGCGACATCATGAACTTGACCGACGATGACGACGAATAGTCAGTCGCGAGAAGTCCCCAACCGCGACTCGCGACTTGCTCGCGACCCGCGACTCGCGACTCGCGACTCGTAATGACAGATCCATCAGCAATAGATCTCCGCAGATACACCGCCGTCCTTGTCCTGGTTGTACTGGTAATCGGCGGCATGTATACCGTGCTAAGCCTGGAGGGGACACATGCCCTGATCATGGGGCTTGGACTGAGCCTGGCCATCATCGCATTTTTGCACACCGAGGCAGCTCTGTTCCTGTTGATCGCGTCGATGTTGTTTTCGCCGGAGTTCATTGTCGCCGGCACGGAGGCTGGTTTGGATTTTCAGGGACGCGGCGTCACGCTGCGCGGCGACGATTTCCTGATCGTTATCATCGGGTTGACCTGGTTTGTCAAGACGTCGATCTACAAGGAACTGAACCTCATTGGGGCGTCCCTACTCAATCCGGCGATCGGCTTTTACGCCGTGGCCTGCCTGTTGTCGACTTTGATCGGAGCCGTTTCGGGGAATCTTCAGTTGCTGCCGGGGATGATGTTCGCTCTGAAGTACATCGAGTACTTCGTGTTGTATTACCTGGTCATTAATAACCTGAGAGATCTGCGCCATGCCAACAGCCTGCTTGCTGTCGCGGTTGCGACGGCCTTGATTGTATCTGTAGTCGCCAGTTTGCAGATTCCGGCGGGTGGCCGCGTTACGGCGCCGTTTGAGGGAGAGCATGGCGAGCCTAATACGCTCGGGGGCTATCTGTTGATGATGATGATGATGTGTTTGGCCATAGGGTTGTTTGCGCCGCGCCGTCGCATCAAGATCCTGTTTTTGGCCTGCGCCGGGGTCATGCTCCTGCCGTTTATCTACAGCCTTTCGCGTTCCGCATATCTGGGGCTTATTCCGGCTCTGATCGTGTTGCTCTGGTTGAGCCGCAACCGGACCCTTGCGCTGCTCCTGGTTGGCGCCATTTGGGTGGTAATCCTGTTTCCTTCGGTGGTTCCCCAGCCTGTAACGGATCGGATTTCTTTTACCTTCACACAGCCACTGCACCAGCAGCAAGTCACTGTTTTGGGAAGACGTTTGGACACATCGACGTCGGCACGGCTGGCCAGTTTCGAGATGGCGTATGAGGCCTTCCAGGATCGCCCCGTTTTGGGGTGGGGAATTACGGGCTGGCGATTTATCGATTCGATGTATGTCCGCACACTCGTGGAGCTGGGATTGGTCGGTGCGCTGGCGTTTCTGTATTTGATCGCGAGTTGTTACCGTGTGGGTTGGGCTGCCTTTCGTTATTTTAAGGACCACGGACTGTACCGTGGGATTGCCGCCGGTTATCTGGCCGCTTTGACCGGCTTCTTATTTCATGCCATCGGATCGAACACTTTCATTATCGTCCGGATCATGGAGCCGTTCTGGTTGCTGACCGGAATGTTGGCGGTCCTGCCGACTATCGGCGCCAGCGCTGGAATCCTCCCATACCAGGAGGGGGAGTGAGCGCAATTCCTCGCGCCGATAGGCGGGGAGTTCAGTCCGAAGCCACTAGGAACATCGATCCTCCCCGCAGAATCCTGGTGCTGCTGGTCGCAGGAATCGGCGATCTTGTCCTGGCCACTCCGGCTCTGCGCGCTTTGCGCGAAACGTTTCCTTCTGCTGAGATAACGCTGCTGACGAGTCGCAAAGCGGCTCTCCTGGCAACGACGCTCCCGATAGTCGACCAGGTGCAAACATTCGAAACACCGAAGTCACTGCTGAAAAGTCGGAATTTCTTGGCAGCGAGCAACCAGCTTGGCGCGCTGCGGCGCCGCAGCTTCGATGTTCTTGTGAACCTCTATCCAGTCTTGTCGCTACGCGGAAGTTGGACCATGCGTCTTTTCAACCGGGCCGTCGCTGCGCGCCAAACGGTCGGACGCAACACGGACGGACGGGGAACCTTCTACGACCGGCGCCTGGCGGAAACTTTAAGCGGCAACACGTTGCATGAAGCCGACCGCATGCTGGAAGTGGTCCGGCTGATCGGAGCGACGACGCAGCAACTACGCCCACAAGTATGGATTCCTCCGCGCTACGCCCGACGGGCGTCGCGGTGGCTAAGTTCGGGGAGGCCGCGCGTGGTAATCCAGGCTGGTTCCCAATCGTACAAGCGCTGGCCGCCCGAGCGCTACAGGCGCCTGGCCGAGGAGATCCACCGAAAGTGGAACGCTGAAATCTTGTGGAACGGATCGCCGGATGAGAGGAACTGGATCACATCGATCTGCTCGCCGCTTGAATTTGAAACAGGCAATCTTGCCGGCGAGTGCGATGTGTTGGAACTGAGTGCGCTGCTGCAGCGTTGCGACCTGCTTGTCAGCAACGACTCCGGCCCGATGCACATTGCTGCCGCGCTGGGTGTTCCGCTGGTTGCCCTCTTTGGCGGCAGCAATCTCGAAAGATTTGATCCACGACGGACGGAGCCTCGCAGCCGCGTCGTTGCGGCGGAGTCGAGCAACGAGGTTTCCCTCGACGCAGTGATTCAGGCGGCAGATGAACTGCTTACAAGTGGCAACTGAAAAGTGGCAAGAATACAAGAAGGGGACAGTGGCACAGGGTTCTGCCCCATGCGCTTTTAATCCGTGTTAATCCGTGTCAATCTGATTAATCCGCGCTAGCCTCTGTGAAGACACCGGCTACTTCTCCTCACTGCAAATCGTGGTCCCGGCGCGAACGGCCACCGTTACGGACGGGAACGGCTCCAGAACGCAGATGTTCCAGGCTGGGTAGCCTGCTCGAATCTCCTGGATGGCTTTCCGGATCGGCGATTTGCTGAATTTCTGCATCCAATCGACCTGGTCGCGTTCGGCGCTGCCGCCTTCAAAAACGATCGCCTGACGGACCTTGTCCGACCACTGCGCGAAGAGCGTACGGTAGGTATCTCCATGGTTGGAAATGTCGACATGCAGCAGATCAATCTGACTGTAGCGGTCCGCGACAGCGAAGGCATCCTGGCGTTCGATGCGCGCCCAGGTCTCAAGGCCTGCTGCCTGCAGCCGTTGTGCTGTCGCCTGGTAATGTTCCTTCTTAAAAGCGTAGTCTTCGAAAAGATCGAAGCCTTCGACCTGCCCTGCGCCGTTGTCGCGTAGCGCCGAAGCGACCGCCAGCAGGCTGAAGCCCTGCAACACACCGATTTCCACACAGCGCGCGGGACGCAGCGCGCGAGTCAGAGCGTAGAAAAAATAGTCGTAGCCGTGAAGCCGGTAAGAGGAAGGCAGGCCCGCGATGAAGGATTGTCCGGAAAAGATATCAGGACAACACGTCTCCGGCAGCCAGCGCTCGAGCGCCGTAAGACCAGGGTTTGCCTGCAGCAGCGCCGCAAAGCTCGGATGCTTCCAAAAGGGCGCGTTCCTGGTCTCGGTCATGGCAATTAGTATTACCTGAATTATGCATGGCCGCTCGGCGATTTGAGAACTCGGAAGGAATGAACCATTTGGTGACCTCAGTAAAGATGGGGTAAAACGGGAATGTCTCAGAGCGGCAAACTTGGGACAATCCACC
>JBPCNK010000254.1:0-13319 GCA_051001345.1 Acidobacteriota bacterium | reverse complement strand
CTTTCACACTCATAGGCACGAACCCGCTCCCTGCGGTCGCGGCACTGAACATTCCCGCCACTGAACACTTTCGCGCTTTCTCACTCATGGGCACGAACCCGCTCCCTGCGGTCGCGGCACTGAACATTCCCGCCACTGAACATTCCCTCGCTTACGTCCTCATGCTTGGTAACTCGCAGCTCGTGATTCGTAACTCGCGATTGCCCGCGTCGCCGGCGCGTTGTTCCCGGCGCGAAACGTTCAACAGGATTCCAAGGCCCATCAAAGTCGCCGTCACCGACGACCCGCCCATGCTCACCAGCGGCAACGGAATCCCTTTGGTGGGCATCAGGCTGAGGACCACACTCAAGTTGATAAAGGCCTGGAGGCTTACCATGGCGACCAGTCCGATTCCGAGATAACGACCGAAGTTGTCCGGAGCACGCAGCGCCCCTTTGATGCCGCGCCAATACAAAAGCAGGAACAATGTGACCACCACGGCGCATCCCAGCATTCCAAGTTCCTCGCCGATGACGGCGTAGATAAAGTCGGTGTGCGGTTCGGGCAGAAAAAACAGTTTTCCCCTTCCCTGGGCCAGGCCGGCGCCCGACCATCCGCCCGACCCGAGCGCCAGCAGAGACTGTCGTACCTGGTACCCGATCCCATAGGGGTCATTGAAGGGGTCGAGAAACGCCAGCACACGATCGCGCCGCCAGGGGACGCGCAAAATGAGCGCATAGAAGGCCGGCAACACCAGCAATGCCGCGCCGATCAAATAGCGCACCGACAGGCCTGCGACATACAGCATGACGCCGACGGTCAGCGCGATGCAGGCGCTTGTTCCCAAGTCCGGCTCGAGGAGTATGAGCGCCACGAAAACGCCGACCACACCGCACACCGGCGCTAGTCCCTTCCAGAATTTGTTGAGCACGTCCTGTCGCTCAGTCAGGTAGCGAGCCGCAAAAACCACCAGCGCGATCTTGGCGAATTCCGAAGGTTGAATACTGGAAGAGCCAAGTTTGATCCAGCGCCTGGCGCCGTTGGTCTCGGGAAACAGAAACACCAGGGCCAGTCCGGCCAGACAAACAGTCAGGGCTCCTGCGACGAAAGCGCGGCTGGCGTAGATCCGATAGTTGACCCGCATGCAGACGGCCATGGCAATCAGTCCGGCGACGATGTAAAGCACCTGACGCGCGACAAGCGACGTCGACGCCCCGTATTTTTCCTGGGAAATCACGGCCGATGCGCTGTAACCCATCACGACTCCAAAGGCTAGCAACGACAGAATGATCCAGAGCAGAACGCGATCGAACTCACCCTGAGTCATGAGGGACTCCCTACTTTTCCGGCTGCCAGACGCCGGACCTCCTCTTTGAATATGCGACCACGGTGCTCGTAGTTGTCGAACATGTCGAAGCTGGCGCAGGCCGGCGCTAAAATCACGGTGTCGCCGGGGTGGGCCGCCGTGAAGCCGAGTTCGACGGCATGGCGCATGTCGCGGGCGCGCAGCAGCGGAACGGCGCCCTGGAGCACAGCGGCAATCTTTTCGGCGGCCGCCCCCAGCAACACCGCGGCGCGGCACCGCTGTTCCAAAGCAGGTCGCAGCGGACCGTAGTTGCTTCCCTTGTCTTTGCCGCCGAGAATTAGGATCAGCGGTCCCTCAAAGGACTCGATCGCTTTGATCGCCGCGTCAACATTTGTCGCCTTCGAGTCGTTGAAGAACGAAACCGCTTCGACCGTAGTGACAAATTCCAGGCGATGCTCGACGCCCCGAAATTTCTGGACGGCACGGCGCATGCTGTCGGCGTCCAGACCACACAGGCTCCCCACGCCGACAGCCGCCATCACGTTTTCGACGTTGTGCGATCCCTTCAGCGGAATGTCCTGCAGTTCCAGAACTCGCTCGGTTATCTTTCCCTTTCGAATCACGATCTGGGAACCTGCGATTGAAACGCCCTCAAACTCATGCCGAGACCGCGCGAAAAAGAAGGGCCGTGCAACCAATCCCTCGGTGGCTCGCGCGCACCACGAATCGTCGGCGTTGAGCACGGCAAAGTCGTCTGCCCTCTGATTCATAAACACCCTGCGCTTGGCCTCGAAGTACGCATCCATCGACGGATAGCGGTCCAGATGGTCGGGCGTGACATTGAGCAGCGCCGCCACATGCGGCCGGAACTGGTCAATCGTCTCCAGTTGAAAACTCGATAGCTCTACGATATGCATCTGGTCGTCGCGCGAGTCTTTGACGACGCCGATCAAGGGCGTCCCGATGTTGCCGGCGACGGTACAGGCGCGGCCGGCCGAACGAAACAGCTCTCCGACGAGAGACGTCGTCGTCGTTTTGCCGTTTGATCCGGTGATCGCCACGATCTTTCCCTTCAGAAAACGTGAGGCCAGTTCCACTTCAGCGATGACCGGCACGCCCTTTTGCCGCGCCTTCTGCAGCGGCGGCAAAGACAGCGGGACGCCCGGACTGAGCACGATGAGGTGCGCCTCCAAAAAGTCGCGTTCCTCATGCCGTCCGAGCGTTACCCGCAACGTTGAATCCAAGGTGGTGGAGACCCGGCTCAAGCGGTCGACCGCAGCCTGAAGCTCAGCCTCAGATTTGGCATCTGTGACATGCACCCGAGCACCCTTCTCCAGGAGAAATTCCGCTACCGCGGCGCCGCTTGTCGCCAGCCCCACCACCAAGACGTTTCGACCCTGCAGCTGCATATCGACCGCCTCAACGCAATTTCAAGGTCGTCAAGCTGAACAACGCGAAGATCAAAGCCAACAGCCAAAACCGGATCACGATCTTGGGCTCTTTCCAGCCCAGTAGGTCGAAATGATGGTGAATGGGAGTCATTCGGAAGATGCGTTTGCCACGCAGCTTGAAGGAACCGACCTGCAAGATCACTGAAAGCGCTTCAATGACAAACACTCCGCCGATAAACGGCAGCAGGAGCTCCTGCTTGACCAGGACCGCCACGGTCCCAATGCCGCCCCCGATAGCCAGAGCGCCTACGTCGCCCATGAAAACATCGGCCGGGTAGGCGTTGTACCAGAGAAAGCCAAGGGAAGCTCCGACCATCGCTCCGCAGAAGATCGTCAGTTCACTGGCGTAGGTGTTCTTGACCAGGTCGAGATATTCGGCAAAGGCCGCGTGCCCGGTGACATACGTCAAAACGGTCAACGCGCTGGCCGCGATGATCGTGCAGCCGGTGGCCAGGCCGTCCAAACCATCGGTAAGATTCACGGCATTCGAAGAACCGACCAGAACGATCAGGACGACGAGAATCAAAGGCAAGTAGGTCGAGTAACCTGCAACCTGAAAATCCAGCACCGGTCTGAAATTCTTGAAGAACGGCACACTGAGCTCCAGGCTATACAGATTGTCGTGGTGCATCCAGACCAGCGCGCCGACCACCGCGAGGCCGACCACAAGTTGAAGCACAATCTTGGAGCGGGCCGTCAGGCCCAGCGAGCGTTGCCGTTTGATTTTGATGTAGTCGTCCAAAAAGCCGACCCCGCCGAACAATAGCGTCGCCAGCATGGCAATCCACACGTAGCGGTTGCGCAGGTCGGCCCACAGGAAGGTCGGCACGACAATGGCGACAACAATCAACACGCCCCCCATGGTTGGTGTCCCAGCCTTGATGTGATGGCTGGCGGGGCCTTCTTCGCGAATTTGCTGGCCGATCTGAGACCGGCGCAGCAGGCGGATCAACCACGGACCCAAAAGCAGACAAAGAAGCAAGGCGGTCAGCGATGCGTAGGCCGTGCGAAAGGTGATGTAGCGAAACACGTTGAATACGGCGTAGTATTCATGCAGCGGATACAGAAGGTGATAAAGCATCGGCTCAGTCCGCCCTTGCGAAATCGGCTGTAAGGCGCTCGACAATTTCCTCGAGTTTGACGCCCCGCGATCCCTTCACCAGCGCTACATCGCCGGGCTGCAAACTGCGCCGTAGGATTTCGTACGCCTCGGCCCCGCTGGCGCAGAAACTCACTCGGTCGGGCGACAGGCCATGATCGATTGCAGCCTGGCAAATCCAGTTGGCATTGCCGCGCACGCCAACGAGCCGGTCGATGCCTGCCGCGGCAATCGCTTTGCCGCATTGCCGGTGCAATGCCGGGCCTTCGGGGCCGAGTTCGAGCATCTCGCCGGCTACAACCCAGCGGCGCCGGAATCCGGGCAATTCGGCCAGGTTTTTAACCATCAGTTGCAGCGCCCGCGGATTGGAGTTGTAGGAATCATCCACGACCGCAAATCCGGCTTCGAAGCGCAACCACTGCCCGCGATGCTCACCGGCGCGCAGCCGGCCGAAACGGCCAACAATTTTAGCCGGCTCGATGCCCAGACCGCTGGCAACGGCCGCCGCCGCTAGCGCCGCGTAGAGGTAATGTCGGCCCGCCAGAGGCAGCACCGCCGGGTA
The DNA here is from genome assembly GCA_051001345.1 of Acidobacteriota bacterium. Lineage (GTDB taxonomy): Bacteria > Acidobacteriota > UBA6911 > JACQSX01 > JBPCNK01 > JBPCNK01. Next base: position 8,922 of record JBPCNK010000254.1, on the reverse strand, counting down.
ATCCCGGCCGTCGATCTCGAGCGTCCATTCGGTCCTGTCCGGAGCGGTCACTCGGATCGTATGAGCCCGCACGGTGCCCGCATCAAAACCGAATCCGATCTTGCGCCCGCCAAAGCGGGAAACCACGCGGCGCAACTGCGGGTCGTCTTCGTTGAACGCGACAAAACCATCGGGCTGGATGCCCTCCATCAATTCGGCCTTAGCTTCGGCAATCTCCTCGATGTTTTGAAAGAATTCCAAATGGACTTCAGCCACGTTGGTCAGCACTCCGACGTCAGGTAAAGCCATCTGCGCAAGCTGACGAATTTCCCCGGCGTGATTCATACCCAGTTCCACGACCCCGCGTTTTTGCGACGGGGCCAAGCCCAGCAGCACCAGCGGCAGTCCGTATTGATTGTTGTAGTTTCCCGCCGCCCGAAAGACCTCGCCACCACCGCCCAGTAATTCGGCGATGAAGTCCTTGGTTGTCGTTTTTCCCGCACTGCCGGTAACCGCAATTAGTGTTCCTGCCCATCTCCGCCGAGATTCTGTACCCAACCGCTGAAGACCGAGTGTGGTATCGGAACAGCGGACAACCGGAAAATTCTGTAGGAGGAGTGTGTCCGGCCTGAGATCGGAAACGAGAGCGCCGGAAGCACCTCCATCGGCAACTGCCGCGACAAACTCGTGTCCATCGAACCGAGGTCCGCGCAAGGCGATAAAAAAATCTCCCGCAGCAAGAGTTCGAGAGTCGATGGAATAGGTCCGCACCCGGGTCGTTCTACCCCCCTGCACCACTCGTCCCTGTGTGACATTGGCTATGTCCTCGACGCTGAATTCAGACATGCTTCAAAAGCTCTTCCGCCACAGCGCGATCGCTGAACGGGAGCTTCGTTCCGCCAATCACCTGGTACTCCTCGTGCCCTTTGCCCGCCAGCAACACCACGTCTCCTGTGCGCGCCATGGAAATCGCTTGAGCGATGGCTGTGCGACGGTCGATTTCGACGACGTAATGCCCGCCGCCGGGCCGAATGCCGGATTCGATTTGGCGCAGGATGGCTGCAGGATCCTCGCTGCGCGGGTTGTCCGAGGTGAGGATCGAAACATCGGCCAACTCGCCCGCGATTTTCCCCATCACAGGCCGCTTGGTCCGATCACGGTCTCCACCGCATCCGAAAACAACGATCAGCCGGCCTCTGGTCAGCGGTCTGGCCAACGTCAGAAGATTTTTGAGCGCGTCGTCACTGTGAGCAAAATCAACGAAGAGAAGGAAGTCGCGGCCAGTCGGAACACTCTCCAGCCGGCCCGGAATGGCCGAAACGCCAGCCAGCGCCGCACCAATGGTTGCACCGGGGATACCGAGCGCCACTCCGACTCCGGCGGCAGCCGTCAGGTTGTACGCGTTGGGGAGGCCAAACAGGGGCGAACTCACAGCGAGGTCTCCCGCCGGAGTCGATAGCCGCAGTTCGAGCCCAGTCGCGCAATGGTCCATCCGAGTTGCACATACCTCCACGTCGGTTCGAAGCAATGAATAACGCAGCACCCGGCCCGGGATTTCGCTCGCCAGTTGTTGGCCCCAACGGTCGTCGGCGTTGATGACCGCCAAGGGAGGCTTTCCGGATTCCGGCAGGAACAATTTTTTCTTGGCCGCAAAATAGGCTTCAAACGTCCGATGAAAATCAAGGTGATCACGCGTCAAGTTGGTGAAGACTGCAACATCGAATTCCAAACCGAAAACTCGCTTCAACTCGAGGGCATGCGAGGAGGCCTCCATCACCGCCGAGCGGACCCCTTGCTTGAGAGCTTCGGCCAGCAATCGGTTGATCTCGGGAGATTCCGGAGTTGTCCTTTCCAGATGAACTTCGCGATCACCGAAGCGGTTGACTATCGTTCCGATCATCGCCGCCGAACCGAAGTGGCGCCGCAGGATGGCTTCCACCAGGAAAGCCGTCGTCGTCTTTCCGTTAGTTCCCGTTATCCCGACCAGTTTCATCCTGCGGCCGGGCTGGCCGTAGAAGGCGCACGACAACTGGGCCAGCGCGCGCCGCGCATCGGTTACCTGGATCCAGGAAGCTCCGCTTTGGGTGTTGCCGTGCGGCTGCTCGGAGACGACTGCAACGGCGCCGGCCGCAACGGCGTCCGGTACGAAGCGATTGCCATCGAGCGTTTCGCCCGCAATCGCCACAAACATCCCGGAAGGTTCCACCAGGCGCGAGTCGTAGCTGATCGAACGCACGTCCACATCCTGTTGGATGCGGACGTCAAGAACATCGGCTTGTCGTAACATCTCAGTCAGCAACATCTCTCCTAGGCTCCAGGCTTCAGGCTCCAGGCTCCAGGAAATTGCGGATTGGTTGTGTGTTGGCAGTTCATCTGTACAGTTGTCCTTCAATCCGCCATACCCTGAAGCCTGGAGCCTGGAGCCTGAAGCCTGTTTCTAGGGCCTGTTTTTCAGCGCAAAGAAAACTTCGCAGGTCGTCTGCGGAATGGCGCGCACTCCGGCAATTGGCCGCTGGCCGACGGCCACTCCCGAACCGCTGGCCTTCAGATTGAGCCGCAATTGGCCGCACTGGCGAACCACCTCGCGCAGGCTTTTTCCGGTGAAATCCGGAACCTGCACGGCGCCTTCTTTCAGTTCGACTGTCACCAGCGTTTCGTCGCGCTCCTGGTGGGTTTTCCACCCCTCCTGCTCGATAACTTCTGCGATCGTTTCGGAGATGGTCATCTGCTCGGCTTCTTCCGCCTCCGCCTGTTGCGCGGCAGGATTCCTTGCCTCCGCCTGAAGTTGCCAGGCCGCTGGCCTTGTCTTCGGAACCTTCCTATGCAACAGGGCGCGTTCCATCATGGCTTTGAAGGCAGGCGCCGCCACGGCGCCTCCCCAAATAGTGCCGGTCGGTTCATTAATCATGACGATGGCAGCAAGGGCCGGCCGCTCAGCCGGAGCAAAACCCACAAACGAAGCGACGTAGCGGGTACGCGAGTACGCGCCGTTGATAAACTTCTGAGCGGTTCCTGTCTTGCCGGCCGCGCTGTAGCCGTCCGGCAGCGCCAACGTTCCTGTGCCTCGTTCCACAACTCCCTGCAGGGCCTCGGCCACGATGCGCGCACTTTCCGGCGTCAGGATCTCGCGCCGTTCGGCCACAGAAGTTCGGACCACATCCCCGGCGGGATTCAACACGCGGTCGAAGATGCGGGGCCGAACCCAGGTCCCGCCGTTGGCGACGGCCGACACGGCAGCCAGCAACTGCAGCGCTGTCACGCCAACTTCCTGGCCGATGGAAATCGCGCCGATGGAAAGCTTGGACCACTCAGACGGCCGGCGCAGGAGCCCGATCTCCTCGGCCGGCAGTTCGACGCCGGTTCTCTGGCCGAATCCGAAACGCCGGATGTAGCTGTACAGCCGGTCCTCGCCCAGTCGCAGTCCCAGTTTGATGGTTCCGACGTTGCTCGATTTTTCGATGATCTCGGAAAAACTCAACAACCCGAACGAGTGTTTCGCCTCGCGGAATACCTTGCCGCCCAGCGCAACGGTTCCGATCTTGCAGTCCAGGATTTCTGAAGGCCGGACGACGCGCTCGGCGATGGCGGCCGACGCCGTGATGATCTTGAACGTGGATCCCGGTTCGTACACCTCGAGGATCGAGCGATTGCGACGGTTCTCGGCGGGAGAGTCCGAGAAGCGGTTGGGATTGAACTCGGGCCACGAAGCCATCGCCAGAATGTCGCCGGTTGCGGGATCCATCACAATGGCCGTTCCGCTTGCCGCGCGGTGCTCCTGGACGGCGCGGCGGAGTTCCTGCTCGGCGATGAACTGTAGATCGCGGTCCAACGTCAGGATCACGACGTTGCCCTCGGTCCCTTCGGCCGCGTTGAAGCCTTGGTAGACCTGGCGCCGGGCGTCCTGCCGGATGAAAATTCGGCCGCGTGAACCCTTGATCTGTTTGTCGAGAAAATATTCGACGCCGCTCAGTCCTTCATTATCGAGTCCAACGAAACCCAGTACATGAGCGGCCAGCTCTTTGTGCGGATAGATCCGCTTGGTCTCCTTCTGGAAATGAACTCCTTCCAAATCGAGTTGCCGTACCTGCTCGGCCTCCTTGGGCGGGACTTTGCGTTTCAGATACACGAAGCGCGTCAGGGCGGATAGTTTCTTCTCCAATTGGACACGATCCATCCCGAGAATCGGCGCCAGCAACCCGGCGGCGTGCCGTGCGTCCCTTACCTTGGTGGGATCGGAAAAGATCGACTCGACGGCGACACTGACAGCCAGCGGTTCGAGTTTGCGGTCCAGAATGTCGCCGCGCTTGGGAGTGACTTCGAAGAAACCTTCCTGCTGTTGTTCGGCCTTCTCCTTCAGATCAGCGTGATCGAGCACCTGCAACTGAAACAATCGTCCCAGAATGACGCAGAACCAAATAAGGAGCAACAGGCTCAGGAGAACCGTTCGGTTCAACAGGGTTTGGTTGTTTTGCATACACAATAGGGGTCAGGCTTCAAGGGTCAGGGCGTGACCGTGCTCGTTGACGTGCTCGTGCACGTGCTCGTGGTCGCTATGTCCTCGGACCGCACACCTAAAGCTGACAGGCTGGAAGCCTGTCCCACTCGCTCGCTCCCAATTTTCATCCGGGGTGATGAATCCCCCGGAGGCAATGTGAAATGAACCGAGATGGCTGCGCCTGCCCCATCTCCTGGAGCTCCCTCGAAGGCTGTAGCCGAGGCTATTGCGAACGCGCCTCGAGCTCTCTTCTGGCGGGATCGCCCGCGGGTGCCTGGAGAGCCGCGGCTGCATTGTGAGCTGCCGATACTGGTTCGCTGAGCAGAACGATTCCGGCCCCCTGGGCAGGAACCATTCCCAGCTGGCGCGCGACGGTATCGATACGCTGCGGCGATTCCAACGAGGCCTGTTCGAGAGACAGGGCTCGATTCTGCTCGCGCAGCGCTTCGTTTTCCTGTTTGATCTGCTCGATCTGGTAGTGCAGGCTCAGCATGGAAAGGTGCTGCCAGGAATAGCAGAAAAAGACGGCGATAAAGGCCGCTCCCAAAATGACATACAGCAGGAAATCCCGAAACGACGCCATTCCGGTAGTCCGCACCGCGTGGTGATTGCGGACCGACTGGACGTGATAGTCCATCATGCGGCCTCCTCGACTGCCTTCTCGGCAACACGCAACCGAGCGCTGCGCGCGCGCGGATTGGCCGCAAGCTCGGACGCAGCGGCACTAACCGGTTTGCGCGTGATAATCTCGATTACTTTCTTCCTCGGGCACAAACACAGCTCGACGCTCTTCTCGCACACACAGCGCCCCGCTAGCTCGTTGAAGGTCACTTTGACGATACGGTCTTCCAGGGAGTGGAATGCGATGACGGCGATCCGGCCTCCCTGCTTTAGAAAAGGAACCGCACTGCGGATGAATTCGTCCAGGCCGTGAAGCTCGTTGTTCACGGCAATCCGAAGCGCCTGAAACACGCGCGTCGCTGGATGAATTCGGGTTGCCCGGGGGTTGATTTTCTCCACAATGCGGCTCAACTGTTCGGTGGTGTTGAGTTCCCCTTTGCTGCGCTCTCGTCCAATGGCGCGCGCAATGGCTCGCGATCTTTTCTCTTCGCCGAAGCGATAGAAGAGATCGGCCAACTCGGTCTCCGGAAGGCTGTTGACCAGGTTGGCAGCGTTGAGCTTTTGCCGCCGATCCATGCGCATGTCCAGTGGGCCATTGGCCAGGAAGCTGAATCCGCGCTCCGGCTCGAGCAGCTGAAAGGAGGAAACGCCCAAATCCACCAAAATCCCATCGACCCGCCCGATCTCAAGACGATTGAGAATCAGCGGGAGGTTCTTGAAGTTCTCTGCGAAAACACGAATCCTGTCGTGGAAGGGCAGCAACTGTTGGCGCGCCAGCTCCAGCGTTTCGCTGTCGCGGTCCACTCCAATCAGATGGTTTCGCGAAGAGGCTTCCAAAATCGCCTCGGCGTGGCCGCCCAGTCCCAGCGTGCAGTCCACGAACAATCCGCCCTCGGCTGCTTTCAGCAGTTGCACGACCTCGTCGCGCAAAACGGGCTGGTGTTCGATCATGATCTCAACCATGTCAAATACCCAGTTGCTCCGCATCTTCCGGGGTGAACGGATCGGATTCCATGCGGCTGACAAACTTCTCGTTGTTCCATACTTCCAAGTGAGTGAGATTTCCCATCACCGCAACTTCGCCGCGCATATCGGCCGATGTCCGAAGGTGGGGTTGAATCACGACGCGCCCCTGCTTATCCATCAGGGCAACCTGCCCGTAATAGCTGGCGTTGCGCAAAAACTTCAGTCTTTCCGGCTTCATTCTGGGGAGGGCGTTCAGTCGCGCCTCGATCTCTTCCCATTCGGAAATGGGATAGACCAGGACGCTCTGACCGGTGAGGCTGGTTACGTACAACTCATTCCCGTACTTGTCTTCGATGAACTTGCGGAAGGCGGCCGGAACTTTGATGCGCCCCTTACCATCTATCGTCGCGGGAAGGTTGCCCCGAAGCATAAGCTCGTCGTGTCCTTCAAAAGCGCCTGTTTCCTGAAAAAGGGAACGGTTTGGACCTCTTTGGTCTACTATGCTCCAAAAAAATCCACTGGCGAATCTTAGGCTCGCCACCCGCGGGTGTCAAGGGAAAAAGAAAGGTCCTCAATTACAACTGGTTGCAAGCGTTGGGTTGACGCGGAAGTGTGGCCGGGCCATGATGGCCAGTCGCGAGTCGCCAGTCGCGGCACTGACATTTCTGAAATGACAAGGTTTCATCCCGTGACAGCACAGCGCGGAAAAGCACTTCCGCCTGACGAAGGAGCCTCTTGAGAGCAGGAATCATCGGTTTTCCACAGGTCGGCAAGACGACTCTGTTTCAAATCCTGACGGAAGGAGGCGCTTCCTCTCAAAAAGGACGAGCCGAGGCGCACATTGGAACGGCCCTGGTGAGGGACGACCGGCTGACCCGCCTGTCGAAAATGTTTCAGCCCAAGAAAACGACGCCTGCGACGGTCGAATACGTCGACGTAGCCGGCATGTCGCGGGGCAACGTCAAGGACAACAAGACGCTGGCCCACCTGAAAACGGCTGATACTTTGGTCCACGTCATTCGCGCCTTCGACGACCCGGCCATTGCACACGAAGAAGGATCGGTCGATCCGCGTCGCGATTTCCAGAATCTGGAGCTCGAGTTTTTGTTGTCCGATCTGGCCATAGTCGAAAACCGGTTGGAGCGGCTCGAGAAGGATTTAAAGAGATCGCGCGATCGTGAGTTGCAGTCGGAACAAGAGCTGATGACTGCATTCATGAAGGCACTTGAGTCGGAGCAGCCGCTGCGCACGTTGCAGCTGCCGCCTGACCAACTGCGCCAGGCGCGCAGCTTTGCGTTCCTTTCGCTGAAGCCACAACTGGTCGTCCTCAACCTGGACGAAAGCCAAATCGATCAACTCGACAGCGCCGCCGAGCGGTACGGCCTTGCCAGTTCAGCGGCACTGACGGCCTTCACTGCGGTGTGCGGAAAGATCGAAGCGGAGATCGCGCAGTTGGGTCCCGACGAAGCCGAAGTGTTCCTCAAAGACCTTGGTTTTCAGGAACCGGGATTGAATCGGGTCATCCGAAGGACCTATGAATTACTGGGCCTGATTTCTTTTTTTACCGTGGGAGAGGACGAGTGCCGGGCTTGGACCGTCGCGCAAGGGATTAATGCGCAGAAGGCTGCCGGGACGATCCACTCCGACATCGAGCGCGGCTTCATCCGCGCCGAAGTCTGCCGTTGCGATGACCTGCTGCAGCATGGCAGCATGGCGGCCCTGAAAAGTCTGGGTTTGTTTCGACTGGAAGGAAAGGACTACGTTGTTCGGGACGGCGACGTGATTCACTATCGTTTCAACATTTGATGAGTTCCTCACTTTTTTACACGCTGCTGTTCGGCTTGATCGCTGCCGGGGCCAATATGATCGGCGGCTACTGGATCTCCTACCAAAAGAACCTGGATCGAGCGCTGTTAAAGGGCCTGGTCGCCCTCGGCGCCGGCTTCCTGATGGCGGCCACTTTTCTGGTCATCATTCCCGAGAGTCTGCCGCGGCATTCCTACGCCGGTTTGTTGATCCTGGCCGGTTATCTGTTTGTCCAGTTTGCCGAACACACGGTCGCGCCGCACTTCCACTTCGGAGAAGAAACCCACTCCAAGTCGATGGTCCGCTCGCGCGTCGCCTACGCCGCGCTGTTCGGGCTGGCACTGCACACTTTTTTCGACGGCGCCCTGATCGCAGCAGGGTTCGTGATCTCTCACCGCGTCGGAGTCCTGCTGTTTGTCGCGATTCTGCTGCACAAAATTCCAGAAGGAGTCACCGCGGCTTCGATCATGCGCGCTTCGGGTAAGAGCCGGCGCATCACTCGCCTTTCGGCCGAGATCATCGCTGTATCGACGTTTGGCGGAATTTTGCTGGTGGCGCTGGCGCGTGACCTGGTCGAGTATGTGCTTCCCTTTTCGGCCGGCGTGACCCTGTACGTGGCCGCTTCCGATCTGATCCCGGAGGTCAACCGCGAGGAAGGCAAATGGGTATCGGTTTTTGTCTTCGTAGGCGCGCTGTTGTACTTTGTCACCGAGCGGCTGCTCCATGTTTTTGTGAAATGACAGAGCCGCGGGCAACAGAGCCGCGCGCGTAAGCGAGCGGGCAAATGTCAGCACACATCTTGCGAGTGGCCTGTAACATTCGAAGTGGTATCAACAACACTGATCCACCTCCGCGGGTGGCTATGGGAAAACTGGGCCCAATTTTTGATCGGCTTCACCACAGAGACGCAGCGCGGCAAGGCCGCAACCAAAAAGTCGGCAGTCGGCAGTGGGCAGCGTAATGCAGACGACGCAGCGCCTATTGCAAGGAAAAAGCAAAAGCAGTCACGAATTACACGAATGAACCCGAATGACCCGAACGCTCGCAGGTCGATC
>JBPCNK010000253.1:0-5522 GCA_051001345.1 Acidobacteriota bacterium | reverse complement strand
ACCGGCGACTTATTCTGTAACCACTTCCTGCGTCTCAGCGTTGAACCGAGCGCGCCGGCCGGTGTGCGTGGCCTCAATGGACATGCACAACGCGACGGAGTGCTGGTAACCCGCTTCGATTGGAGCATTCGGCTGCTTGCGGCTGCGCACGCAATCCATCCAGTTGCGCATGTGCGCGCCCGTTGAGTCGCCGCTGGTGTCTACTTCGGCGGCGGCCTTGGTCGTCGATGGGATCTTGGCCCCAGCCAGGCGATGGTCTTTGCCGTCCAGCGAGTACTTCGCCTCCAGCCCGCCGTTGCCTGTAATCTCGTTGGTGTCCAGGTTGATCGTGCCCTGGTTAGAGCAGAAGATCTCTTTGACACCGCCGTAGTCGTTGGTCTGCCGCGACGTGTAGAGGACCTGGAAGCCTTTCGGATAATTAAACACGCCGGTCCAGGTGTCCGGATTGGTCCGGCCGTCTTTCCAGAGCATGACCTCGCCGGAGGCGACGACGCTTTCCGGATACGGGTCTTGGCAGAGCCAGTGCACCGTATCGATCTGGTGGACCATCCACTGATCCGGGATCCCTGAGGAGTAAGGCCAGAAAAGCCGGAACTCGAGATACTTTCTCGGATCCCACTTGTCCTTGGGATAGTCGATCAGGAAGCGATCCCAGTCGGTGTCCTCCTTGCGGATTTTGGCGACCAGTTCGGGACGGCGCCAGCGCAGCGGCTGATTGACGTTCCAGGTGACCTCGACGAACTTGACGTCGCCGAATTTTCCTTCCTGGATGAACTTGGCGGCGTTGGCGTAGTTGTCGGCGGTGCGCCGCTGCGTCCCAACCTGTACGATCTTTCCGGATTTTTTGACGGCGTCCAGAACGCGGCGGGCATCCTGCATGCGATGGGCCAGCGGTTTTTCCACATAGACGTCGCGCCCGGCGTTGACCGCTTCGGTGCAATGGTAAGCATGCTGGAAGTCGGCCGTGCCGATCAAAACGGCATCGATATCCTTGCGCGCATACAGCTCGTCGGTGTTGCGGACCTTAGCGACGTCCAGGCCGTATTTGCTCTTGATCGTGCCGGCGGCCTTGTCGCGATGATAGTTCCAAATGTCGCACACAACGACCAGTTCCATGTTGAGATCCTTGGCGCTGGCCTGAAAGGCCGGCACCAGGGCGCCCATCGAGCGGTCTCCCGAGCCGACGACAGCGACTCGCACCCGGTCGTTGGCCCCGAGAATCCGGGCCGAGCTCATTTTGGGAGCGCCGATGGCGTAGCCGCCCAGGGTGGCTACTGCGGCGGCGCTGCTGGCGGTTTGTTTGATGAATTCTCTGCGTCTCACGGAGTCCTCCGTTTTGGGTTGGGTAAACACTTCAGGTATCGCACCCTGTGGGCTAAAAGTCAAGGTTCAGGGTCGGCGGGTCGGGCTTCAGGGGTCAGGGGCCAGGGGATTGCCGATTACAGGCTATTAAGAAATGGAAATTGTCGGAGATTGTTGACGATTGGGTACGGGACAGAAATAGCGACGGGAGCGCTTGGCGGTGCCGCGACGGTGAGGTCGCGGCCGCTGCGCACGGCCAATGCGTTCTTTGTCCCGAACGCTCTGCTGGGAGCTGCATTCTATGCGGGTTGCATCTTGTGGTGGCTAGTTGGCAAGCGTCTCGGGACTGACTTTCATTTTCATCTTGCTCGGACCCTGACGTTTTGGCTTATTGTCGCTTCCGTTGCGACGCTATGGTTCTTCTGGCTCCTGGCACGCCTTCCGGCATACTGTCCCCTGTGCCCGCTCAATCACTTGTTCACTTACCTGGCGCTCGCATCGGCGCTGGTGTTGAGAAAGCAGATACCGCCACCGAGTCATCCGATCCGATGGAAACCGATTTTGGCGCTGGTAGTCACCTGTGTTTTGCTCTTCGTACTCCTCCAACTCGCCTGGTATGCAGCCGTGAGGTCGGGTCTACTCGGCTAAAGGGGTCTCACTTCACGCTTTGTCGCCCTTTGGCAGGGGGCAAACGAATTAGCAAGCGGGCGTATTGGCAGGAAAGGTACTAGGTCTTTGGGCTACAAGAAGCAAACGTGATATCCTCCTCAAAAGAGAACATGAGCAAGAAGAAATCAGCGTCGAAACGGAAGGCGAACGAAGTACCTGGATCGATGGTAGCCGAGATCACATTGAGTGTCGTCGGCTATCACGACCGCCTGGAAAGTTGCTGGACCGCGATCGCACTAGAGATGGACCTTCATGGGTCCGGCCAGACATTCGAAGCCGCCCTGGCCGATCTCATGGATCTGGTACGAATTCAAATAAGCTTCGCGCTTTTCAAGGGCCAGCCTGAACTGATTTCAAAGCCTGCGGATCCAATCTGGTTCCATCGATTCGCCGAAATTCGGACGGAAAGACTAAGGATGATTACGACTCATCCGCCAGAAGGTTCCGATTACCGAATTAGATCGATCCCGATCCCGCCACCTCACGTTATCGAAGATTTGAGTCGTAACTTCCATCAAGCGGATGGCTAAACCGCACAAGTTCCGGGAACTGGTAAGGCTCTTGAAGGGACACGATAACCGATTTGAGTTTTGGGAAAATCGAGGCAAAGGCAGTGAGCGGATCATCTACCATCCTGACATTGAGGGCCGGCCGCAATCCTACCCTGTCAAATGTCATGGTTTGAACACCGAGATTTCCAAAGGCACTATTTCTGCCATTATCCGAAGATTCAACTTGCCAAAGAACTTGCTCTAACTAACCCCTCGACTAAACCACGTCTGGCACGATTCTTGAATATGAAGTCCAGTTTCGGTTCCGCATCCCAAGCTGTATAATGGCGCGCATTAACCCGCCCTGAAGCAAGTCATCATTGAGAATCCAATCCTGAACCCACCCTTTACCGAACCCTCACGCGCGGCACCGCCATAACCGTAGGCACAGGCTTTAGCCTGTCCCACTCCGCAATCGTCAATAAAATCCGCAATCCGCAATTCGCAATCCGCAATTTCCCGACCCCTGACCCCTGATATAATCCGCCGCCATGAGCAAACCCGTCTCAGTGGCCCTGATAGGCAGCGGTTTTGCCGCCAATTTTCATGCCCACTGCTACGCCCGGTGCCAGGGCGTTCGACTGGCGGGTGTGTATGGCCGCAACCCTGAAAAGGCGGCTTCCTTTGCCAAGCGCCACCACATCGGCCGCGTTTTCAACTCCCTGGACGAGATCTTCGCCGACCGTGAGGTCGATGCCGTCGACATTTGCGTCCCCAATCACCTGCATCCGGAACTCTGCATCCAGGCGGCCTCGGCCGGCAAACACATGCTGTGCGAAAAACCGCTGACGGGATATTTTTCGCAGGACACCTCCATTCGAATCGGCGACACGGTGCGACGCGCCGACATGATGGAAGTGGTCATGTCCGAGACGGCACGTGTACTGAAAGCGATTGACCAGGCGGGCGTTATTTTTTGCTATGGCGAAAACTGGATCTATGCGCCTGCGATTCAAAAAGCCAACCGTTTGCTGGCGGCCACCAATCCGGCGATCCTGCGGTTGGTGGGAGGCGAATCGCACAGCGGCTCCCACTCAGACGCCGCAAAACAATGGGCGACTTCTGGTGGAGGCAGTTTGATGATGAAGGCCTGTCATCCCCTGGGCGCCGTGCTTTATCTGAAAGCCGAAGAAGGGCGCCGGCGCAGCGGAAAGCCGGTTCGCCCGGCCACGGTCGTGGCCGAAGCGGCGCGGCTGACATCCATCGATGCGTTTGTTCGCGAAGATCCCAAGTGGATCAAGACCGGATGGAAAGACGTCGAAGACTGGGGCGCGATGCTGGTGACTTTCGAAGATGGCAGCGTCGCGGAAATCAGCGCCGCTGACACGACTCTTGGCGGAGTCCGCAATTTTCTGGAGATTTACGCATCGCGGCTGCGGATGCACTGTAATATCAATCCCAACGATGCGCTGGTCGCCTACACGCCCGACGGATCGGTGTACGGAGACGAATATATCTCGGAGAAAATCGAGACAAAAACCGGGTGGAGCTTCCCGGGACCCGACGAAGACTGGATTACGGGGTACCCAGCCGAGGTGCAGGACTTCGTCTCTGCTATTGCGGAGAAGCGAGCGCCGCTGTGCGGCGCCGAAGTGGCGCGCGACACGGCGCTGGTGACCTATGGGGCCTACGTCGCCATCGAAGAGGGCCGCCGGGTCGATTTGAGGAGGTGGTGGTGATCTTGGACAGACGAAAGTTTTTGCAGGTTTCCGCAGCCTCGCTGGCCGCCGGTTCCATGGCCACGCTGGAAACATTATCGGCCGCCCAGCGATCGGGCCGCCGCCCCGCGGCGTGGCAGCCCCGCTACTCGATCTGCAGCGAATTGTTCGAAGGTTGGAGCGTCGAGAAGGTCGCGCCCCTCATCGGTAAATTGGGATATACCGGGTTGGAGATCGCTCCGTTCTGGCTGGAAGATCACGTCGACAAGGTCACTGCCGAGCGCCGCCGGGAAATCAAACGGATTTTGGCCGATCACAATGTGGTGGTTTCGGGGTTGCACTGGCTGCTGATTACCCCGCCCTGGCTTCACGTCACCACGCCGGATGAGAAAGTCCGCAACGATAGCTGGGATTACGTCCTGAAACTGATCGACCTGTGCGCCGACCTGGATGGAAAGATCATGGTCTTCGGCTCGCCCAAGCAGCGCACGTCGAAAGGAATCCCCGCCCGGCAGGCCGTCACCAACCTGGTCGAAGGCTTCAAACGTGTAGCGCCGCATGCAACCAGCCGCGGCGTGGTCATCTGCATGGAACCGATTCCTACCAATCAGAGTTGCGATGTGGTCAACACGATGGCCCAGGGTGCGGGCGTAGTGGCCCGCGTGGCGCAGCGCTCGATCCAGAGCATGTATGACGTCCACAATACTTCCGATGAAACGTTGCCGGCCGACCTGCTCATAGCCCGGCACGCGCCGATGATCAAGCACATCCACATCAACGAAATGGACGGCGGCTATCCAGGGACGCGCGATTACGACTTCAAGCCGTTGTTTCGCGCGCTGCGGAAAATCAACTACCAGGGGTGGACCTCGGTGGAAGTGTTCGACTTCAAACCCGGGGCGGAAAAGATCGCAACCGAGTCGATCGCGTTTATGAAAAAGGTCCTGACTGAGTCCTAGCCGCTGCCGTAGGCCGGAGTTGCTTATGAAAGGTATTCACCACAGCGTTTATGAATCCGGGGGAGTCATCACCCCGGATGAAAAGTTTGGGCCTGGGCCTGGGAGCGCGCGCGCCTCGCGCGCATCTAACCAAGCTCCAGATCTTGCGGGCGGGACGCCCGCGCTCCCAGGAACGCATTTTCATAGCAGAGACTCAGAGACACAGAGGTTCACAGAGAGGGCAATTAGGGGGTCAAATAGAGAGGGTGCAGATTTGTTTTCTCTGTGTCCTCTGTATTACCAGTTGGCGAAATCTTGTTATTTCAGCAAGATTTTCGATCCCGCTTCCTTTTTACCGGCCCGCAGCCTTCCGGCCGCGGCACTGTTGGCGCTCCGTCGCCGGC
>JBPCNK010000252.1:0-12303 GCA_051001345.1 Acidobacteriota bacterium | reverse complement strand
ATTTTCTAATTGCCCGAAGAACGATGATCAAAATTCAACGATTTTGGCAATTGATAGCATGATTCATGAAGAGCATTCACCACTCCGGCCTGCGGCATACGGCATACGGCATACGGTTGCGGCTATGCCGCGCTGTGTCTCTGTGGTGAATGCACTTGTGAATTATCCGGGTAAGGGACCGGGCGGTACGGCGGGATCGACAAATTTTTCTGTAATAACAAGATTTCACCGATTACTAGGAACCGGAGGCATCCATGTCAGACTCACGAACTTCGATTACGCGACTTATTCAAATTCCTGTGTTGATTACTCTGGCCATCACGCTGTTGCGGTTACTAGGGGAAATGCAGCAGTGGTCACCTTTGTTGTTCAGTCGCGAGCCAGGCGGGCCCGGGGCGCTGGTTGGAATCGTCTGGCTGGTGCCGATTTTCGGACTCTATTTTGGTATCAAGCTGGCACAGGCCGGCGACCGGCCTTCGGGACTTGGTTCAACAATCCTTTGGACCTTCCTCGGCATTGTTGCGTTTGTCGCCATCGGTTTCAGCTCCCAGTTGTTTAAGCTGGGGAATCGAGGCCAACTCGCCTTTATGGCGGTAGCGGCGGTCGTCGCAATCGCTTTACAGTTCCGGACCTGGCCGGAGCTAACCAGGACGCTGCTTGTTTACGGACTGGCCGCGCGAATTCCCGTTATTATCATCATGCTTCTGGCGTTCCGTGGGAACTGGGGAACTCACTACGACGCAGTTCCTCCGGACCTTCCCGCAATGGCGCCGATGGAGAAGTTTTTCTGGTTAGGTCTCATTCCTCAGCTGACGCTCTGGATTGCATTCACGGTTCTGTTTGGCCGGTTCTTCGGAGCGATCGGCGCAGTCCTGGCGCGGCAACGGAAATCTGCAATGGCCTGAGGGAAAGTAAATGCGATTTCGATTTGTAACGGCCTGGATTCTGGTTGTCATCTCGGCTTTTGTTTCAGCTCGCGCCGAGCTAAGAAAGGATATTGAATTTGCGCGGCCCGGTGGCGTCCCGTTGTTGCTGGATGCCTGGGTTCCGGGCGGGGACGGCCCATTTCCGGCCGTCATTGTCGTTCACGGCGGAGGATTTACCGCCGGCGACAAACAGATCTCGTGGGTGCAGCCGTTGTTTGACCCGCTGACGCGCGCCGGTTTCGTTTGGTTTACGATCAACTACCGGCTGGCCCCGCAGCACCCGTTTCCGGCGGCAATCGACGACGTCGAGAGCGCGATTGGTTTTGTCAAATCGCGCGCGCGGGAATTCAAAGTGGACCCGGCACGGGTGGCGCTGGTGGGCGAGTCAGCCGGCGGCCAACTGGTTTCCTACGTGGGTGTGCGGGGGCGAGGCTCGACGCGCGTGGCGGGAGTCGTGTCCCTCTACGGTGCGCACGACCTGGTGACGCGAACGCGCGTACAGGGAAAACTGAGCGATGCTGTGAAAGCTTTCTTGGGAATCTCCGAGCTCAACGAAGCCGCCACGATCAAAATGAGACAGGCGTCACCCATTACTTATGTCAAGAAGGGGATGCCGCCCTTTCTGCTGATCCACGGGACCCTGGATCCGCTCGTTCCGTTCGATCAGTCCGCAGTGTTTTGTGAGAAGCTCAGGCGGTCTGGCAATCGCTGTGAGTTGATGGCCGTCGATGGCGCCGGTCACGGCGTGGAAGGCTGGGAAAAAAATCCCGAGTTTCAGAAGTACAAGGCAGTGATGGTGGAGTGGCTCAAAGGAGTGTTAGCGGCGAAATAGGCTCCAGGCCGCAAGGAATTGCGATTCCTACAGTTGTTTTTCAATCCGCAATCCGCAATTCCCTGAAGCCTGGAGCCTGGACCCTGGACCCTGTACTAGAACGTTGCCGCAGGTTCGGGTTCGTGGTACTCGGTGCCGTAGCGCGCAGTGATCTTTTTGACGTAATTGATGGTCTCGGGATAGTCGGGAATTCCACCGGCTCGTTGGACGGCGCCCTCGCCGGCATTGTAGGCGGCCAGCGTCAGGCGAACATCATTGTCAAACCTCTTCAACAAAAAGCGCAGGTATTTGCAACCGCCCTCGATGTTCTGGGTGGGCTCGGCGATGTCTGTGACACCAAACCGTTTGGCCGTTGCGGGCATCAACTGCATTAATCCGCGGGCTCCTTTGTTGGATCGCGCGTTGGGCTTGCCAGCCGACTCCTGAATCATTACTGCACGCACCAGATCGGGGTCGATGCCGTAGGTGGCGGCGTGACGATTAATGTGGTGGTCATAAGGCGTGGTCAGAGTAGGCCTTTGCAGAACGCTGGATTGTTCCGGTGCCAGCAGTTGAATACGGGCGCCCACGTCAATACTGGAACATACAATTACCAACAATGAGGCAAGATACTTTAGCAAAGGGTTACCTCTCTTGAAGTCGCAGGTCGCTTTTGTCGACGTTACCCCCTAGGCTTTCCCACGGAGGTGCCCTTAAAAGGGCTAAAACGCAGACGTTACCGACCTACTGTAAATTTCCTTTGATACTAAGGATACTGTCAAGATGAGGCAGGATCCGGAAAGTTCATGGGAAATTCGAAAAAAAGTGGCGAGGATGGCGGGGCTTCGAACGAAAAGCCGAGCACGAGCACGTCAACGAGCACGCGTGTCCTGTTGTGGGCCAGAGGGAATCGCCACAGTCCGGAAAATAACACCGGCCAGGCGGCCGGTGCCACAACTGCTTGAACAACTGCCCACTGCCCACTGGCCAACTGCTGGCGACCGGCGACTGGCGACTGGCGACTGCTCCTCAGTCTACTTCGAACTTCAGACTGGCCTGTCCCAGATGGATTTCGTCGCCGGAACGCAATTTGATGCCGCGCTTGCCGATGGGCACTTCCAGAACACGGCCGTCGCGAAGCACGCGCGTGCCGTTGGCGCTACGGTCGTCGTGTAGCAGGAAATCTCCGGACTTTTCCTGGTAACTGATATGGGCGTGAACGCGCGCCACTGTCGCATTGATCTCGTCGTCGGTATCCAGGAACACGACGTCGTTGCGGCGCTGCAGCCGTCCATATTCGTCGAAGATGTCGGTCAGGCGTCCAATATAGGTTTGTGACTTGCCGATGGTGTAGCCTGCCTCCTTCGTTTTACCGCGCAACGCAACCAGGCGAGCGAAGGGTATTTCCGAAGATTGATTACGCCGTTCGTACTGAATCGAGAATCCGCGATCGGCCCGCTCGGGGGGCAGAGTGGACACAATCGACACCTCGATCTGAGGCTGCTCGGGTAGATCGCTGCCCGAGCTCTTCAACATTTCCAGGATGTCGTTTTCCAGTTGCCGGTTGTCCAGAAACGCCATCTGCTGAATTGCACGGCTTTCGTTGTCATTGGCGCAAATTCGAATGTCGAGGCGATTGAAGGGGAAGACGCGCTTGCCGCCCAGTGGCTGGATGCGGTCCTCCAGCTCTTTGAGGATTTCACGCCGGAGCTTCAGCGGAGGGATGGCCGCTTCGCGGCCGAACTTTTCTTCGACGAATTTCTGGATTTTCTTTTCTACCTTCTCAAAGCCGTCGAGAATTCCCACGTGTCCAGCCTCTCTATCGATGGGGGATGGCGGCAGGCGCCGTCGCGGGCCCCGGGATAATTCCCAACTGGGCAGCTGCCGCGATGATCTCGCCTGCGGCCGGGGCGGCCACTCGGCCCCCGTAAGTTCCATTCTCAATGATAACGGCAAAGGCCAATTGCTTACCCGCCGAGCCGTAAGGGGCAAAGCCGACAAACCAGGCGTGCGAAGGTTTGTCGGCCAACTCGGCTGTTCCCGTTTTGCCGGCCACGGGAATCGGCATGGCGCTAAGCCGCGCGCCGGTTCCACTGGTGACCACTCCCCGCATGGCCTTGGCCAGTTTGTCAGCCAGCGACGGCGGCAGTAGCTGTTGTGTCTTAGTCTCGACGGGTGGATGCGCGACCCACTGACCTTGAATCCAGCGACCGTGGTTGGCAATAGCCGCGGCCACCGATGCCATTTCGAGCGGCGTGGCCGTGGTTTGGCCTTGCCCGTAGGATGCCATCGGAAGCAGCGGCCGCAGTTTCTCCGGCGTATTTGGGATAGCCATACGGACTCCCACCAGCTCAGCCGTCTCGATCAGGTGCTGCGCGCCAACGTCGTAAGTCCCCAGCTGCGCGTAGTACGCGTTGCAGGAAAGGATCAGTCCCCACTCCATTGAAACTCGGCCGTGCGCGCTTTGATCGAGAATGTCGTCGCGCACGGGCCGGTTGCGGCCGCGAATCCAGTTGCCAACACGGCCATCGCCCAGCGGAATGCACGAGTAGGCCTTACGAAAGAGTTCATCGCCTTTGCGAAGCGCCGCAATCGATGTGATCAATTTGAACGCTGACCCGGGCGGATAGAGGCCGTAGCGGGGCCGGTCTAGTAGCTCGTCTCGCTCGTCCTCGCGCGTGTCGTCCGGAGTTTTCGTCTTCTTGTCCTCCTTGTTCTTGGCCTCCTTGGGCTGTTGATCAGCCGCCGGCCGCGGAAAGGTCACGGAGGCCAGCAGATGACCCGTTTGCGGTTCGATCACGACGGCCGCGCCGCGCTGCACGCCCGCCTCGCGGACGGTCCGTTCCAGAATCTCGGCCACTCGCGCCTGCAGGCGGATATCGATCGACAGCCGCACGTCGCGGTCCCGATCGAGAATCTCCCGAACAGCTGGATGAGACGGCCAGTGCCGGTTGCGCACCAGTGGTATCAGTTCACGGTAGTCGCGCTCGATGACGCGATGGACTTGACCGGTCTGCGGATCGCCGATGGAAACGATACGCGCGTGGTCGTCGTATCCCTGCAGGATCGTGTTGGAATCACGCTCGACAAAGGACGTGTTGCGGGCGGCCCAATTGATCTTCTCGTTGAGATCTCCGAGGAGATGGAACGTCAGCGGACCAAACGGGTAGAAACGCTGCCGCTCCAGGGATTCGGCGGTGGGCATAGCGACGCCGAGCTGGCCGTAGACCTGCTGGCTCGGTTTGAGTTCTTCGAGGGTGCTGGCGGAAAGCACGACTTTGTTCCGGTCCAGGATGCGGCCGCGCCGCAGGGTCTGTGCCGCGGCCTTCAACCGCGGGTTGTACTCGAAGCGGCGTACTCCGTCGGCCTGTCGGACCAGCGCCGCCGCGCCCAGGATGGCATCGGCGTGCAGGACTTGGGTATAGGCTGCCTTGGAAAGGATGGCTAGAAGAACCAGCGCCAGCGCACGGGTCAGCCAGCGCATCGGACGACCGAAGACCTGATGGTGGCTGGGAGCCTCATTGGGTCGCGAAAGGCTCGCCAGGATTCCGAAGATGAAGAGGTTGGCCACCATCGAGGTTCTGCCGTAACTCAAGAACGGAGACACTACTCCGGAAAACGGCAACAGTCCAAGGATTCCGCAAGCGATAAACGCCGTCTGAAACGCCGTGACAAGCGTCAGGCCCAGGCCCAGAAAAAATCCGTACTCTCCTTCGGCGTTGAGCGAGATCGTAATGGCGCGGTAGATCAGAAGGGCGTAAAGAACGAAGATGGCCAGCAGGCCCAAAAACCCGAATTCCTCGCCGGCGGCCGAAAGCACCAGGTCGGTGTGAACAACCGGGATCAACGCCGTCTCGCCCAGGCCGGGTCCCAGCCCGAACAGTCCTCCCGTCGACATCGCCCAAAGCGAGTGAGCCAGATGGCCGCCGCCCAGGCGTACCGTGTTATCCCAGGGCGAGAGCCACATGCCGATTCGCGACGCGACCGTGGGCGGAAACTGCAGCCAGTAGCCGACGCAGAAACCGGCGATCATGATGAGCACGCCCACAAGGAATCCAAAGATCCGCCCGCGCGCAATCGAGTAAAGCGCCAAAAACAAAATAGCCAAAACAAAGGCAGGTCCGAGGTCCCGCTGAAGAAAGAAGAGCAACAGCGCCAGGCCGACACTGGCCAGCACAGGGACGAGGTATTGCAGCTGTGGAACATGCCAGCGCGGAAACATGCGAGATAGCGGGCTGGCGGCCTCGCGCAGCTCGCGCAAGAATTCCCAATTGCGCGCGAAATACCCAGCCAGGAAAAGCACAAGGAGAATCTTGATCGCTTCAATGGGTTGGGTAACGAAAGGTCCGACCTGCAGATTGACTTTGGCATCGCTAGTTCCAGGTCCGCTGCCGAAAGCGATCAGGACCGCCGACAACAGAAAACTGGCCAGCAATGGGACAAAGCTCAATCGGCGCAGCTTCGATTGCGAATAATTGGGGAGACTGGCCAGCAGCATCGCCACAGCCCCGAGCGCCACGCCCTGGGCGAATCCTGCAAACAGCGCGTTGTCGCGCAGCGGATGGCGCATTCCGATGACCAGCAACAGGCCGATACCGGTCATCAAGTGGATCATCGGAAGAAGAAGCTGATCTGCCTGGAACCGGCGGATCGACCAGACCGAATGGACCATATAGAGTCCGACCAGGTACAGCAGGGCGTGCAGCAGGAAGGTGCGGCTGTAATCCTCCGGCGTGCGCACGACGAAAGAAGGCTTGAGCTGCTGGAATTGCTCGGGGCTCAGCAAAGGGCGCCGATCGGCGACGCGGATTGTGGCCAGACTTCCGACGTTGGGTAGACGGCCGGTTTCGGCGATGTGGCGACGGATGTCCGCTGCAGCCGTGTCGCGTTGCTCCGGTTCGGGGAAAACCTTCAGATAGGATGCCAGGTCTTGCTTTTCGGTCAAAGCATTCAGATTGACAATCTGGCCGCTGTCGAGCAGTGCCTGGGCCTGTTGGAACTCGTAGGACTGCGCCCGATAAATCAGGAGCAAACCGATGCCGATGGCTGTGGAGACGACCAGCATCAGAATCCGTTCCTGGCTGCGGGCCTGCCACCAGGGATTGCGCCTGGCGCGCAGGGCATCTCGTCCTTGTTCTCCAACGGGGCGGCGCGTCAGTGCCATGCTCTATTGCCGGCGCTTCGATTTGGGCAGCGGCCGTTGCCTTGGTGGCTTTTGAGTTTTCTTCGCCGGATCGACGGGCGTTGCAGCAGGCGCTTGCAGCGCAGGGATTACGAAATTGTCCTGGCGCAACTGCTCGCCGATTTTCGGGTCAAAAAAGGAGGGCAGTGCGCTGTTGTAGGCGATCAGGTTCTCGACCAATACCGCGCTGGCGCCCTCGGCGACCTCCAGGCCCGGACGTGGCGCGCCGGAAGTCCCGTTACGCAAGATCAGATTGTGCATGAGGCGCGGCCGGGCGGTGCCGCGGACGACAATAGCAGTCCCTGCGTTGTCGTGGATGTAATTGCCGCGCAACACCGGTTTGGATGTGCCCTCGATAAGAACGGCGCCGTCGCGGATCTGGGAAATTTCAATATCTTCGATCGTAATGTCCGAGTCGAGCAGGTGGACGGCGAGGCTCCATGGATAATTGGGATCGCCGATGATCTTAAAACCGGTAAGGCGCCCCTGCCGGATTCCTCTCGCGCCGATGGCGGCGGCCTGCCCGGAGGAAGGCGCGGCACTGAGCCGCAGGATCGCCTCGCGCGGCCGCAGGCTGGCGACCGTCACGCCTTCTTTGAGTTGAATCGACTCGGAGTACTGACCAGGCGTTACGTCGACGGTATCGCCGGGCCGGGCGCGTTCGAGCGCTGCTGCGATGGTTGTGAGCTCGCCGGCCGGATCGACCAGCAGTCGAGTCGCTTGGGGTTGCGCCTCGGGCACCTGTGCATGAGGCGCGTTGGAGCGCCCGAGATCGCCAACGCCAGTGGCAGCCAGAAGCGCCGCTCCCAGCAGGAGGCCGTAGAGGAACATCGCCCGGCGACTTACCAATCCGGACAGGAAGCCTTTGTTCTGCGGATTGGAGCGCCGGCTGCGAGGAGGAAACTCCGGACCCTCCACGACAATGATCGAAATATTGTCTTTGCCGCCGGCGCGATTGGCCTCTTCGATGAGTTGAGCGACGGAGCGCTCGGCTTGTCCGGCGTGCTGCGTGACGGTCTGCAGGATTTTGCCGGCGGGAACCAGATCGGTCAGGCCGTCGGTGCATAGCAGCAGGGCGCTATCGGGCTGCAGCGGCCGCTCGATCATCTCGATGAAAAACTGATTGTCCGGCGCCTGCAGTTCAGATCCCACGGCGCGATACACCTCGTTGCGTTGCGGGTGGTGCATGGCGTCCAATTCGTTCAGTTCGCCGGCATCTTCCCGTTCGCCCACAGGAGAGTGGTCATGGGTGATCTTGTGGATTTCGCCGCGGCGGATTTCGTACAGGCGGGTGTCGCCGACGTGGCCGACGCAAAGCTGGCCGTTTTCGACCACGGCGACAGTCAGTACGCAAGCCATGCCGTCACATTGCGGTTCGCTGTTGGAAATCCGGTAGATTTCGTTGTTGGCCGAAGTGATGGCTTCGCGAATGCGGTCACGCACGCTTCCGGTCTTGCGTTCCAGGCGCGTGCGCAGGCGGCTGAGGGCGATATCGGCGGCCTCTTCTCCCGCCGCGGCGCCGCCCACGCCGTCGATGACGACGAAAATACCGCGGTCGTCATCGCGGTAGACGCGGTCCTCATTATTCTGGCGCTGTTTGCCGGAATGAGAATCCGCTGCTGATTTCCACAAGATATGAGATTGCATCAATCAGGCTCCAGGCTCCAGGCTCCAGGCTCCAGCGAATTGCGATTCATCTAGTTGCCTTTCAATCCACAATCCACAATCCACAATATCCACAATCCGCAATTCCCTGGAGCCTGAAGCCTGAAGCCTGACCCCTGAACTACTTCCGCCTGCGCGACCGCTCGAAGAAGAAGAGCGCCACTGTGAAGTAGGCGACCAGCGCTACTGTCAGGAACAAAAAAATAAATCGCGCCCAATACAGAACCGCCATTGCGACCTCAGCCGTCCCGGCCCTCGAATTCCAGCACTAAGACTCCTGCCAAACCGATACGCACTGTTGACTGGATCGGCGCCCAGAGATCGCGGTCCTGTTTCTCGTCGGCAACCATGACAACGCTGCTCGGGACGGGCTGGTCGTCGACGGTCGTTCCCTGCGAGCTGAGATCCTTGATGAAGAATCGGCCATCGGCATCTCGGCGCAAACGCAGGTGCTCGCGCGAGACTTCAGGCGAAGTGCGCAACTTCAGATCCACCCAGTAGTCGATCCCGCCGCGGCCGATGACGATCTCGTCCTTGATCATCGAGTAGATCTGAGGGCCCTCGTCGTCTTCATAGCGAATCCGGGCCAAAGCCGGCGACGGCAACTCCTCCGGCATGGGGGCGGCGGCGGTGGCCGCCTGTCCATAGCTGGCTTGCAGCCTGCGGGTCTCGCCCCCGGAGCGCAGCGTCATAATTCGCTTGGTCTTTGCGCCGCCTCCAAGGCTCGGTGTTGAAGGCATCGTCAAATGGGACTCGATGACGATGTCGTGGGAGTCCTCGTCGCTGTTCTTGTGGAAGGTGATAAACCAGCCGGCCTCAGCCCGCTCGTAGCTCTGAGCTTTTTTCGAGCGCAACAGCGGCCGAAGCAGCCGGGGAGGCCGCGCGTTTTCATTGAGTTGGTGCAGCCGTTCGTCCAGCGCTTGGCGGGCCTCTTCGGCCATCGCAGGGAAAACACCCCTGAGGCGGTCGAAATCATCCGGGTGCAGATAGACCTCATAGAGGGATGGCGCCAGGTTGCGGTAGAGTAGCGGCTCGAGGCTCTCTTCCATGTTGTCGACAATCGCAAAAATAATTTCCGCGGCCGTCGCTTGATCCTTCATAAAACAGTCGCCACAAACAGTCGCCAGTCGCCAGTCGCCAGTCGCCAGCTAAAGCGGGGCGCTACTGCGTGGTTGCGGTGCGGACACTTTGGGATTTTTGATAAATTCGTGATCATTCGTGACTAATTTTTCTAGCCCTAACCCCTAACCCCTAACCCCTGACCCCTGAATCCTGACCCCTGATCAACGCATCACTTTCAAGTCTCGTTCACCCGTAATGCGCCAGCGGCCGTTGACCTGACGCAACCAGACGCGTTCGCGCACGGTGCCCGATGAGGGCTGGTCGCCCTCGAAATTCCAGGTCTTGTCGAAGGTGGCCACCGCGCGGTTGGGCGCTTCGAAACGAATTGCGATGTTGCTCAGATCGACCTGAAGACTTCGATATTGGGCGCTGGCTCGCGCGCGGTCGAGGCTGACCTGACTCCGATCGATACCGCGTTTCAGGTAATACGTATCCAGCGTCTCGTCGTAGTGCTCGATATGCGCCGCCAAGTCGCGCTTTCTCAAACTGGAAACCCACGATTGGAGCGTCGCTACCACTTGATCGCGGTCGGCAGAAGACGGCGCATCGCTGGTATTGTCGTCCTCTTCGTTGCCTTCTCCCTCGACTGGAGCTGTGATGGCATTTTCCAAAGAGGCTGTCTCGTCGTCGGACAGTGGAGTCTGGACGGCCGGCTGCGGGCGCGATGATTTTTTCAGCTCGGCGCGAATCTGGATGGAGAGCGCATCGGCCTTCTGCCGAAAGCGCAGCGCGTCGTCCTTCATCCGATCAGTTGGACCAGGGTTGCCGCTATAGGCCGCCAGCGTCTTTTCCCATTCAAGCAGCTCCAGAAGCGCTTTCCGTTTCGGGTGGAACGTGGGCAGCGAGCGCATCAGAACCAGCGCCTGTGTGACGGATTGTTGCGACTCGCCGATGAGTTTCTGCCCGGCAATGTCCGATTGGGCGCCGACGGAGCCTCGATTGGCAAGCCACTGTCCACCGGCCAGCAAACCCACCACCAGCACCAGCAGCGCCAGGGCGCCGATCCAGACGGGTTTGCGCCAGCGTGAGTTCGCAGTGGCATAGGCCGCCTGGCCGGTGGATTTTGCCACGCGCGGATGGATGACCGTTGGCGGCTCGTCGGGAACAGCGGTTGAAGCCACCGGCCCGCCTCCAGGTCCGTCGCCTGCGCGCCGCTGCCGGGTCGACGAAAGACGGATGGCCTGCTCGAATTCATCGGCCAGCACAAGAGTCGTTGCAGGTCGATCGTCTGGATTCTTCGCCAGAGCTCGATTGACGGCAGCCTCGACTTCGGCCGGCAGCTCCGGCCGAATCTGCCGCAGCGGACGCGGCGGCTGGCCCGCATGCATCATGCACATGCGAATGGCCGAGGAGCTCTCTTCAAACGGCGCCGTCCCGGCCAGCATTTCGTACAGGACGATGCCGAGCGAGTAAATGTCCGAACGGCGGTCAAGCGGCGTCCCTTCGCACTGCTCAGGCGACATGTAGCGCGGCGTCCCAATGACAACGTGCATTGTCGTATCGCTGCTCGGCTGCGACAGGTCTTCAAGGATTTTGGAAACGCCGAAGTCGACCACCCAGGCCCAGTCGCCGCCTTCATATCGGGACAGAATGATGTTGGAAGGCTTGATGTCGCGGTGGATAACGCCGGCGGTGTGGGCTGCCTCCAGCGCGCCGGCGACCTGCCGCAGAATCCGTGAAGTCCGGCCGATACTCTGAGGTCCCTGGGTTTCGAGGACGTGGGCGAGTGTTTCCCCTTCGATGTATTCCATCACAATAAACTGAACGTCGTCGGAAACCCCGAAGTCTGTGACGGTGACGGCGTGGGGGTGAGCGACGCGGCTGGTTGCGCGAGCCTCGCGCTCAAAGCGCTGGACCACGGCCGGGTCGGAAGCGAATTCTGGTTTGAGAAGCTTCAGAGCGACCAGTTTGTCGATGAAGATGTGGCGGGCGCGATAAACGTCGCACATGCCGCCGGCCCCGAGATGCGCCTCGATTTTGTACTTGCCGAGCAACGTAGTTCCGATCAGCGTATCATTGCGCGCGAGTTTGACGCCGCACTCCGGACAATGACGCGACGATGCGGGAATCTCGCGCTGGCATCTACGGCACTTCTTCAGTTCGCCGCTTTTCAATCTGCAACCCTCCAGTTCTTACCCATAAAGTGTAGCAGTGAGGCAAACCGCTATTGGGAGGGCGAGGAGGTGGTGGAAGGAGGGGCGCAAATCATTGTTTGCGCGTCACTTGTAAAATCGCGGATTTCGGCCAATTTGCAATTGATTTTCAGATTATGTCGATAATTCTATTGGCAGTGCCGTGCCCGGAAGGGTTATGGCCCATTTGTTTCATACATAGACCATCCGATGGGCAATCCGATGACGGCCACGAGTACAACCACTTCGGGTGAAAATTTTGAGCCCGGGCCTGGGAGCGCGCGCGTCTCGCGCGCACCTCAAACGAGCGCCAGATTTCTGCGGGCGGGACGCCCGCGCTCCCAGGCGCGTATTTTCATGGTAAGAGGATACGTGACCGAAAAGCGCACAGGGCTAGCTCGGCAGCTCGGATTATTCACGAGATTCGATGCAGGCCAGGCGCGAAGCGCCGTTAGCCAATAGCCC
>JBPCNK010000251.1:0-33670 GCA_051001345.1 Acidobacteriota bacterium | reverse complement strand
GCAAGCCCTAGGCGAGAGCTTGTTGGAGAGCCGGACGCGGGAAATCTGCATCTCCGGTTCGAGGAGGGGAAGGTGAGTCGGGCTACTGCTAGCCTCGCTCTCCTTCCTACTCTACCGGCACTGACACCTCTGCGGTGAATGCAATTTCAAAAGAATGGTGAGGTTACTTATGAACAGAAAACGAAAGCCCCGGGCTCAGCGCGGTTTTTCGCTGATTGAGTTGATCGTTGTGCTTGTGATTATGGGATTGCTGGCCGGCGTGGTCGGTCCGGCGGTCGTCCGCCGGTTGCAGGGAAGCCGAGGCAGCATTGCAAAGCAACAGATCGCCGAGTTCGAGTCGGCTCTCGAGTTGTACCATTTCGACATTGGCCGATATCCCACCACATCCGAAGGGCTCAATGCTCTGATACAGAATCCGGGCTCGAACACATCGTGGAGCGGCCCGTACCTGAAAAAAGCGGTGCCGAAAGACCCTTGGAATAAGGAGTACGTATACCGCAGCCCGGGCCAGCACGGCGACTTCGACCTGCTTTCGCTTGGCGCCGACGGAGTCGAAGGAGGCTCCGGTAACGACGCCGACCTCGTCAACTGGAGCCAATAGGCCGGCATGACTCGCAAGGAGCGTGGGTTTTCACTTCTGGAGTTAATGATCGTCCTGCTGCTGATGGCCGTTGTCAGCGCTGTCGTCTATCCGTCGATGAGCAGCGGGATGCGAGGCCTGAGGCTGGAGTCAACGGCGCGCCGAGTGGCCACGCTCATGAAGGTGGCGCGCAACCGCGCCGTGCAGGAGCAATCGGTCTTCCGCGTCGGGTTCGATCGCGATAAGAATGTGTATTTCCTGGCCGACGATTACGGCAAGTCTCTTCGCGAGTTTCCGTTGGGCGAGGAAATTACCTGCAAGCAGATTTCCGTCGACGGCGAGGCTCTGGACGGCCAGGTGATATTTGTGAGTTTTTATCCGACCGGCCATTCCGAGGATTTCGAGGTAGTGCTGGCGCTCAAGCAAGGCAAAGAGGCCAGGTTGGCAGTCGATGCCGTGACCGGCATGGCGCGTCTCCTCAAGAAGAAGGACGGCGAGGCGTCATGAAAGGTTCCCACCGCGTGCCGCCGGGTTCTCAGAGCGGCTTCACTCTTCTGGAAGTCATCGTCGCTGTCTCGATTCTCGCCATCAGTTCGGCGCTGTGCCTGCGGCTGTTTTCGGGTTCGATGAACAACATTCGCAGAATCGACAGTTCCGCCGAGGCGATGTCACACGCAGAAAACGTGATGAATGAGATCCTGGCCGATGATCGAGTCGACAAGCCGACCACGCTGGCCGGCGACCTAGACGAGAATTACCGCTGGGAGGCTGTCATCCAGGACTATTCGGTCATGGAGGACTCACTGTTTGCGCAGGAGAAGGCCCGCAGATTGCCGGTCAAGTTGCTGAGCATACGGGTCGACCTGCACTTCAAGAAAAGCTCCCAAGGCAGACTCTACCGGCTGGTGAGTTTGAAAACGGTGATGGATAGCCAGCAGGCGCCGGGGCTGTCCAATCAAAACAATCCATTCTTTGTCCAACAACCATGAACGGATCAGGGAAACCGGTTGCTAACCTCCGAAAAAGCACACCGGCCTGGTGGCCGGCGCCACTCGTCATGACCCGACGCTCTGAGTGCGGATTCACGCTGATCGAAGTGCTGGTTGCCCTGGCTATCCTCGGGTTGGTTGCAGGGATGATTTTGTCTTCGTTCCGCATGGGGCTGAATTCCTACAAGGTCGGTCAGGAACGGATCGAGGCGATCGAGCGCGACCGAGTGATTACCGAAATGATACGGACTCAAATCAGCTCGATCTACCCGGCTCGGCCGCGCGGAGGGTTCTTGGCGTCATTGACCGGCACTTCGACGAGCACGGTAGGTCAGGCCGGCGAAATCGCAACTTCTGCCAACGCTTTTTTCGGCATTCCGAATCCGGGCAACCAGTTCCAGGCTGGGCCACCGCTGTTTTCCGGAGGACCCACCAGCATCACCTTCGTGACACTGGCGCCGTTGGATTTCCGTAAAGGCAGGGGGATGGCCGTTGTCACCTATATGCTTGCCATCGACAATCCGGAGCAATTGGTCGCGTATGAAACTATGTATCGCGGCCTGGAAGATTTCGAGGCGCAGGTGGTCAGTCCGCAGGGCAAGCCAGTCGTGTTGTTTGACAACGTTTCGGAATTGCTGCTTCAGTACTTCGGGCCGGCCGATGAAACGGGTGACTATAGCTGGACGGATCAGTGGGACGGCCAGGAGCGCCAGACGATGCCGACAGCACTGTCGATGGAGCTCAAGTACGTTAAGGGCCGAGCCGGGCGCGTCAGCAAGCTGGTGATTCCCGTCAATGCCGAGCCCTTTGGAATTGCAAGATTTTTGGCGCCGACCAACCGCCGGATGGCGCCGCAAAGGTGATGCATTGAACGCCTCACGACACACCTTTGAATCGCGGCGAAACCCCATCGTTGAAAGATCCGAGCGGGGCGCCATTTTGGTCGTGGTGCTGTGGGTCGTACTGGCTCTGGCGATGATCGCCATCAGTTTTGCCGCCTCTGTGCGCGAGGAAGTGGCGGCCGCTCGCGGCCTGGTCGATATCAAGCAGTCGTACTATTACGCGCGGGCCGGCATCTCCTATTCGATCTATCAGATCATGCGTTCGCGCATGATGCAGGCAACTCCGGAGGAACGCCTGCAGAAGCGCGCGCCCGACCCGGTGGCGCTCGGACGCTTGCGGCTGGACCTGGCCGGCGGCTTTGCCGACGTCGAGGTCCTCGACGAAACCGGCAAGCTGAACATCAATTTTGTGCCCGCCGACATGCTCCTGGCCCTACTGATCAATGTCGGAATTCCTCCGGGTGACGCAGACATTCTGGTCGATTCGATCGACGATTGGCGCGACCCGGACGACGAGCACCGCCTCAACGGCGCCGAGAACGAATATTACATGACCCTCGAGAAACCCTACCTGACGAAGAATACACAGGTGGATGTTCCCGAAGAGTTGCTGCTCGTCCGGGGTATGACGCCCGAATACTTCTACGGAAAAAAGACCATGGTCAACGGGCAACCGATGGAACTCTATGGACTGAGTCGCTACCTGACGACGTTTACGAACATGAACCGAATCAACGCCAACTCGGCATCCATTCCCGTGTTGATGTCCATCCCGGGTATGGACCAGGCTGCGGCTGAAACGATTGTCCGCGAGCGCCGGCAGACCCCCTTCTCCGAGAGCACGGACTTTGCCCAACAGTTGCCCCTGCAGCTTTCGCCCAATGTGATGGGGTTGCTCAGCAGCTTTCCTTCCAACGTTTTTTCGCTTGTGGCGTCCGGCGGCGTCAGCAACTCGCGCGCACGCAGCGTAATTCGCTGTGTCTTTATTGTCGAAAACAACAACCCGCGCGGATACCGGATTCTGTACTGGAATGAGAACAACCTGGAGATTTGAGGCGTGGTAACCCTGAGTTCGAGTCTTGGCATAGAGATTAAGGGCGCGGACCTGGTTTTGGCCAGTGTCAAGCGATCCGTCAACCGGTTTCGCGTCGCATCGCATGAAACGATCGAGAACTTCCAGACGCTTGACAAGGCGGAACTCAAGGATCGCCTCCAGAAGTTTGTCCGCCGCAACGGTCATCGCCGCGATCAGATGGTGCTTGGAATTCCGCGCGAGCAAGCCGTGCTGCGCCTGCTGGAGTTTCCTCTGGAGGTCGAAGAAAACCTGCGTCAGGTGATTCAGTTTCAGGTCGAGAACTTCGAGCCCAGCGAAGAGGTGTCCTCCTATTACGACTTTGTCGTACTCAAGAAGGACACGGAGCGAAAGAAGATCCACGTGCTGGTTTCGCTGGTCAAAAAGTCGATCCTGGATCAGTATCTGCAGCTATTCCGGGATGTCCGTCTGTATCCAGCCTCCGTGCAGGTCTCCACCTCCGCGTTGCTTCACCTCTTGATGATTCATGCGGGTGGACTGCCGCTGAAATCTCCGTATGTAATTTTCGACATCAATCCGCAGTCCACCGAGATTCTGGTAGTGCACCATCGTTCTCTGGTCTATTCCAAGGAAGTCCCTCGACCGGCTGACCAACTGAAGGTCGATGAACTCATGGCGCAGGTCCATCAGCTCTTCTCCGAAGCGACCCTGGAGGATATGGAAATTGAGCGGATGTACTTTACCGGCGCGGCGGCGCGCCCATTCTACGAGCAGTTCAAAGCCCAGTTTCCCGACTGCGAGTGGCTGGCCGATCGGCTCAACCTCGTCATGACTCCGGCCATTCGGGCGGAAGCCGGAACGATCGCCAATTCGGTCGGGCACGCCATCACCAGGCTCAACCGCAAAGCCGTGGCCCGGCTGAACCTGATCCCTCAGGAACAGCGCCAGGTCCGCACAAAGGTGTCTTGGATTCCCACGGCGGTCATTCTTGCAGCCCTGTTGGTGGCCGGCGCCCTGTACATCAACCGCGACACCTATCAGCAGGGGCTCTATGCCGAGAGCCTGGAAGGAGAGATCCGTGTGCTGAATCCGCGGGTCAAAGAGGTCGAGGGCTATCGATCGCAGGCCGACAGCCTTCAGAAAAAGGTGATCGAACTGGAAGGGATCGTCGACCACCGGGAACTGATTCTGGACGTGCTACGCGAACTGACCGAGAAGTTTCCTTCCGATAGCTACATCAGCAACCTGATCATCCAGGACTACAACGTCAACATCACCGGTGTTTCTTCCAACGCCTCGGCGCTGTTGCCGCTGTTGACGGCGTCGAAGTATTTCAAGAAGATCGAATCTGTCTACATCAATCGCGACCCGCGCGCCGATATCGACCGGTTCAACTTCAAAGCGGAGATCAAAGACGAATGGCGCTAAAGCTGAAGCCACGGGACAAGAAGGTTCTGCTGCTGGGGGCGGCCGCCTCGGGGCTGATCCTATTTGTGACCCTGGTGGTTGTTCCGTTTTGGGAGCAGCGATCCGATATTGCTCCGACGGTCCAAGCCCGGACCGAGGCGCTGAAAAAGCGCCGTGCGCTGGTTGCACAGAAGGACGAGTTTGTTCGGCGGCGCGACGAAAACGAAAAGAAGCTGAAGGAAATGCAGGGGCGCCTGCTGGACACAAGCGAACCGGAAGCGGCGCTGATCAAGTTGGAAGAGATCATCCGGCAGATCGCCCGCGAGAATAATGTCCGCATTGACCGCACCAATCCGATCCAGGAAAAAAAGATCGGCGAGCAGTATTCGCGGATCTCGCTTAGCATCGGGCTCAGCGGTCAGGTCGAGGATCTTACGCGCTTTCTGGTGGCGGTCAACCAGCACCCCAAGTACCTGATGACCGATCAATTGCAGGTCAGTAGCGCCCAGATCCGGGCGTCCACGATCATTACCCCCCGCGTCACTGTTTCGGCGCTTATTATGAGAAAGTCCTAAACTTTTTGCGGGGTTCGGGCATCCCAGAACTGTAGTATCATACATAATTCGACTGCACCCATGGACCGCGAGGGCAAATGAAGACTAAAGTCTGGTTCATCAACATCTTGCTGGTGATTCTGGTTGTCTGGCTGGGAAACCGGGCCTATGTCGACTGGAAGCTCTTCCAGCAGAACCACGATCCGTCCAAGGTGCGGGATGTACGGCCGGCCGCGACTGCCGGAAAGACGCCTTCTTCGACGACCCCAGCGGGCACTCCGGCGGATCCGGCTGCCGCGGCGATGGCTGCTGCTGGCGCAGTTCCCGTCCAGGTTCAGTACCAGGTCATTTCTGATCGGAACGTTTTTGCCCCCGAGCGGCGGCCGGCGCCGCTTGAAGCGCCCACTGCACCGGTGGTTCCGCAAGCACCCCCGTTGGACCCGAAGCCGACGCTGGCCGGTATTACCATCATTGGAACGAACCGTACGGCGTATGTTCAGGAAGGCGGGGCGCAGGCTGGTGGAGCGGCCCGCGTTGTGGGGCTGGGTGACAACGTACGGGGCTACACAGTTGCCGAGATCAATCCGGATTCAATCGTTCTGCAGTGGAACGATGTTCGCCACACGCTCGACCTGGTCAACTCGGATCAACCCAAGGTGCGAGGCGCCGTGGCGATGACGGCTCCCGCCCCAGTCCTGCAAATAAACGTTGGAAACAAGGCTGCGACGGCTGGACAGCAAGCTGCGGCTGCCGTTGCAGTGGCGCCGCCCCAGGCGCAGCCAGGCGCTCAGATTCAGGTCACCGCCGCCGGTGGTGCTGCCGGAATCGGGCCTGCGGGTGGTCAAGGCCTGCAGGGTCAGCAGGGATTGCGTGGCGGCGCGCAGGGTGGTCAGGGAAATCTTGGGGGGCGGCAGCAATCGCCCGGAAATACGCCATTCGGAAATTACAGCGGCCCGCAGCGTGGGCGGACGCCCAGCCCCGCCGGCAGCGGCGGTACCATCAATACTCCGTTCGGCCAGATTCAAAGAAGGCCGTATTAGGGGGCAGGGCCTTCCCTCCGGCGACCTCACCTGAAACAGCATGCGCTCCGTCAATTGTCTGTTCGTATCACCAGGGCGTCAAACCTTGTTATCCCAGCAAGAGTTTCGATCACGCCTTCTTTCAGCCGGCAGGCGCCCTTGCGGCCGCGGCTCGGACTTTGGTTGCGGCCCCGGCGGCCGCGCTGTGAATCTACGGCCGGTTGCCGGCCGTCAGGAGAATCTATGAGGGGTCGTTTTATCGTGGCGTGCAGCCTCGTGTGCGTCGCTTTAGTCCAGCCTGCGGTTCCGTTGCACGCCGGCGGCCCGTCCGAATATGTTTACGCCACCCAGATCACGACTGTCCGGCCCGGCCAGCGCCCTGTGAATTCAGGGCCGGGAAGTTTCCGCCCAGGCACAGTCCCCATCGTCGTGCCGCAACAACAACAGCAGCAACAACCGTTCCAGGGATTGCCGATCGGCTTGGGCGCCCAGACTCCTGTGCAACAGCAGCAGGCGCCGCCGCCCGGCCAGCAACCGCCTCCGTCGAACCGACCCATGGTGACGCGAGCCACGCAGACCGGATCGGGCATGATCATGAATTTTGACAACGCCCCGTTGCACGCGTTCATCAACACGGTCATGCAGCAACTCGGCTACAGTTATGTGATCGACCCCTCTGTCAACGGCACCGTCAATTTGTACACGACGCAGAATGTCCGGCAGGAAGACCTTTTTACAATTTTGGAATACGTGCTGCGGCTCAACAACGTCACGATCACGCGCAAGGGCGAGGTGTTCCTGATTGTCCCGGAAGGCAAAGGAATCACGTCTCCCCACGAGGTCGTGAGCGGCCGGTTTCGCGGCGCACCTGCGACGCCTGGTCAACCGCCTGTTCCGTCGCCGTCTCCGGCCACCGCGCCGGTCGGAGCGCCGCCGGCGCCGTTTCTCGGGCCCGACATGCTGGATTTGCAAGGCCTGGTGACCTATATCGTTCCGATGCACTACATTCCGTCATCGGAGATGGTCGAGCTTGTGAAACCGTTTCTTTCGGGCGGCTCATCGATCATCTCGTACGACAAGGCCAACATCCTGCTGGTCAGTGAAACGCGCGCCAACATGCAAAAGATCCTGCAGATCATCACGGCGCTGGACACCAACTACTTCGACATCAACACGGTCGATCTGATCAACATCCGCTATAACAAGGCGTCCGACATCGTCAAAGACCTCACCAAGGTTTTTTCGGGCGGAAACGATGCCGCTGCTCTTGGTATGAGCCTGGTACCCATCGATCGGTTGAACTCCGTGCTGGTCATCGCGCACTCCACGACGGTCATGGAGGAGGTCCGCAGCTGGATTGAGCGGCTGGACTCTCCGTCAGGCGGCCAGAATTTTCAGACGTTCATCTACGAAGTCCAGAATTCGACGGCTGCCAACATCGCCGAGATTGTCAGCCTGCTTTACAGCGACGGAATGGGGTTTCCGTCCACCAATGCTGCGGAAGCGGGCCAAACCGGGACTGCGGCGGGTGGCGGGGCGCCAGGTCAGGGCGCAAGCCAGGCGCAAGCCCAGCAGCAGCGCCAGAGCATCCGTCCTCAAGAAAACCAGGGCGGGCGACGCGACCCGACGCGCTCCAGTCTAGGTCCCAGCCTGGGAGGCCGGAAAATCACCGATCAAACTTCGGCATCGTCTTCTCTGTTGGGTACCAACGTCAAGGTCGTCGTCAACGAGTTCAACAACTCGCTGGTGATCCAGGCAAGCGAAGCCGACTATCGCTACTTGCGGCGGACGATCGAACAACTGGACACGTTGCCTCGGCAGGTCTTGATCGAAGCCAAAATCTATTCGGTGGAACTGCGGGACGAACTCAGTTTCGGGGTGGCCGCGTTTCTGGAGCTGCGTGAGCAGAAGGCAGCGGCAACGACGGCTTCGATTTCTCCCGGTTCGTCGTCGACCCCAGCCGGAATCCTTGCGGCCACGGCGTTTCGGATCGGCCAGGCTCGCCAGATCGACGCCGTTATTACGGCCCTGCGCAGCAAGACCAATGTAAAGATTCTGCAGGCGCCCAAGATTCTGACGATGGATGGCCAGCAAGCTACACTCAACGTGGGCGCGGAAGTACCCGTTACGACCTCATCGTTTGGCGATCCTGTCCAGTCGGGTTCGGCGGGAGCCTTCCTCAACCAGATCCAGTTCCGGCAGACCGGAACCACGCTGTTGATCAGTCCGCGCATCAGCGCTACTGGGATTGTGACCATGGACATCGCCGTCGAAGTCAGCTCGCCGGTCGGCGCCGGGCTGACTCCTACGATCAACCGGAATTTTGTTGAGACATCGCTGATTGTGCGAGACGGTCAGTCGATTGCCATCGCCGGCATTATTTCCGACGAGCACAACCTGGACCGCAAGCGGGTCCCGATTCTGGGAGACGTCCCGATTCTGGGAGCTCTTTTCGGCGCAACCTCACGCACGATCCGCCGCAGTGAACTGGTTATTCTGATCACTCCCAAAGTGATGCGCGACATCCCGACGGCGCTCGAAGTGACAGACTGGTTCCGCCGTTCGCTGAAGAATACTTACGATCTGATGAGAGAGAAAGACGAAGAAGAACGCCGCCTACATGAAAGGCGCCAGCGCCAGGAGTTGAGGGATAAGCAGTAAGGACAAGCTTCCGGCCTGTCTCAACTCTGTAGACCGTCACAGGTAACCGGAATTATTCATGGCGAATGTCGTTCCAATAATTTTTGTGGGCGATATCGTACTTGCGCCTTAGCGCGGATTAATCGGATTAACACGGATTAACACGGATTAATTGCAATGCGTTGGCACTGAGAGAAGTGCAACTCGAGTGCAATGCGTCTAATCCGTCTAATCCGTGTTAATCCGCGCTACATTGTTGTGGGCCATTTTCTAATTGCCCGAAGAACGATGATCAGAATTCAACGATTTTGGCAATTGATAGCATAGCGAACTTCGTTCCGATGCGTTGTTGTGAGTCGTATTCTACTCGCGATGGTGGACGTGTGAGGGCGGCCCCGGCGGGGCCGCAAACTAGTAGCCGGGGGTGAGCGCTTTAGCGCGAACCCCGGGGTAATGGTTCCCAAAATACCCCGCGCCCCAGGAGGGGCGCACTCCCAAGCTCTGTCCTATTCTTCTTTCTTCCGGAAGGTCTTGGCTTTCTCGTAGGCTTCCATCGCGGCGTCCAGGTTGCCCTGTTCGCGATGAATCCGGCCCGACTGGATGTACAGGAACAACTTGCTCGAGTCGGCGCCGACTCGCTGCAGCGCGGCGTCAACAGCCTGATGAGCCAGATCGAAACGCTGCGCGCGCATCAACTGATTGCTGACCGAAACAAATTCTTCGACCACGGCAGTCTCATATTCGACAGGCAAGCGCAAATCCAGGATCTTTTTCAGCTCGGGAAGAACTCGATTGAAGTCCTTCTTCTGCAACAGCGCCGCTACGATCTCATGCTGAACAGCTGCGCTGGCAACCCTGGAATCAATACCGCGCGAAGCCCGCGCCGGCGTTTGCGCCTGCGTTGCGGTAATCAGAAGAACGAGCATCAGGATCAGGATCGCCGGCAACAGTTTGAAGACCAATCTCATAGATGCTCCTAGCTCTAGCGTTCCCCAGCCGGCGCAAAAGGATTGTCGCCGCGCTGGGCCGCTGCAAAAGTCTCTCTGAAAAATGGGTTTTCTTGGCTGCTGGCTTCGGTCAGGAACGGATTGCCGCGGGCAACCGGTATATTGATCTCATAGAGCCCGACCCAGCCGTCCGGTTCCGACTGCCTGACCAGCACACTCGAAGAAATAAACAGCAACAGGCTCGCCGCCACTGCAAGCCACGCCCAGTGCGGACGGCGGGCCGCATAGCGCCCTCCGATATCCGTGGCAGGCGATGGGACCGCTGGCGGAATCGGCGCCGCCGCGAGCCTTGCGGAAATCCTGCCCCAGATCTCTTCTGAGGGTTCCCAATTCACACTCTCGGCAGACAGCCGCTCGACCTCCGCAAACAGATCCATTTCGCCGCGGCAATGCGCGCATCCTTCCAAATGTCTGCGAACTTCTTCGCGCTCCGGCGCAGGGAGATCGCCCCTCAGATAATCGGGCAACAAGGGCTCAATGTGTCCGCTCATGTCCTGTGATCCTGCATGTATTTTTGAATAACCTCGCGCGCGATCAGGCGAGCGCGATAAATGTCGGTTTTGACGGACAGCACCGAGCGATTGACGATTCGTGTGATCTCGTCGTAACTGAACCGTTGCATCACTCCCAACACGAATACCTCGCGAAGCTTGTGCGGCATCTGATCAAGCGCCTGGGCCAGCACGTCATTGAACTCGCCCTGTAACACCTCGTCTTCGGGTGTTCGCGTCACACGGAGCTGGCGGACGAAATCACCCAAGTGGGTCTCGTCGTTGTCCAGGGAAACTTCGTTGACGCGTTTGTGCTTCCGCGCCCGCTGGTAGACCTCGTTACGGGCAATTCGATAAATCCAGTAGCGGAAGTACTCGGCGGCCCGCAGATTAGGAAGCTCGCAGTGGACCTTCAGGAACGTCTCCTGGGTCAAATCTTCGGCCTCCGGAACCGAGCCAACCAACCTGAAAACATAATTAAAAATCCCTTTGACGAACTCTCGGTAGAGAGCCTCGAAAGCTTCGGCATCCCCCTGTCGAGCCCTCTCAACCGTCCTCAAGAAGTCAGCCTGAGTGTCGCGGTCATTCGGCATCGTCGTCGTCGCGCAAGGCCGAAAACCGACGCTTCCGCAGGTTCACTACCGTAGCAAAATAGCCATGAGAGACAAACGTAAAAGATGTCTTTTGGGCCGGAAGGTCGCAATGAATTCTCATGCGAGGTGTGATCAATGTACTTTACACCTGTCCAGCGTCAGGGTATAAAGAGGGCTCAAGCGGCATAGTGTCTGTGACTTAAAGAGTTTTTGCACAAGCGGTCTCTGCACCAAAATGGCCCAAAAAGACAGTCGATTTCGGATCGGGTTATTGCTGGCCGTGGCGTTGGCAGTGCCGTTTCTTGCCACCTTGGGCAGAGCGACCCGCTGGGAAAAGGGTTTGAATTTGGCCCCAACCGGCCGTCCCGCCACCCAAGCCTCAACCTCTTCGACCCGCTATGTAGCCACCGAAAACTCATTGGCCGCTTTAGGAACTCCACTCTCGTTTGGGGGAGGAGCCTTTCCGCAATTCATCGCACCCGTGCCGCTCCCGCAAGGGATCGCAGAAGTTGCCGGCCAACAGGAGGACGGCAACCGGTCCTTCGCTCTTGCCTCATCCGAAGGATCTTCCGGGTCGGTGGAGCGCGTCCATGTTGGCGATACGAACCATCAATTTCAAGCGGCAGTACCCAGCGAGATCGAATCGGAACTGGCTTGGCTGGATGAGTTGGATGCGCTCGGAAAAAGCGGCGGCGATTTGGCGACTACCGCAGACGCCATTCTGCTTCGAAGAAATCCGTTTCTGGAGCTGATCGCCCTGGATCGGCCGGGCGAAGATCGGGCGCCGAAGACGGAGAGTTCCGATGTGGAAGCCGCCAGTCCGGCGCCAACCCCGCCCGCCGAGCCGGCGCCCGCCCTGCCACAACCTCAAAATGACCCGGTGCCCGTGGGCAACGGACGAGGGGAAAGGGCCTACCCGTTTGTTCTGATCGCCAAGCTGAACGGCGGACCGCCGCAGACTCTGGGTGTGGAGAAAAATGCCGATGGCAGTTTTTATTCCGAGTCGGCAGGCACGATCCGCCTGCGCGCAAACCCCTATGTCCTGGGCCTGTCGGCCGGCGAGATTTACGCCAGCGCCGATCTGAACGGCGACGGCTTGGAAGACCTGCTGGTGGCTGCCGGTTCGACAGTGGTCTGGTACCTGGCTGAGCCGCGCGGTTTGGCGTTCGGAGGAGGAATCGAGACGGGTCGCCGGGTTTCGGCGCTGGCCGCCGACGATGTCACCGGAGATGGCCGGCCGGATCTGATTGTCGGCTCGGGCAACGACGTAGGTGTCTGGGTGGCGGACGGTTCTGGGTTTGATCTGGCTCGGGTGTTTTCTGCCGATACGCTGGTCGGTTCTGTCGCCACGGTTCAGGGCGAGGCAGGCCGAAATGACATCATCGTGCTGAGCCGGTTTGGCGGAGAGCTCTTTTACTTTGAGAACCTTGGTGGAAGGAACTTCCAGCGGACTGCACGCTCCGGCAGCTTCCCGCCAGAGAGTGTCGGGTCGACCCGTTGGGATTACCAGGGGGTGGAGCTGGTTGTGACCACCGTGATAACTGGAAGGCAAGCCGTTGTCACTTTTTCAGCGGACGGCTTGGTCAGCCAGCGCATTTCGGTAGACATCACCCGCTCGTTTCCGGTCGTGGTTCTGGGGGACCACTTCGGGCGGGGCGAACCGGTTTTTCTTTTTTACTATTAAACCCAAGAGTTTAAAGTTTTTGGCAACTTTTTGGCGAATCTCGCATCTGTAACTTCTGTTCGCGAAAAAACCCTTGACACGTTCGTGGACTGTCCGTAATATTGCGCGTATAACCTGTTGGTGCCTTTATATTAAGCAAGTTTTGGGTTGCTTGATTGAGAATGATTGAAGGAGCTGGTACTTCCGCACTCGATGCGTCGGTTTGCAGGGTTCGAAGTATCTTACGGGTTTCCAACTTTACAAGGAGTAAAGACGACATGACCAAATTCCGGGTTTATCTTTTTGTCTTCGTGGCACTTCTTTCGGTGATGAGTCTCCAAGCTCTCGCTCAGAACGTCGGAGACGTTGTGTTCCAAAATCCCCTCGACACGACGGCTCGCGGCGCCATTCTGTATCCCTTTTTGGCGGTGCAGGGCAGCGGCGGATTCACCACGGGGATGTCCGTTAGCAACGTGGCGGCTCAGCTTCTGCCCACCAGTGGCGCAACTGCAAACGTTGCTCCGCTGTACTTGCCGGCAACCGATCGCGATGGGTATGTAATATTCGTTTTTGTCAATCGCGACGGCACCAAGATCATCGTCGACAGTCGCACCCTGGGAGTTTTTGGAACCAATTCGGGCTTTCAGGCAGGCGGAAGCTTGAAGGCGGGCGCCACATTCTCAGCGTTCCTCGATCAGATTTTCACGGCCGCTGGAGTGACTCCAGCCGGCGGATTATTTATCGGGTACGGAATCGCGATCCACACGTTCTGGCAGGGGACGGGAGTTGGAAACGTCGTGAGTCCGCAATCGGACTTGAACGTCAGCTACGTAGCCCTCGATATCCGCTGACGAAATTATAGTCAGGTCAGGATTTTGGGGTTCGATCGAAGCGAAGGGACTGCGGTTTATTGCAGTCCCTTTTGTATTTTGTGCATCCAGGATTTGAAAGATGATTTCTGTTGTTTTGTCAGTTTGCCTACTGGCTCTGTCAGTTGACGCACCGGCTGGTTTGCGTCAACGGGTAGAAGAGTACTGGCGTTTGTTGCAAAGCCGCGACAAGGTGTCGGCCATCGCCTTGGTAGCCCCCGATTCGCGACAGACGTTCGTGAATCGCAAGGACTCCATCTACGACTCCTTCAAGGTTGACTCGTTTTCGCCGGCCTCGAGTGATCGTGAATACGTGGTCAAAGTTTTAGTCACCGGGCTGTTCTTGTTAGGCGATCAGCCGATCACAATGGCACAGTCGCAGCACTGGATTGTTGGAGCCGACGGCCAGTGGTATCTGAAGCTGCCCGAGACTACCGGCAAGCGGCCGATGGAAGATCTGTTTAATGTGCAGAAGGAAAAAACGATCGATGCTGACGTTGAGTTGGAGCCCCTTATCGTCAATTTTCAGCCCACCGTCGGTCGACGAGAACTGAAGCTCACAAATCGGCTGCAAGCCGCGCTGCGGCTGGAGTCGATCGATTTTGATGAAACGCTTGCTTCGGTCGTTTTCGCGCAAAGGGAACTGGCGCCGGGACAGAGTGCGGTTTTGGTGGCCACGCGCAAGGAAGCAGCTGCCCCGCGCCGTTTCAGCGATCACATCAGGCTTGTCTTTGCCAGGGCCGATGGTGGTCCCAAGAAAATCGTGCGCGTCCTCATGTTTAACAGCGTGTTGACCGGCGGGCAAAAGAAATTTCTCGACAGTCTCCAGAAATCAGGTGCTCCCCTGGGTGTTCCACCCCCCGCCCAAGCGCCACCCA
The DNA here is from genome assembly GCA_051001345.1 of Acidobacteriota bacterium. Taxonomy (GTDB): domain Bacteria; phylum Acidobacteriota; class UBA6911; order JACQSX01; family JBPCNK01; genus JBPCNK01. Next base: position 19,105 of record JBPCNK010000251.1, on the reverse strand, counting down.
AACCGCCGCCAACGGCTCCGTAAACCGCGGCCGCGCACGAATCCCCAATCCCCAATATCCCCAATCCCCAATCCCCAAGCTCATTGCAATGCAGCGCCGCCGGCGGGGGCGTCCTAAAACCGACCCGGTCCACGTCCACGAGCACAGCGGTGCCCCGAGCGTAAGCGCGCGGGCTCCACTCCGCAACTTTGAACCTGCATGGCCTGTTAATGGCAGCGGCCACGGTGCTGGCTCAATTCGTGGCGGAGGTGTTGCTGCCAACGGCAGGCAAAGGTAATTAGTATCTCTGCTGAGGTGCCGCTCGCTTACGCGCGCGGCACCGCACGCGCTCGTGCACGTGCTCGTAGACGTCATCGGCTTTTTGTTTGGCTATTGCCAAAACTAAATCCTCAATCCCCAATAAATCCGCAATCCGCAATCCGCAATCCAAAATCAATCCCCAATCCCCAATCCCCAATCCCCAATTGTAGACTCCGCCACCACACTACAAAGTCTCCTACCTCGCTCCCCTGCGAAACCCCTCGCTCCACGCGGCGAGGCCTTCTCGAATCAACCCTCGATTCAGAACGAAGAACTTCGCAAGATCGCCGCCATACCCGCCGACGCGCTGTTCGATCCTCCGAAGGCGTGTGTGTGCGATTGCCCCCGCTGATAATCCCCTGAAAGTTCGGACGAGCCGAGCACCGGGCAGGTCGACGGTTCGTCGCGCCCGAGCCGACCAGAAGCCCAACTCTTCCAAATGAGTTTGGAAATAGTCGGCCGATTCACGATTGATGTGCTCAACCCACAGATCATCGGGAAAGACGAAGCGGGACTTTCCAGCCGAGCTTGCCGTCCAGCTGAAAATGAGGTCTTCGGCCATGTCGAACTCCTTGGGAAAACCTCCGGTGCGAACGAAACGTTCCCGGGACACAACCAGCGCACAACTGGGACAGTTCCAGCCCCCCGCTTCGGGCGGTCTGAGGAATTCCGAAAACTCTATCAGGTGCAAGGCGCCGCCGACGGCGCCGAAGCCGCCATAGGGTCGGACGGCGCTGCCGATGCCTGCAGCGGACTCCAAGGACGGCAAGCGAGAGCGGATGATGTTGAGCCACTGCGGTGGAACAATGATATCGCTGTCGACAAAAACCAGAGTTGTTCCGCGCGTCCGCGAGACGCCATAGTTACGCGCAAAGGCCGCGTTGACCCGGCCGCTGATTGTTTCCAGGCCCAGCGAGGGATAACGCTCCTTCAGAAATCGTCCCGTGCCATCGCCGGAACTGTCAACGACGAGCAATTCAGAACTCCCGTTCAGTTGGGGAATCAACGCATCCAGACAAAGGCCGACCGTCCGGCGACTGTTGTAACTGGGAATAATGACGCTCAGCGAGATCATCGTATTCGGGGCGGCGCCCCGGGCCCGCCGGGCCTTGCCTCGTCGGCGTATCGGGCCGGTTCAAGAGGGCCGGCAAGCCACCCGTCGCGATAACCTCGCAGTTTTGCCCGCAACATATCCCAGCCGGCCGAGCCTTTCCATAAAACGGTCACAGCGCCGTACACCAGACTCAAAATCGACAGTAGTCCGAACTGCAGCTTGTGGAACCATCTGCCGTGCTTGCGGACAAACAGAACGCTGTTTCGTCGCAGGTAGTAGAGTTTCAATCGACGCCGCTGCGGGTCCTGGCCCGCCGCGCCAAGGTGAACTGCACGGGCAGTCGGCAGATAGTAAACACCATAGCCTGCCAACGAAAGCCGGTAGCAGAGATCCACTTCTTCCAGGTAAAGGAAGAAGCGCGAATCGAAATAGCCCACCTCGGCGACAGCACCCACTCGCAGGAACAGAGCGCTTCCTGGTACTGCGTCGACGCGGCGAGCGCTTTGACCCGGCGAGGGAAGGCGTCCGGCATTCAGCATGGCTGCGGTGACGTGATTGAAACAGACGGCAATCCCTTCACTTTCGACCAACTGGCTTCCTTCCATCAGGATCTGAGGTCCGGCGGCTCCGGCCGTCGGATTCTGCGCCAGAAACGAATTCAACTCGGCCAGGCATTCGGGCTCAACTCGGCAGTCCTGGTTGACCACCGCCGCAAACGTGTACTCCCGATCATGGGCCCAGCGCAAGCCAACATTATTGCCGGCCGCATATCCCAGGTTACTCGTGTTGCGAATCAACTGCAGGCCGCTGCGCCCTCCGAGCCGTTCGGCCGAACCGTCAGTTGATGCATTGTCGACCACCAGCACATCCAGGGAAACCGCGCGTGACGAGCGCAGTGCTTCAACGCAATCTTCAACCGCTCGGCCGCCGTTCCAGTTGAGGACGATCGCAAGGATTCGCTGGCTTAACATTGGCGGAAGAGATTCTTCAGGTAACTGATTTTGCAACGGCGGCGCGACTGCACGAGCCGGCGCTTTCTCAGTGCCGACGGAACCGACCGCAGGCCGGCGAGAAAACCTCGCAGATACGCGCCAGCGAAACCAGCCTTCAGCAGGTGAAACAGAAGACTCCTGCAGAAACCGTACGCGATCCAGGGCAGGTTTGCCAATAGTATAGGCGCCGGCATGTTCTGCGTCAGGACGAGCAGCCGGTTACGTGTGATCCAAAAGACGCGGCGATCCGTGTAAAGTCCGCGCTTGTCTCCCGCCGGTGGGCGCTCGGGATCGGAGGCCGCTTCGATGTGATAGACCACGGCACGGGGCTCGTAGATGCAACTGTAGCCGAGCAACTGAGCCCGGAAGCTGAGGTCGACATCTTCGAGATACATAAAGAAGTCCTCATCGAATCCACCGGTCTCCTCCAGCAGGCTTCGACGATACAGCGCAGCGCCGGCGCTGGCGCCAAAAACAAGCCGGGAGGCCAGCCATTTTCCGGCCACGGTTTCGCCCAACCCCATCTTATAAGGCAAACCGGTCCGGGAAATGCAGTCCCCGGCGCTATCGATGCGATCGCGTTGACAAAAATCCATGATCCGGCTCGCACAAAAGCCGGCCAAAGGCTGCCGGTCCAGGGCACCGACGGCGGCCTGCAACCAGCCGGGATCCGTCTCCGTGTCGTTGTTGAGAACGGCAACGTACGGCTGGCCGCTATGACGGATTCCGTGATTGACGGCCCGAGCAAAACCCGTGTTGTGGTCCAGGCAAAGCAGCTCGACTTCGGGAAATTCGGAGCGGACCATCGCAGGCGACCCATCCTGTGACGCATTGTCGACGACCACGGTGTGAAATGAGCGAAAGGTTTGCCGTTGGAGCGAACGCAGGCAGTGCTGCAACAATTCCTTGCGATTCCACTGCGGAATGACGACAACGACTTGATCGACCACGGTCAAGTCTCTGCCCGGGAACCAACGGCCCGGCTCGTCTGCACCCCTCGAAAATAATAGTAGGTCATCAGGTTGGGGTACAGCCAACCACAATCGGGCCAGCCGAACCGGTCCGAGAATCGGCAAGCCAGAGCGGCAGCGCCGAACAACAGACGGCGCCAGGGACGATACCGGGGCACGTGGTGAAGGTGAAGGAACTGCAGCAACTGCGGCTGCTTGCGATAGAGGGCCAGCGCCGAGGCCCCAACCGTCCTTTGCCGTTCGCAGAATTGCCGAAAAGTCACGGAATGATAGTGATAAGCAACGGCAGCCGGCGCGTAGACCAGCTTGAGACCGCGAGCCTGCATCCGCAGAGCGATCTCCATGTCTTCCCAGCCGTACGCGTCAAAGTCTTCATCAAAACCTCCCACGCCGCGAAGCAGGTCTGTGGCCAGTGATACGTTGGATGTGTAAAAGAAATTGAAGGGAAGATTCTCCGGATCCTCAATGAGAGCGTAGCCGAATTGCCAGCCCTGTTCACCGATGTAGCGCATGAATGAAGAGACAGGCTGATCGGCCGGCCAGGTCGTGTAGCCGACGACCCCAACGAGCTGTCCCGAATTGGCGCCGTGACGCAGAGCATGAGCCCGTAGCAGATCTTCGGCGGGAACAATGTCGTCGCCCAACAGCAACACCAGGCGGCCGCGGGCGGCTTCCAGTCCGCGGTTGCGCGCGGCGCCCTGTTTGCGGTTCTGTTGTGACATTGCCACAAGGTCGAAGGGGTAGAGATGCTTTGTTTTTTCGAGAAACTCGCGGGTTCCATCCGTCGAGCCGTCATCGACAACGATTACCTCGAACTCATCGAATGGCAAGCTCTGCCGGCCCAGTCCAGCCAGAGTTTTCTGCAGGATCGCGAGCCGGTTAAATGTTGGGATGATCACCGAAAAGGTCTTCATCGAGTCTGGCTAATGATCGTTTCGTCTAGTGACGCTCTGGTGTCGTGAAAAGCGGCTTCACCACAGAGACACGGAGGACACAGAGAAAACACAGAGAAAAACTTCGTATAAACGACCCGCTGTCCGTAATTCAAAGTATGCATTTCAACAGGCAGTCAGCGGTGCTGCGATCAAAATCATAAGGCTCGTAAGCCCGCTTTTCTCTGTGTTCCTCTGTGTCCTCTGTGCCTCTGTGGTGAAGCCGGTTAAAAATCGGCCCCAGTTTTCCCATGCCACCCGCGGAGGCGGATCAATATTGTTGGCACCAATTCAGATGTTACAAGCCACTAGAACAGCCCCGACAGCCGGCGCCGCAGCCGATAGAAAACCCCGCGAGTTCCTGGTATCGAAAGGTCGACGGGATGACCGCTGCGCTGCTCTATGTTTCGCAGCTTTGCGTTGGCCTCCTCGAGAACTGCTTCGGTGTGTTGGATGTTTCTGCGCAGATCGTAAAGCTTCTGATGAAGCCGCTGCTCGGTCAGACCTGCTCGGCCGGTATCGATCGGACCAAAGAGTTTTCCCAGGCCGGTTTTAGCAATCCAGGCTTCCTCGGCCTCGAGGTATCCCGTCCGGTCCATGATCATTCGGAGTGGCTCGTCGAAGAGCCGGACAATTTCGGAGTCGGGTCGCGCGCGCAGCATTTGAACGGCCGCTCGCTTTTCCAGCCAAAAATCCAAGCGTGTCAATACGTCGTCGAGAGCCACGAGGTGATTGATGGCATCGCGGCACTCGCGCACCGTGTCCTCGGACGAATGCTTCAGAGCTTCCTCTTGACGGCCCCATAAATAAAAGCTCTCCCGGTCGACGCGCGAGAATTCAAGCGCTCGCTTGATCGACAAGAGAATCGCAACCGGAAAGACCTTCTGGAAGTTCTGGTCGTCGTAGTTCTTCAGCACTGTCAGTAGCGCGTTGCGGTGCATCAGGTAACGCATCTTTTCGGAAGAATGGCGACCGAATGTGCCGTGCCCGCGATGGTAGGCCAGCGCCTGGGGCGCCAGCATGACGCGCAATCCGCTCAGCCAAATGCGCCAACCGAAGTCGACATCCTCGTAGATCGCAAAGAAGTCGGGATCAAAGCCGCCTAACCGCAGAAACTCGCTGCGGCGGGCGATCATGGCCCCGCCACAGGCAAACAACTCCTCACGGACCTGGCTGTCGTCTGAGGCGGAATAGGAACGCCCGATATTCTTCTGAGTTGCATAGCCCAGGTACTGCAGGGATGCCCCATCGAAGTCCAAGGCACGGCCTTCCCAATCCAGAATACGCAAACCGACTGCCGCGATGCTGGGATCGGAAAATGGCGGCAGCGCGTGTTGGAGAGCTTCGGGGGCGATGCGCATATCGTTGTTTAGAAACAGCAGGAGATCGCCTTGCGCCTGCTGGGCGGCGTCCCAGTTCGGGCGGGCAAATCCGAGATTGCTCTTGTTTTCCAGGATGCGCACAGAGGGATAGCCGCTGCGCAGATGATCGACGGACCCGTCGGTCGATCCGTTGTCGACAACCAGAAGTTCGGCCAGCGAAGGGCGGAGACCAAGCAGAGAGCCGATGCAGGAATCGAGGTGCTCCCGGCCGTTCCAATTGACGACAATCGCGCTGACTGAGGGCGGATTCATGGCTGCTTGGCTGCCAACGCTTCCAGGCCAGCCTGCAGACGAATCGGCACATGGTCGGAGGCCAGAATCAGTCGGCTGATCTCCCTGTCGCTGTGAAGGCGCAGTTTCTGAATGCGACGGCGTTGGACCAGAGTCGCGGGGAGGTGTCGCAGATTCCAGCCAAAATTCTTCAGGAGGATCCACTTTCTAGCCGGACTCTGCGGCAAAAGCAGCAGCCTCCAGAGGGCTCGTCTCAGGTTTTTCCACTCGTAGTGTTTGATCAGCGTTCGAATATTGTGGCGCTCCCCGATGTGTTCCCGGCGGCTCAGGCCGAATGTTCTTTGCGAAGTCCCTGCGAAGTGATGATAGGCCACTGCGCGCGGAGCGGTCACGATTGAATGGCCCAGCAGCCGGAGCCTCCAGCAGAGATCGACGTCTTCATGGTACATGAAATAGGCTTCGTCAAATCCGCCTGCTTCAAGGAAGGTCGACCTGCGAAAGGCGGCTGCGCCCGCTGAAGCGAACAACACTTCTTCGGAGCAGTCGTATTGACCCTGATCGGGCTCGAACATTCCGCGGTCCCAGGTGTAGCCCAGGAAATTCATCGCTCCTCCAACGCCGTTGAGAATGCCCGGGTGCGACACCAGGAAAATCTTCGACGAGACGGCCGCAACCGAGGTGCGCTGCTGCAGGGGAGCTACGATCTCCATTGTCCAGGCTGGATCCAGACGCATGTCGGTGTTGAGCGTGGCCAGAAACTCGCCGCGAGACTCGCGGGCGCCGCGATTGTTGGCTTTCGAGAATCCTGTGTTCGCCGAGTTCTGAATAACGCGCGCGGCAGGATAATTGGACCCTACCCACTGGCTGCTTCCGTCCGTGGATGCGTTGTCGACAAAGAGCACTTCGAAGTCGCGCCACTGTTGGCTGTCGAGCGAACTGAACAGTTCAGGTAGAAAATCCCGCCCATTGTAATTGACGATGATGATCGACAGGGAAGGAGGCTTCAACGGGCACCCGTTGGACAAAAACTAAGCAATTCAACGGTTCATTATACCAGTCGCCGGTCGCCGGTCGCCAGTCGCCAGATAAATGGGAATAAATGGGTAAATGGGGGCAACTGGGCGCCCCGGGGCCAGACCTCTGGCCACCGGCCACTGGCGACTCTTGGCGCTCGGCGTGATGGCGGTCACAGAATCGTTGCAAAGGGCGCCTGTAAGATTGGAGCCACTACCGGGCTTATCTGCAATATTTCTTGTTGCAGTGACCAACCCGGCTGCGGTATAAGAGATTCAGAATTTAAGGCTACCAAACCCCCGCTTTGGTGTCCGCAGTGTTTCGGCTCATAGGAGGCTTTCAAAAGTGGTGCGTAAAATTCTATCTCTGTCAGTAGTATTGTGTTTTGCGGTCGGCCTTGCGCTGGCCGCGGATCCTTTGGTCACCATCGCGGGGGGGGCACAGAAAACCGTCAAGGCCGCGACTCTACAGTCACTGGGAGCATCGCCATTCTGGCCCGTTTCTGGCGCCCTAACCTACAATTGGACCGTAACGGCAGGTCCTGCCAGTGTCCTGTTCGAAAACGGCACTAGGACGACTGGCGACTCGCCGTTTGTCAATGCTCGGTTGCCTGTTCCACCCGACGCAGAGAATCGGGATGTTGTCCTCACTTTGACGGTCACAGGTGGCGGACTCACCACGACGGCGACGCAAACGCTTCTAGTTCGTGGACGCAACCAGGCTCCGGAGGCGAGAATCACTTCCGGCTATCCCGTGGAGTTTCCGATTGTCAACGGAATCATTCAGGATATTCCGGGAGGCTACGCCTTTTCGCTGGATGCTTCGACCAGTACCGACCAGGATGGCGATGCCATTGGCTATGAGTGGTATGTGAAGTCGGCTAGCCAGTCGATGGTTCTGTTCGCGGCTGCCTTTCCGCAGGTTCACTTCACGATCCCGTTTGGCCCGGGAACGTACGTTATCGAGGTTCATGCAGCCGACGACTTCAACCTGAACAAGACAAGCGTGACTCTAGTTGTCATCGGCGCACCCGGGGGAGGTCCAGGTGGCACGCCTGTTACTCCTCCAGGAGGAAGCACGCCCCCCCCCGTTTCGATCACCTACACGGCTGCCAACGTCGGAGGGCCCGAGCCATCCAACAACCAGCGCCCCAACATCAGCGGCATTACAGGGCGTATTGACGTCGACGAAGGTCAGACGGTCGCCTTTACGGTCACGGCAGCCGATCCCGATTTTAACAATGCGAACTATCCGGGCGCCGGTGGCGGAGGCGGAGGCCTTTTTGGAATTCCCGGCTCAGGCGCGGGCGGCGGTGGCGGCAACACCTCGACTTCCGTCCTGACCTATCAATGGACAGCTCGTCGTCTGGATAACAACACTTCGGTTGCCTTAACCGGAGCGACTACTTCGGTGGCGAGCCTGGTAGCGCCCGAAGTGGCTGCCAACACCAACATCGAAATGAAAGTGGAGGTCAAAGATCCTTTGAATCTGGGGACCAGCGCAACCTTCATTGTCACAGTAAAGAATCTCGATAGTACGTCAGGCCCTACGGCTTTTGCGGGCGCCAACCGCACCGTTCAGCCGGGCGCCTATGTGACCATGGACGACGCAACGGCTACCGGCTTTAATGCCAGCCAGGTTCAATATAGCTGGGCGAAGGCTTCCGGCCAGTTCGACGTTGTGTTTTCGTCGAGCGTCAACAGTTCGGCCACCCAGGCCATTTTGAAAACGACTGTTCGCATTCCAGCCAACGCCGCGGCGGGAAGTCTGGTCACGCTGCGATTGACCGTGTCGGACAACTCGGCCACGCGCAGTTCGACCGTAAAGTTGACCGTTGCGGGTGCGACAGGTGGTGGTGGCGGTGGTACGAGTCCCGCTGTTCAGACAACCAAGACCAACGAAGGCGACGTTCAGACTGGGGTCAGCAATCAACGGCCGACTATAAGCAGCGTCAATGGTGAGGTGACGGTCAACGAGCGCAAGAGTGTGTCCTGGACTGTCACGGCAGCCGATCCTGATCCGACAAACCCTGCCTACACTGGTGGAGGGAGTGGCGGACTCTTCGGGATACCCGGCGTAGGCGCCGGAGGCGGTTCCACTGCAACGCCGACCTCCGTGCTGACTTATAGCTGGACGGCGCAGACGACGGTCAGCGGAACGCAGGTTCCTCTACAGAACGACAAGACGGCGACGGCCACGCTGGTAGCCGGTAATGTCAATGCGGACAGCCTTGTGATCATTACGGTCGTTGTGACCGACCCGCTTGGTCTTGGGACGAAAGCAACCTTCCAGGCAACGATCAAGGATGTCAACAAAGCTCCTGTCTCCAAGATCAAAAAGCCTGTTGCAGCGGTCAAGTCCGGCGTAAAGGATGTCGTCCTGGATGGCAAGCAAAGCGTCGATGGTGACTCGGATTCGGAAGATGGCGCCCTGCTGTACCAGTGGGAGCAGACCGCCGGTACACCGGTTACCTTAAAAGACGCGACAAAAGACGTGGCGAAGTTCGACGCGCCGGCCAATCTTACGGTTAACACCGAGTTGACCTTCAAACTCACGGTTCGGGATACCTTTGATACCGGGACTTCCGATACGGTGACAGTCCTGGTGCAGCCGATCAACCTTGCTGTATTGATTCCCCTGCTGGAATCGAAGTCCACCCAGCAACCGTCTGGTTTGACGCTCAACTCGACCCTCGGAACCGCCCTGGTGCTGATGTACCCCCCGTCAGGGACTGCCCCCCCGTCTCCGGCAACGGTGCGGTTCCGGGCCCGCAGTGAAAACGGAAGCGTCCAGGAAAACCTCCCGGCCGACGACGACACACTGTATTGGGGCCAGCAGCGCGGCTACTTTGGAGATCTTCTTTACGAAAAGATTTTCAAGGGCGTCGCGGCCAACCAGAAGTTCGCGCCGGCTTCTCTGGAAGCATTGGGGACAGGTGGAATCCTCAAGGGATTTTTCCTGCTGTATTCGCGCCAGCCGACGGAGTTCGGAAATATGGATGGTGTGACTTCCGACTTCAAACTCGGAAACAGGCTGATCCTGCCGGGTCTCAGGTACAAACGGGGCGCGACGGGCGTCGCCCGCCAGAGCCACGTTTTCCTGTATAATCCGAACCCCTCGCTTCTGCCTGTCACTGTCACTATGGTGCAGTCGCAGCCCGACGGCAAGTTCTTCACGCGCACGTCGAGTAGTCTGCGGGAGCTGAAGGCCAATGCGGCCGTGTTCCAGTCTATCGATACGTTGTTCCCGAGTTTCACGAGCGAAAATCCCGGCTTCGAGTTGGATCGCACCTCGCATCTGGTGGTTGCGGCGGCGTCGGACATCCAGGGGATGATCGCTTTTGAGGATGGAGCCGACTCGATTTCGACGGTCAAGGCGATCGTTCCACTCGGTCTTTCGGCGTTCGGTGAGGGCGCTGCGCGGAAGATCTACGCACCGTTTATCACTGTTTCTCCCAAGGCCCGCAAGGGCGCAGAGCGGTACGATTCGGTGTTGACCCTGTACAACGCCGATCTGAACTACGATGCGCTTCTGAAGATCCGGGCTTTTTCTCCCGGCGGGAATAGACTGTTTCCGGTTTACGAGCGAGAGATCGCTTTGAAGGCTGCCAGCCAGGTAACTCTGCCGGTCCTCAATGACGGGACCAACGGCGGTCTCTTTACCGAAGACGTGGCCGACGCCGCTCTGGAAGCCAAGAACGGTTATCTGGAGATCGTCGCCGATAAGAAGGCCTCGATCTTTGGACCGCCGCAGGGCAGCCAGGATGTGCACGGGTTTGTTTCAACCAAGTTCCCCGGAAGCAACGAAACCAGCATTCCGTTGACGGCCGATGGACTCAACGAAGCTTACTTCTTGCACGTCGCTCACAATCCGGGTCAGGGCGATTTCCGAACTGCTCTGGCAATTCTGAATCTGAGCGCCACTCAGGATACGACGATCCGTGTGGAGTTCTTCGTGCCCAACAGCGCCAACACCGCCGAAGATCGAGCGAAACTGGGAACCACGCCCTATTTCAAAGATCACTTGCTGGCAGTCGGACAGCAGCTGACACAATTCATCGATCAGCTCGTCCCGGGCGTGCCCAGCTATAATGGCGGGTTTGTTCGGATCAAAGCGTTGAACCCGGCTGTAAAGCTTGCCACGTTCTGCACCTACTTCGTGCTGGACAGCAGCAAGGGCGGTCTGTGGTCTCACGCTCTGTCGTCGATCGATCCGGTCGAGAAATAGCTCCCTGGACTGGTCCATGCTCTTGTTTTAAAAAGGCGGCTCGAAAGAGCCGCCTTTTTATTGGGGATTGAGCACCCGCCACGAAAGCCCCAGGCGAAGGGCCAGCCGGCGCCAGGCGGTAGAGGCAAGGGAAAAGCGACAAGGGCCCGGCGATCGAAGGTCACCACCGGGCTGGCAAGGGCGTTGCAGCAGCCAGTGCGGGCTGGTTGGCAGTGGCAAGTCAGGGTCAGGGGTCAGCTAAGGTTCAGGGAATCGCAGATTGGAAGTTGAAGCGCGCGATCCGCAGTCGTCAATAAATCCGCAATCCGCGATCCGCAACAAATCCGCAACCCGCAATTCCCTGACCCCCGAAGCCTGAAGCCCGACCCCTGCTTCTCAGCGAATCTTAACCTTACGAAAAAACAGATCGCCGGCGATGACGCGACGCGACTGGCGAGGGTCCTTGGGATCGATCAGGTAGTAGAGGACATACAGTGTGTCCTTGCCGTCGTCGATCGCTTCGGGGAATGCGGCATAAAGTTTCCTCGGATTCCGGGCCGGCACGTGGTCGAGAATTGTCTCCCTGCGCGACCATGTTCTGCCTCCATCTACGGAGTGATTGAGAAGGATGCGCGGTAGGCCCGGCTTGCTGTCCTGCCAGAGCGCAATCACCTTCTTGCGGAGAAAATGAAGCGACAAGTTGAGCGAGGCCCCGTTTTGCTCCCCCCGAAAAACCTGGTCGATTCGAAACGCCTTGTCTTCGTCGGCCGGCAACCAGGCGCCGTTCTCCCGCCGCTTCAGGTAGAGATCGGACTGGCGCTCGCCTTTGCCGGTTTGCATCCAGGCGCAATAGAGCACGTCGCTGACGGGATCCAGAAACAACCCAGGGAATACCCCGCCCTTGGGCAGCGAGTATAGGATCTCATCGTCGTGCCACTGTTTTCCATCGGCGGAGTGGTCGTAGTACACCGCGCCGCTTTCAAGGTACCAGGACCAGGCCAGATGCAACTGGTCCTTTCCGTCCAAAGCGGCCGAACCGAGGGAGAAGAAAACGTCGTCGACGTCGCTGGGCAGTGACGGTCCAATCCAGGTCTTGCCGCCGTCGCTTGACTGGAGCACCACCGGGAAGTTACCACCCTTTGCCGTGCCGCCGCTGGTGGCAATCAACAGCTTGCCCTGGGTAGTGCGGCGCACAAAGGCCGGCCCGGTGGCATAGTTGCTGACCACCTGTGTTTCCCACGTTTTACCCTGGTCGCTGGTCCGTGCGAAATACAGGTCGAAGTTTCCGTCGCTAGTCTTGGAGCGCTGCCACAACAAGGCGGGTCCGTCAGGCAGCAAGATGAGCCGCGGAGGGTTGATTCCAAAGCCCTGATCGATGGTTGAAGTCGCCCAATTACGTCCTCCATCCACCGATCGCGCGAACAACAGGCGATATCGGTCTATGGCCCGGTAGCTGAACCAAGCTATGTCAAGGGTCCGCTCATCTTCGAATACGATAGCCGGCGCGCGAGAGCTCCATCCCGGTCCCTCCAGAGCGGTGTCTACTTGCACGGCCGGGTCCCAGGTCTTTCCGGAATTGTTGGAAACCCGCGCATAGAGGCGAGCGGTCCCTGCCGCCAGGTCCAGGGCGGCCCACGTAACCGCCACGGCGTTGCCACGGGCGGCCAGCGCAGGCCGATTGGAGGCCGTCTGCACCAGCGCAGGCGATTCGGTGGAACTCAGCAACGCCGGGCTTGCTGCCAGGGCCGGACCTGGCGGCCGGGCGGGTTGCGAAGCGGCGTCAAGAAGGGGCAACAGAAAGAACAATGGGAGGATTAGCAGGACACGCACACTTATCATAGGAGTGTTTCATGGATCCGCGGATTCACCACCCAAAGGACGGAGCCTTGGGCGGCGCCGCCGATGGCAGTGCCGTACCCGGAAGGGTACGGGTAATCGATAACGGCCACGTGCACGTGCACGAGCACGTAAACGAGCACGATCACCCCTGACTCCTGAAGCCTGACCCCTATTTTCGTGGCAGCGTTCATGAGTCGAGGAATTCAGTACCCCGGAAAAAACAGACAAAAAAAGGGCCGGTCTGAGACCGGCCCTTTCCAAATACATCGAGTGTTCAGACGAGACTAGGGAGTCGCGCCAGCACGCTCGCGGACACCGAACAACCACCAGCCGGCTCCGAAACCTTCAAAGCCGACGGCGAAACGGGCCGTGTTGAAAAACACCGGATACAACACACCGTCATAACCAAACACGGACGTGGCCGCGCTCTGGTCGATCAGGCGTGTACGGATACGGTTGAAGCGGATCCAGCCTGCCGACACGTCGTTGGCCTGAACCGGGTCGTCGATGTGCAGCCGGACAACTGCGGTGCCATCAGCACCGGTGATGGTGTTGAGGTCCGAGATGCGCAGGCGGCCATCGGGAGTCAGGTTCGTCTGAGCCCCGGTCTTCACAAGCGCTTGGTTGGTAGTGGTAGTACCTGTGGTGGTAGTGAAGGCCTGGATGCCCAGACCGACAGAGATACACTCGACGGTGATTCCGAGTCCGGGAGCCGCTGAAGTTGACGGCGGCGAAATCGGAATTACAGTACTGCTTACGCCCAGACGGAGCTCGTTATTGTTGTAGATATCCATCTGGTAGTGCGAGCGGGTTGGCATCAGGTTGTACGAACGATCGGTGCTCCCGTTCTTGGAACCGTTGTAGTCATCAGCGACGCTGACGAACTCAGCCCACTGATTTTCCGGCAGAGACCCTTCACGCGGTGCTCCAGCGGTCAACTCGGACGGAAAGATTACGTTCCAAGCGATCGCGCCGGCATTGGCCAAAACGGTGTTGTCCAGAGTCGACAAACCCTGATTGCCAACGGTCGCACTAAAGGTAGTAGTGTTGCTATAGCGACCACTGTTGATCTCGCCGCGCAACGCCAGAGTGTTGGACGGAGGAACAGCGGTAGGTATGAGCACGCCGCCTCCATCCGTTCCGCCCCCGACTTCGGTCTCGCCGCCGGTCAGGATCAGGCCGTCAGCAACCACCGGATTGCCATCCGCATCCGGATAGCCGTCAGAGACATCGAATGCAATATCGACAGCCGGACGCGCCCAGGCAACGTTGCCAAACGACACCTGGTCTCGACGATTGTCGGCCGAGAGATCCGTGTTGAACTGCGCGTTGATGGCGATCGTCTGCGAGCCGATCAGCCAGTTAAACGACATCGCCGATGCGTTCAACGGGTTGAGGTTGGCGCGAGTCGAGGGCGAAAGGCTGTTGGTAGTTCCGATCAATCCCGCAGCAGCGCCATCAGCCGAAGTACCAAACGGGAATTGGATTTCAGCCTGTGAATCCCCATCGTTGTCGACGCCCGAAGCCGTGGCAAACAACAGGAAGCGGCCCGAACCAAAAACCGACGGGGTGATCGGGCCGATCGTCACGCCGGAAATCGTCGTGGCCGGGCCAAACAACCGAGTGCGGACATTCAGGGTCGTGCCCGGAATGACGAAGTTGAAAGGATCGAACATCAGAACGTCGTTGACGCTTAGCACCACCAGGAAGTCCAGCAGGTCAGTACACATGTCCGAGAAATAACGAAAGTGTACGGTGACCGCGCTGGTCGGGTTGGTGTTGGTGATCGAAACGAGGTTCTTGTAAGCCGACGCGGCCGTTGCGCCGTCGGTCAGGTTAAACGGCGCCGCCTGCATTTGGGCCAGAACGGTAGCTCCGGCCGCTGTGCTGATCGGGCGTACGCCAGAGTCGATCAGATAAATCAGCGACGACCCTGGATCGTTGACGGTACCAGCCTGAAAGTTCCGGCTCTGCAACGTAGTTGGGTTGGCGGGGTTTGGGGGTGCTACTTGAGCCAGCCCACTCGTCACAAAGCTCGAGACGATGAGGCCAAGCAGCGCCAGCATCCAGAAGCTCTTGTGCAATGCTTTCATCAAAAAATCCTCCTTAGAAAAGTTACCAGCAAACCGAGAGAAAAACTTTGTTTTCGTATGAAATTCTTTGAGTGGAATCACCTCCCTCAAAAGTCGATATTCTTTCAAACTCAAATGAACAAATTTAAAAAAACGGAATTGAGCTCCTAAGGACACACCCACAACTGTTGCTAACTCGTTAGCAATGTTACAAGTACTCAACTTATTGTCAAGCAAAAAAACGGAGAACTCAAAAATCACGAGGATTAAAGATGCAAGCCTTTTCAAAAGGTTGCAAAGCCAGGCCGCCGGACAGGCCTGGCGACTGGCGACAGGCGACTGGCGACTTCTAAAGATAGTCGGCAAATCGACCCTTCAGCCGCTGGATCGTGAAATAACCGAAAAACAACAGAACGACGGCCCAACTGGCCAGCACCAACCAGCCTTGGGATAACGGACCGCTCGTCCCAAGAAAAACGGCCCGGTAACCGGCAACCAGATGGGATAACGGATTGACGTCGACCAGCCAGCGCAGCCGGTCGGGCACCATCGATCGGTCATAGACCAGTGGCGTCAGCCAGAACAACAGGGAAAAACTCAACTGGACCACGTGCTGCGTGTCGCGGACAAAGACATTGAGAGAGGCCACCAGCCAGCCCAGGCCAAGCGCCAGCGCCACCTGTAGCGCCAGCAGCAGCAGCAACCCTGGCAGGCTCCCGGGCCCAAATCGAATGGACTGATGCAGGATCACGACGAAGACGACCGTCCCGATCAATTGATGCAACAGGCTGGAAAAAACAACTCCAACCGGCACCACTTCGGCCGGGAATCGGATCTTCTTAATCAAAGGGGCGTTCTTTACGAGGCTTGCAGCCGACTGGACGATACTTTCTTGAAGCGCGATCCAGGGAAGCAGACCGCATAAAACAAAAGCAGCATATCCCCTGGGCCCGCCTTCAACCGCCCGCACCTTGAAGACGAAAGTAATCACGAAGGTGTACAGCGCCACCAGTACAAGCGGGTGGAGCACCGACCAGAGGAGCCCGGCCGCCGATCCGATGTATCGCTCGCGCAGGTCCCGCTTGACCAGTTGCGCTACAAGATACCCGCGGCGTGCGACGCGACCGGCCGCCGGATGCCGCGATTGACTTTGCACAGCCGCTCAGTCTACAGTAATTGTCATGGTGAGAAAGGTATTCCTTACGATCTTTGCCCTGATTCTGTGCGCAGGCGTGGCGCTATCGCAATCCTCCCGGCCCAAACTTGTGCTGAGTGCTTCCGAGTTCGATCTGGGAGAACTGTATAACAACGAAGAAGCCAGCTACATCGTAAAACTCTCCAATGGCGGTGCCCGTAACCTGCGGATCTTTGGAGTTTCCACGACCTGCGGTTGCGTCGGCGTCTTGCTCGGCAAAGCCACCCTCAAGCCTGGAGAGTCTTCGGAAGTGCAAGTTCGAATCGATCCAGATGGTAAGTCCGGACCCTTCTCCCAGGGGCTGACTTTGCGCACCAATGAACCCAACCGCCCTTTCACCACCGTGGCGCTGCGCGGAACCTGGATCGAAAAACCTGCCGACAAGGAAAAGAAGGATAAAGAGAAGCCAGAGAAAAAGTCCGATTCGGACAAGAGCTCAACCAAACCACCGATCTGATTGTTGGCCAAAGTCAAATCCGCAATCCGCAATCCGCAATCGACAATAATTCCGCCATCCTCAATCCGCAATCCAAAATTCAATCCCCAATCCCCAATCGTAGAAGGGCTCTGCTCACTGTGTCATTGGAAGCGCCGATCGCCGCCGAACCTCCGACAAACCGTCCTGGGCTCGCGGAAAATGAGTGGAGTGTTCCAGCGCGAGCTTGTAACAGCGTTCGGCGGCAGGATAGTCTTTCATCGCCAGGTACACCGAACCCAGATTGGAATAAATTCCGGACGACGGCGCCAGTTGCAGCGCCACGCGGTAGTCGTCTAGGGCCTGTTGGAATTCGTCGCGCAGCAGGTGAACGGTTCCGCGGGCAGAATAGGCGTTGTCGTCGAAGCGGTTCCAGCGCCGGGCCTGTTCGATTCGATTCTCGGCAGCTTCCAGGTAGACAGCGCTGCGCCGGATTGTTCCCTCCAGAACTCTCTGCAGGATCAGTTCGGCTTCTTTGAGCTGAACACTGGCCCGGTACAGATTCAAAACCGGAAGCGCGAGCACCGCGGCAGCCACGACGGATGCCAGCAGGATGGGCAACGGGGTTTTTCCGGCCAGCCGGGGAATAGGCAGCGCGGGGCCGGCGGAGCGCAGAATACCAGCGGCCAACAGCACGAACCAGTAAGAGGAGAGAGCCAGGTGAAAAGGAAAAAAGAGCAGTGACATGGGGACGAGTGCAAACAGCGTGGCGATTGCGGCGGGAAGGAATAAGGAGCCCGCTAGTTCTTCCTGGATTTCTGTCGCCGCGGGCAGTTTCTTATCGGACCAGGGCGGCTTGACGCGGCCAAGCGCTCCGGCAGTTAGCAGGCCCACCAGCGCCAACGACATCAGCAAACCTGGCAGGCCCAGCTCGGCCAGCAATTGCAACGGCTCGTTGTGAGCCTGGCGGTAGACTCTGGGATCGGAAAAGCGGGCCGCGTGGCGGCGTTGGTAGTCGACACGTTCCTTGAAAGACAACGACTGAAACGATCCGGCGCCGTGGCCGGTCAATGGACGCTGCGCAAACAGATCCCAGGTGGCGCGGAAGGCATGAAAGCGGCCGCCGGTGCCGGCCTCCCAATCACCCTTGCGCAGCGGATCCAGACGCGATGCGACACGGGCGGAAATGCCCGGCACGACGGCTACCAACCCAGCGCCCACGGCCACAAACAAAATGACGATCCCAGTTCCCAGCACAGCGCTCCGGCGAGTTGGCAAGAGGCGCTGTCTTTTCACGAGGAGAATCGCAAAGACTGCGACACCAGTTGCCGCACCGAAGTATGCAGCGAGCGACTGAGTCAGGAGCAATCCCACGAAAACACAGAGCAGGCCGAGGACTTTGAGTACAGCCGTGTAGTTCGAAGAAAATCGCATCAGCGCGAGACTCGCGACGAGCGAAATGGCGAAGTACAGGCCGCAGGCGTTGGAACTGCCGATTAACGCCGACGTGGCGAATCGTCTCGCTTCCTCAGCCGTAAAGCCGATCAGCAACGGATCATAGCCGAAGTACTGGGCGGCGCAGTAGAGCCCTGACACGGCCGCCATCGAGAGGTTGAGCCAAACAGCGCGCTCTAAAGTTTTCAGGTCGAGAACCAACGAGAAGGCCAGTGCCAGCGCCGAATAAGTCGCCAGATTCAGGCAGGCGCGCAGGCTCAGGCCGGGAACCGGCGCCCAGAGGACACTGAGCAAGGCCCAGGCATTGAGCGCAAGCAGAAGAATGAACAAGGGCCGCGCAGCCGACTTTGTCGCCAGAGCACGCGGACGTTTAAGAGTCTCCGGCGCGATCCAGACCAGCGTCAGCAGAATGACCAGAAACGACGAGACAAGCGCGAAGCATTCCTTGGGAAGATCGAACTGGTCTTGTGAAAGCGGGCTGGCCACCAGCGGGAGCAAAGCAACCTGCGCCAGGATGAGAAGACGAATCAGTTTTAACAGGACAGCGTTACGCATCTAAGTTCCTAAACTCCGGAGTATTCATTAATCACGACAGCGTTCATGCACTGTTCACCCCGGATGTAAATGGGGCGGCGCCCCGAGCGTAAGCCCGGTCTATTCACAAAAAAGCAACAAGCTTAGTCACGAATTTCACGAATTATCCCGAATGACACGAAAACACATCGGCTTCGACAACTGGTGCTCAAATCGGTGGCCGAGACAGCTTGTTGAAACTGCAAGCCCGGCCAAAGGTGCTCAAAGCCGTTCATAGATTCGTGAAATTCGTGAAATTCGTGACTAGGTTTTTCATAATGTGAATAATCCGGATGAGCGAGCGGGCCCACGCCAGAGACGTTTCTGACAACCGCCAGCGAGTGTAATTAGTTTCTGTCGCGAAACGACCGAAAAATGGCGCCAATAGCGGCGCTCAAGGCGGCGACGGAGTTGATTGTACCAGTGGAAGTCGAGAGGTGAGCAAGATGTGTGCCACGGTTGACGAATCATCCA
>JBPCNK010000250.1:0-12026 GCA_051001345.1 Acidobacteriota bacterium | reverse complement strand
TGCGAAACGATTGGGGGAAACGATATCGAGGAGACTGCTCAGGGCTTCAAGGTCGCCGGGCGCGAGCCTCTCAATCCTACGGACAAAGCAAATCTCGCGGGCCAGCATCGCGGCTACTCTCTTCCCCTGTACAAGCGTTTGGAGTAATGGCGGCGTTTGCTCCTAGCATCCGTGTTGAATAACTTGCCCCTCAAATGCCAACCGCGGTCCACATTCTCTGTGAAGCACGCGCTGAGGCAAGTGCTGTTGGCAGAACACTGATACCGATGTCTGGCTCCGCTCTCTATCGTGGCGGTCTCAGAATGAATAAGGTCGAAGATCAGGTCATTGGATCCAGACTGGGTGCGTACTTCAATATCGCCCGCCAAGAGCGTAAGGTTTTCATTGCAATTGTGAGTCAGAGAGTAAGGGATGACGACGTCCTTGTGGAAACTCAGAAGAGATACTGAAAACGTGGCTTGGATCAATAGGCGCACGAACAACACTCGATCTGTCTCAAGTACAAACCGGGTGCCGCGAAAAAACCGATCGATATCGTGGGGGGAGGCACCATAGGCCTTTGACAGAATCTCCAGGGAAGCGGCGTCGTATTTTTTCTTGAACAATACGGTGGGTTCTTTGTCCGACACCGTCGTGGGCTCGAAGCATTCGATCAGTTGAAGGATGTCGTCCTGATCTGCGAAGGGCAGTTCCGCGAATTTTGATAGAAGCTGGGTAAGATTATCCATGCCGTCCGCAACCTCGCCACGGTAACCAGGGCGGGGATCGCACTAATCGCTGGTCGTCTTCAAGGCTTCGGTGTCGCAACGCTGAAATCTGAACATGCGCTTACGAACCTCCATTAACGCGGGGAGCTTCGAGATCAACAGAGATGTATTAGGCTTGATTGTCAGTCTTCCCATAGAGGTGAAATACGCGATGTATCCGTCCCCCGTTCGCATGTGATAAGACTCGGCGAAACCGTCGTGGACTAGTTCGTGGATCGCCTCTCCTCGGAGGCACATGAGCGTGGCACCCGGAAAGACGAAAGGGATCCTTACCGTAGTGAAAGTGTCCAATATGCAAACCAGATCCAATTTGTTCGAGTAGAGTTTCTTAAGGCGGCAGCGTTTTGATTCAACGAATGTCACCAATCCACATGCCAGTTCCCGCAAGGGGGTTTGGTCTGGGAAACCCAACGTATCCGCCAATTCGCCCAAGGCTGTAATAAGGGGCGCAGGCAACACGAGCACATCCGCTACTATTTGAGAAATTCGATGTTGCGTGAGTATGTCTATGAGATTGCCTATGTCAATTGCATCGTCGACCGTGAGGCGATCGACGCATCTTATGAACTCCAACTCGCGCTGATTCATTTCGCTGAGCGTCTCGCAGTAAGAGGATACTTGCGGTACATCCTGTTGCCTTTGCTCTTTCCGAGGGCCGCCCCGCCCACCAAGTAACCAGGGTCGATATTCCGGGCGCTTTGGCTGACTGAGATGCAAGAAGTTCCGCAAGTAGAGGTGAATTGATGTTTACTTTGTTCCGGAAGCTGGACGCAGTCAGAGAACGCCAAGTCAAACATCAATGTTTCCTCGTCCAACAAAATCCGCGCTTCGATGTCGCCATGCAACAGGACGAGAGTCTCTGAGCAGTTGCTGCGGATAGGAGTCTGCAAAACAACGTCGGCGGCGAAGTGAAATAATGAAATCGAGAACCAAGGATCGAGCAGCAGGTGAATCAGCACGACGCGCTCGCTTTGGACGATCGGCACGAGGCCTCGGAAGAACCGATCCAGCTGGGAGGGCGGAGCGGAGTAGGCTTCGGCGATGACTTGCAAGGACGGAGGATCGTACTTTTTCTTGAAAAGGATTGTGGGCGAATTCGGATTGCTGGTCCGGGGTTCCAGGCAGTGCATTAGGGCAAGGACGTCATCTTGAGCTGCGAACGGAAGTTCCCCGAATTTCGACAGAAGTTGTGGAAGGTCGCTCATCATGGTTGCACATAGACCTTCGATGTCTCATCAGAGCTACCGCGCTGAAATCTCAAGATCTGTTTGCGAAGCTCCATCAGCGGTGGAAACTTCGAGAACAGCAAGCATGTGCCGGGCTTGATGATCAGTTGTCCCTTAGAGCTGAAGTTCGCAATGTGCAGGTCGCCCGTGCGAATGTCAAAGGACGTTACAAAACCGTCGCGCACTCGCTCCTGTTTCGCTCCTCCCCGAAGACAGACAATCGCAGCGCCGGGAAAAACATAGGGAGTTCTCACACGCTTGAAGGTTTCCAACGTGCAGACTAGGTCTCGTTTGTTTGAGTAGATTGTATCCAACCGGCAGCGCCTCGACTGAATCGAGGTTACGAGCCCACAGGCCAATTCCTTAAAGGCTTCCCGATCTCGAAAGCCCAATGTCTCCGCTAATTCGTCCAAGATAACAATCAGGGGTGGAGGCAACGCGAGTACGTCCGTTGCTACTTGAGAGAGCCGGTGCTGTATCAGGATATCCATGAGGCCACGCACATCGGCTGTGTTCTCCACCGACAGAGAATTAACACACCTCACGAATTCCACTTCACGATAGTTCATTTCAGCCGTCCTTTAATGGAAAGGGGACGACGATGATAATTCGTCGCTACCTGCTTGCCAAAGGTCTCCCCACGGACCGAAACAGCTGGATCAATATTGTCGGCGGTCAAGCAGACCGAAAGACAGGAGCTTCCGCTGGCACACCTGAAGAGATGTCTGCCTCCTTCAGGAATTTGGGCACCCTCGGAAAATGCTAAGTCGAAGATTAGTTCTTCTCCGTCGGACGCAAACGTGGCCTCAATGTCGCCATGCAATAGTATGAGGACCTCTGTGCAGTTGTGGTGTACCGCCTGAGGCAAGACGATATCGGCAGTGAAGTGAAAAAGTGAAATGGAAAACGACCGATCCAAGACTAGATGGGTGCACACAATACGCGGACTTTGAACAACCGGCAGCAGGCCTCGAAAGAATCGATCAAGTTGGTGGGAAGGAACAGCGCACGCTTTTGCGATGATTTCCAAAGACGAGCGGTCGTACTTCTTCTTGAAAAGAATCGTGGGCAAATTCGATTTCCTCTTGGCAGGTTCGAGACAGCGGACGAGAGTGAGGACATCGTCTTGATCTGGGAAGGGCAGTTCAGCGAACTTCGAGAGAAGTTGAGGAAGGTCGTTCACCATGATGAAAGCCCGCCAGCGCCAGTTGTGCTATGACTTGACTTTGAGCATCCCGTTGTAGATTTCGATCTTCTGAATCCCGTACGGCAAGGCTGTCGGTTGGGCGGGATCAATCGGCGGCGCCTGCCGCTGGCCCACCATCTGCATGACCTTGTTGACCAGAAAAGCTGGAATTCTCAGGCTTCCGAAGTAGGCCTTTTCCAGGACAAAGGTTCCCTTGCCGGCGCTGTTGGTCCGAACGTACCCCTCAACGGTCATGGACTGGTCGCCAGAAAACATCGATTTGGCCGTTTTGAAGAAAAGGCTGTCGTCCTTGATTTTGACCTGGTTGAAGTCCACGACCACCGTGGCAACGACGTAGTCGCGCTCCCGCAGCGCTACCTGAACCGACTTGACGCCGAAACGCTTCTTGGATCGGATGCTGTGATTCAAATAGGCATTGAGTTCGGGTTGGTAGAAGCTCCAGGATTTCTCAGCCAGCAGGCGCGGATCGCGCGTGCGCTGTTTTCCTTCGTGGCGCTGCAGCAAGTCGGCGATGACTCGCTGGACCTTCTCAACGCCCGTCGCATCGTTCCAAGCGAAAGCGGAATGAGAGCAGAGCGCGAACAGAATCAATGCCGCCATCCCCACGATCTGGCTACGTCTGGTCTGCATTGCAAGCTCCGATTAAGCGCGCGACAGCATAGCATAGTCAACAGAAGAATCCCTATATCTGTGCAGGGTAGTAAAAGAGTAGTTATACTTAAATAAAATAGAATCAATGGTTTAGCGCGAGATATTTCTTGACTAAATCGTATGCGTGCGATTACAGTGTGCACAGATTGGCATCGCAGATCTCTGGCTGAGAGCGGTGCCCGGACAAACCAACAAACAACAAGGGCTCAACGAAAAGGCGACCGGATCGAAAGATTCGGCATCGCAAAACCCGCGCCTACACCGGCAATCGCGGACCGGCAGGCTTGCGGGTTGCCGAACTGAAAGCTCACCGAAAAGGCTACTTGCGGCGAAAGCCGTGGGGCGCAAAGCTTCGGACCTAAACCGGCTCGACGGCACGGTCGCGAAGTCACCGAAGTGGACATCCCCCGATTTTTTTTGCACCAAACGCTTCAAACAAACCCAATTCAACGGAAAAACAAGAGGAGGAATTGCATGGCGTTTCCCAGGAGTTTCCTGAGAGGAATCGCCTGCCTCATCGTCGCTGGCCTGCTCGGCACTGTCTGCCTGCAGGGCCAGTCACGAGAACGCAACGATGAAAGCCTGGCAGTCGCCACGCTCTCTCCGGAAGTCGCCGCACAGGTCATCGCTGCCGGCGCTTCGGGACGAGGAGAGCGGCGGCTGCGGGTCATCGTCCAGTTCAAGCGGGCAGGCGGTTCCGACGCGTTTCAGGATGCTCCCTTTGACGACCGGTTACGCCGCAACGCAAGCCCGGGAGGTTCGGTCCTAGCCGAATCTCTGGGCGGCCGCAGCGGCAAACGGCTGAGTCTTATCAAAGGGTGGGTCATGGAAATACCGGCCGGCAGAGTGGCAGCTTTGGCTGCCCGGCCCGATGTGGAAAGAGTCTCTTCGGATGCCGAGTTTCGGCTCAGCAACGATCTGGAGCGCCGGACAACCGGCGCCGAGGCCGTCCAACACCTGACAGGTTTGACGGGCCGGGGAGTCGGCGTGGCGGTCCTTGACAGCGGCATCAACTCCCATCCGGACTTCAAGAACTTCGGGAAGGGTCCGAGCCGCGTGGTTGTCGAAGAGGACTTCACCGACGAAAAACCGGGCGGGATCAATAAGGACGGTTACGGTCATGGAACCCATGTCGCCGGAATTGTAGCCGGGGATGGATTTCTATCCGGCGGCGTGCAGCGGGGCATCGCTCCCGGCGCACACCTACTGGACTTGAAAGTCACCGACGATCACGGCGCCGGTTTCACCAGCGACGTGATCGAGGCCTTGGAGTGGTGCGTCGACAACCGAGCCCGCTTCAACATCCGGGTCATTAACATCTCGGGTGGCCACGCTCCCTTCGAGAGCTACAAGACCGATCCGCTGGGACGCGCTATCGAGCGCGTCGTTGCAAGCGGCATCGTCGTGGTGGCCTCGGTCGGAAATTTCGGCCGGACTGCAAACGGCACCAGCGTCCGCGGCGGAATTAAGAGCCCGGCCAATCATCCGCTGGTCATCGCGGTCGGTGCTTCGAAGTCGATGGGTACGCTTACCCGTTCCGACGACCAACGGGCATCTTTCAGCTCGATTGGCCCGTCGTACATCGACAATCTCTTCAAGCCGGACATCCTCGCCCCGGGCAACAGGGTCATCTCCACGACCAATTCGGGTGCGGAGCTGGGCGGAGGTGGCGACTACGGGGAGTTAAGCGGGACATCGATGGCCACGCCGGTCGTCAGTGGGACGCTGGCGCTCATGTTCCAGGCGCAGCCGGGATTGACTCCGAGCTTGGCGCGTCTGTTTCTGATGTACTCGGCCGAAAAGCTGACCGGGCCGGTAATTCTCGAGCAAGGAAACGGCCTGATTAACGTTGAAGGTGCCGTTCGTCTTGCAGCCGCGCTCAATCCGAGCTTTAAGGAACTCTCGGATGGAGCTCGGATACTTCCGCGAGGCCTTCAACCACTTTCTGACCTCAATGGCGAGAGGGTCTACTGGGGGATGGCTTTCGGCTTGGCCGACGGGATCGTCTACGGGCGACACATTGATGCCAAAAAGCATCCGATGTGGGGAGGACGTACGGTGTGGTCCACATTCATCCTCCAGTCGGCCGGCTCGTTTTGGGACGACGTCTTGATCTCGACCAAATCAGCGTTCATGACGGATTCCGCGAAGTGGAGTCAAGGCTTGGCTTGGTTAGGGGTTAAGTCGTTTTTGCGTTGCGTCGATGGATCGCTGTGGAGTGATGGATCGCTGTGGAGTGATGGATCGCTGTGGAGTGATGGGTCGCTGTGGAGTGATGGGTCGCTGTGGAGTGATGGGTCGCTGTGGAGTGATGGATCGCTGTGGAGCGATGGATCGCTGTGGAGCGATGGATCGCTGTGGAGCGATGGATCGTTGTGGAGCGATGGATCGTTGTGGAGCGATGGATCGCTGTGGAGCGATGGATCGCTGTGGAGCGATGTTTTTAGCGGAGATGAGGAGTAGGAATCATGAAAATTATTTATTGGACTGAATAGGCGTCGTAGGTTTTCTGGCGAGAGAACTCCCGTTTGGGAATTCACTCTGATTTACGGATGAGTTGTTTTCTTAGGAGCGACTGAGATGAGAATAGTTTACTGGGACTAGGTTAGCCGGCAACGCAGGTTTTGTGTATAATTCGGGGCAGTTCTTTCCGGATCGTCGGAAGGGCTGCCCTTTTTCAGTTTCGGTGGACTTCGATGAAGCTCTCCACACTGAACCGCACCGCTAGGATCTACGTTGGGGCCGTCAGCGTAATTGGATCCATTCTTCTCTTGTATTGCGCGTTTGTGTCGTTGTTTTCACCGACATGGACATGGATGATTCTCGCAGCCGCATCCGGCATTGCCAGTCTGTTTCACGTACATTACCGCGACAAACATGGGTCCTCGAACAATTCGATGACCGATGTGTTTCTCTTCTTGGCCATGCTCTTCTATGGACCGTATGTAGCCGTTGTGGTGTCCGTTTTTGATGTCAAACAGTCCAGGTATTTATATAAAGTTATTTTTAATTTGTCACAATTTGCCATTACCGCCTTTGTGAGTTCTTGGCTGTTCTACTGGACTATCCAAGGTGGCAATTACCCACTTGACGACACCGTGACACTAGGGAGGTTGCTACTGTCAATACTGCCAACCGCCTTCACGTATTATTTGGTCAACACTTTTTTGATCTCGCTTGCAATTGGCCTAAGCACGCGAACGCGCATTGTTGGCGTTTGGAAACAGCATTTTCTTTGGATGATGGTTTCAACAACGAGCGGTGCCTCGGTGGCAGCGCTAGTCTTTGCCTACTGGCCCAGTGGGAACTACTCCGCAATCGGACTTGCGGTCCCGATCATCTTTGCCAATTATTTTAATTTTCGGTTTTATTCTCAGAAGATTTCCCAAGCCCAAAGCCACGTCTCGGAGATTAGCCAACTCTACCACTCCACGATCGGTTCCCTGGCCATGGCGATCGACGCCAAAGACGGATGCACCCATGGTCATGTTCGCCGGGTCCAGGTTTTCGCTTTGGGCTTGGCCGGCCTGGCTGGAATAGAGGAGGAGGAACAACTGGAGGCCATTAAGGCCGCCTCTCTTTTGCACGACATCGGAAAGCTTGCCATTCCCGAGTACATTCTCAACAAACCCTCCGCGTTGACGCCGCAGGAATTCGAAAAAATGAAGATGCATCCCCAAATCGGCGCCGACATTCTGGAGACCGTCAAGTTTCCCTATCCGGTCGTCCCCATCGTCCGGCACCACCATGAAAAATGGGACGGCACGGGATATCCCGCCGGCCTGTGCGCCGAAGCGATTCCAATCGGCGCGCGCATTTTGTCCATCGTCGATTGCTTTGACGCGCTGCGTTCCGACCGGCCGTACCGGCCTGCCATGACACACGAAGTCGCCTCGAACTTTCTCCGCGACGGAATGAGCAAAGCCTACGATCCGTACCTGGTGGACCTGTTCCTGGACAACCTCCAACAACTGGAGAAGGAGGCCGAGAGTGTCCGCCAGCAGTTCCCGGAAGAAGCCGTCTACCGATCCATCGGCGCGTCGATGATGGCCGAGAGCGAGTTAAGCAAGAAGAAACTCGAAGCCACGATGTTTCACGATCTGGCGTCGACCCATCGCGAAATCCAGGCCATCCAGGACCTGTCGCACACCATCGGCAAGTCGCTGTCGGTTACCGAAACCCTGACGATTATTTCCAGCAAGATCAGGAACATCGTCCCGTACTCTTCGATCGCCTTCTACATGGCCGCCAACGACAGTGACCTGATACCGGCCTACTACGTCTTCGGAAAAAATGCCGAGGAGCTCGAACAACTCCGCATGCGCATCGGCGAGGGCGTCAGCGGCTGGGTCGTCGCAAACAACAAACCGCTGGTCAACGTTTCGCCGGCGCCCGACTTCCTCGAACATAAAGGCCTGCTGCCGGCATTTCGCAGTTGCCTGTCGGCGCCGCTTGCAGTCGACGGCCAGGTCGTAGGCGCCCTGACGCTCTACTCCGAATATGCCAACAGCTACAGCGACGAGCACCTGCAAATGATGGAAACCATCGCCCGCCACGCGGCCCTGGCCATCCGCAACGCCATTGTGTTCGAGGAAACCAAGGCCGACCTGTATACGGACGAACTCACCGGTCTTCCCAATGCGAATTATCTGGACCTGTTCCTGGAACAGGAGCTTCGGCGGGCTGAAAAGTCCGCCTATCCGGTGACGGCCGTCGTCCTGGATCTGGAAGGAATGCGCGAGGTCAACGATCAGCACGGACCGCGCGTGGGCGATCGTCTGCTGATCGAAGTGGCCCACATTTTGAGGAACCTCACGCGAAGCGCCGATACTTGCGCCCGCTACACCGGCGATAATTTCGTTTTGGTCCTTCCGGGTACCGATCGCATCCGGGCTCAGGAACTCGCCAACGCGATCCAACAGTCCGTCGACCGGCATGATCTGCGCGTCGAAGGCCAGTTACCCGTCCACATTGGAATCAGCGTCGGCGTGGCGACTTATCCCGATGACACCCGGGACCCGAGCGCGATGCTCTCGATTGCCGACCAGGCCATGTACCTGAACAAGCTCAAGCGGACCAACAAGTCGATCAGGAATCGTCCTCCCAAGGTGCTGCCGCTCAGCCGACCGTCGCAATCAGTCGGCGTTCAAGAAGTGATCAGTGGCAGGAATGCAAGGAAAAGCTAGCGGCGCTGCAGCCTTTTGAGTGAGTGTGTGCTTGTTGCCTCTGATTGCCCGCTCGCTTACGCGGGCGGCTCTGTTGTGCGACCCGCGAGTCGCGAATGCCCCAAGCACGTGTGGCACAGGGCTCCAGCCCTGTGCGCTTTTTTCGAAATAGAGCCCATGTCCGAGCCACGAGCGTAAGCGAGTGGGCAATCAGTGGCGAGATCTTGAACATTCTGAAAAAGCCACCGGCCTGGCGGCCGGCGCCACCGTCTCCGTTGTCCTTCCAACGTTCAACCGGCTGGGATGGATCGCCGAGGCGGTTCGATCCGTCCTGGAGCAAACCCACAGCGACCTCGAACTGATTGTCGTCGACGACGGCTCAACCGACGATTCGGTGCGCCGGTTGGAGGCAGCCACCGTCGACCCGCGCGCGCGCTTTGTCTATCAGGAAAACCGCGGCGTCAGCGCCGCTAGAAACCGCGGCATCGCGGAGGCCTGCGGACAGTGGATCGCGTTTCTTGACAGCGATGACGTCTGGAAACCCGAAAAACTTGCGCGGCAGATGGAGTGGCACCGCCGCCATCCGCAATACCGGATTTCGTGCACCGACGAGGAGTGGATTCGCCGAGGCCGGCGCGTCAATCCGCGCACTCTGCACCAGAAGTATTGCGGCTGGATCTTGTTGGAGTCCATGGAGCGCTGCATCGTCAGTCCGTCGTCGGCGCTGGTCGATCGAAAAGTTTTTGAAGAGGCCGGGCTCTTTGATGAAACCCTGCCCGTCTGCGAGGACTACGATCTGTGGCTGCGCGTGGGGCTGCGCTATCCCATCGGTTATGTGCCCGAAACACTGATCGTCAAGCGAGGAGGCCACGCCGGACAACTTTCAGCCCGGAGAGCCGCCGACGTATTCCGGGTGCGAGCGCTGGAAAAGCTGCTCGGCGAGGCTCTGCCCGATTCGGTTCGAGATCGGATCCACACCGAGATCGTAAAACGCGCGATGATTCTTGCGGCGGGTTTTGAAAAGCGCGACGGGGAACAAGCGAAAGCGTATCGAACACTGGCCGCGCGCATGCGCGCCGCCGAGTGAGTCAACCCGGGCGGAATTAACAGTGCCGCGAGCGACCGCGAGCCGGCTAACTAAACTAGAGCCTTGGCGGGATTGGAAAAAAAAGCTTAGTCACGAATTACACGAATGATACGAATCACACGAAAAAAGCTTTGCCGTTCAGCTGCTTGGTCTGAACCGGGATCCCGTCTGAATCAGTGTTCGTGTTAATTCGTTGAATTCGTGAAATTCGTGACATAGGTTCTTATCCGGCCAGGCGGGCTTCCGGCCTTTCGAAGTCCAAGGCGTACTTGGCCTTGATCATCTGGTTGATCTCCTCGAGACAAGAGTTGCAGTAGGTCAGATGATAGGTCGTTTCCCGTTCCTGTTCGCGGGTGAGCAGACCCGCGAGAAAACGCCGCAGTTCCTGTAGGCTTTTGCAATTGGTCATAACCTGCGCCCCTCTCCGAAGGCCTTGCCTTCGCTAGAGGTAAACGCACGTTGGCGGCCAGAAGCGTAGATTCAGCAGAAGTACGGGATATCAACAGGTTGCTTGCAGGAGCGGGACTGGATGCAGCCATCCCTTGGGAACAAATACCTTAAATAGAGTCCTTTGGCGGGAAATCTGCCCTCCTGAGCAGGCTTCAGGCTCCAGGCTCCAGGGAATTGCCGATTGAGGATTGATATGAGAATACGTTCCTGGGAGCGCGGGCGTCCGGCCCGCAGAATCTGGCACTCGGTTGATGCGCGCCAGACGCGCGCTCCAAGGCCCACCCCTGGAGCCTGGAGCCTGCTTTTAAGAGGATGTTGGACGCGCGATATAGCCCTTCTTGTGGCGAATGTGCAGGTCGTCGCGGGCGATCTTCACCTTGATTTTTCGGTAGCGCCCGTCGCGGGCCTGGTTGGTGGAGCTGTAGGAGATGCTGTACTGGCTTCTCAATTCCTCGCTGATTTGTCTGAACGCACGCTCCAACTGGTCGCGCAGCGTCCGCTTCGCGAAGATGTCGTCGGGCGAATAGGGCACAATCAAACGGCCGCCGGTTTCCTCGGCCAGTTGTTTGAGCGCATTCTCGCCTTCGGCATCGACACTGGCGCCGTAGCGCGCCGTGCTGACGCCATAGATGACGGCGTCGGCTGAACGCGCCATCTCCAGGGCTTCGTCGAACTTGTAACGGCTGGTCGTATCGGCGCCGTCGGAAAGGATCACAATGGCTTTGCGTCCCTGCTCGTGCAGAAGCTTCTCTTCGGAGACCAGATAAATGGCGTCGTACATGGACGTGCCGCCGCTGGCCTTCAGCTTCTTGATCTCGCGGACAATCTCATTTGGATTGCTCGTCAAGTCCTTCAGCAGCGTCACGCCCGTGTCGAATTCGATCAGCATGGCGCGGTCCTGCGGCCGCATGACGGTGTAGATGAAATCGCTTGCGGCGTCCTTTTCGAAGTCGAGCTTGAGCTTCACGCTTGAGCTGGTATCGACCAGTAGCGCTATCGTCAGGGGCAGATTCGTATCGCTCGAAAAATTGGTGATGGTTTGCAAAGCGTCGTCTTCGATGATTTTGAAGTCTTCACGGGTCAGATCGGTGACAAACGATCCGCGCTTGGAATTGACAGTCACCAGTAGATTGACCAGGAGAACTTCGACTCGGATCGGCTTGGTATCAAGCGGGACCTCTGCGGGAGCTTGCTGCCGCGAGAACCCGGCGCCTCCGGAAGTCAAACCCAGAGCCGCTGCCACGATCAAACAAAGAATTACACGCTTCATCTCGTCATTTTAGTCGATTGGAGGGTGCATTGACAACAGGGGTCAGGCTTCAGGGGTCAGGGGTCAGGGGTCAGGCGTCAGGGGTCAGGGGGGTACAACCCAGGTACATCGTTGACACTTCGACCCAGGTACATCGTTGACACTTTTTGCAGGCAACATGGGATCTCGAGGAGGGACCCGGATGGCCTGGAGGGAGACGTCAG
>JBPCNK010000249.1:0-18896 GCA_051001345.1 Acidobacteriota bacterium | reverse complement strand
GGCCGGATGCCCGCCATCAGGCCGGCGAACTCTGCGGGAGTCAGCGATTGCGAGCCGTAGGAGAGAGCTTCCTCGGGCTTGCAATGCACCTCGACGATCAACCCGTCGGCACCAGCCGCGACAGCAGCCTTCGACATGGTCGGGATCAGGGAACGGACCCCGGTGCCGTGCGTCGGGTCGACGATGACGGGCAGATGCGAAAGCTCGCGCAGCAAGGGCACGGCCGACAGGTCCAGCGTGTTGCGCGTCGAGTCCTCGAAGGTTCGAATGCCGCGCTCGCACAAAATCACATCGTAATTGCCGCGCGACAAAATGTATTCGGCCGACATGAGCAGCTCTTTGACCGTCGACATCATTCCGCGTTTGAGCAGGATGGGTTTTTTGACGCGCGAAAGTCCCTTTAGCAAGGCAAAGTTTTGCATGTTGCGTGCGCCGATCTGCAGGACATCGGCGTACTCGGCGACCAACTCGATATCCTCGGGCGACAGCACCTCGGTGACGATCGGCAAGCCTGTCTCGCGCCGGCACTTGGCCAGCAGCACGAGGCCTTCCTTTTCGAGGCCCTGGAAACTATACGGGGACGTGCGCGGCTTAAACGCGCCGCCCCGCAACATGGTCGCTCCGGCGGCCCGGACCTGCTTGGCTGTCTGCAGGATCTGCTCTTCACTTTCGACCGAGCACGGACCGGCGATTACGACGAAGTTGTCCTGGGAAACCGTCACGGGAGAGCCCGGGAAATCGCCCGGGATCTGAACGACCGAGCGGGTCGCTTTGAATTCCGTCGACGCGAGTTTGAACGGCTTGAGAATCGGAATGACGGCTTCGACCCCTTCGGCCATTTCAAGCGATTGCAGCCGCTCCTTGGTCCTTTCGTCGCCGACGGCGCCGATGACGGTCCGTTCGACTCCGATGATGGGATGTGCGCTGAAGCCCAGTCGCTCAATGCGCTCGCGCGCATGGTTGATCTGCTCGGGCGTCGCGCCCTTTTTCATGACGATGATCATTGCTAATCCTTGTCAGTGGTCAGTGGCCAGTGGTCAGTGGTCAGCAGGAATGTCTATCGAACACTGGCCACTGGCCACTGGTCACTGACTCGTGCCTCGACGGTGAGAGCCATTCTTAAGCTGTCGCCGACTAAGGAAAGATGCCCAATTGATAATACGCGCGCGCGATTTTCTCGATGGCGACGATGTAGGCGGCTGTGCGCAGCGATTCCAATTTGCGGCGCCGCCGGACGTCACGAATCTGCCGGTAGGCCTGAATCATGGTTTCCTCCAAGCCGGAATTGACCACATCCAGTTCATCGGCGCCGTGCAGCAGGAGCCGGCGAGTCGCTTCGGGAACCCTTTGACCCGATATGCTCTCCAGTACGCTTACCAGGCCCTCGCCGCGGATCTCTTCGAGGCGCTTTTCCATTCGTCCATATCGGATGTGGGCCAGGTTCTTGCTCCACTCAAAGTAGGAAACCGTCACGCCTCCGGCATTCAAGTAAATGTCCGGGATGACGTAGACGCCGCGTTTGAGCAGGCGCTCTTCGGCCATGGGTGTCGTCGGTCCGTTGGCGGCCTCGGCGATGACGCGCGCCTTGATGTGGCCGACATTTTCCAGCGTAATCTGGTTTTCCAGAGCCGCCGGTATCAAGACATCGCAGTCCATTTCCAGAACGGCGCGCGCGCCTTCCAGGTTGGTGGCGCCGGGGTAATTGCGCACCGAGCCGGTCTTCAGCTTGTGCTGGTGAAGCGTCTCAATGTTGATGCCGTCCTTCTTATAGATGCCGCCGTCCCATTCGCCGATGCCGATAATACGACAGCCTTCCTGCTGCAGAAAAAGCGCGGTGTGATAGCCGACGTTTCCAAAGCCCTGCACGATGATGCGCTGGTCGGCCAGTTTGCCCCGGATGCCCAGATGCTTAAAGTCTTCGGGATACCGGAAGGCTTCCTTCAGGCCGTAGTAGACGCCGCGGCCAGTCGCTTCGGTGCGGCCGCGCACGCCTCCTTGCGAGACGGGCTTGCCGGTCACACACGCCATGTTATCGATACCGCCGGGAAAAAAAGCGTCGTAGGTGTCGGCGATCCAGGCCATCTCCCGCTCGCTGGTTCCCATATCGGGCGCCGGGACATTAATGCCAGGCCCGATAAACCCCTTGCGGATCAGCTCGGCCGTGTAACGGCGCGTGATTCGCTCGAGGTGCTCGGCGTCGAACTTGCGCGGATCGATCGCGATGCCTCCTTTCGATCCGCCGAAGGGCACATCGACGATGGCGCACTTGTACGTCATAAGCGCCGCCAACGCCATGATCTCGTCCTGGTCGACGCAGGGGCTGAAGCGGATGCCTCCTTTGAGCGGCTTGCGATGGTGAGAATGTTCGGCGCGCCACGCCTGAAACATCTCGTAGCGGTTTCCGTACTTGATCGGGAACTGAACGTAAAAAACGTTGTCGCAATGCTTGATCTGATCGAGCAACCCGCGCGACAGCTTCATATGCGCCGCGGCGCTCTCAAACTGGGCGTCGACGATGTGATTGAGATTTAAGTCTTCGCTGATTTTTTTGCGTGAGCTGGAAGCCATTTGTCACTATTCCTCAGTGTCTGTACTAGGACAAATTGCGGATTGCGGATTATTGCGGATTGATTACACAATCCCTTAATCCGCAATCAATCCCCAACCCGCAATCCGCAATTGTACATAACAAGGCTCACTTGGGAACAACTCCCATGGCCCATCGAAGCCCATTGAGCAGGTGCGTCTGAAACCTCGGGTCCGACCAGACTTCCGGACGGTGGCCCAGCGCCGTATAGAAGACGCGTCCTTTGCCCCACTGACGCACCCAGGCCAGCGCGAAGTCTCCATCGGTCCGCTTGATTCCCCGCTTGGTCATGTCGGTGCGCGCCGTGTCGAGGCTCATCAGGACATGAACCCGGTCGCGCGAATAGTTCTTGTACTGGTAGATCTCGTCCTGGATCTGGAAAGAGGATCCGAGGTGGCGGGTCGCCACATGGCTTGTGTCGTCGACCTTGACCGTTACCGGGTCGGATGTCGCCGTCCAGGGATGTCCGTCGAAATACCCGCCGATCATTTCGCCGTACTCGGGCCATTGGTAGAACGTGTCGGTGGCGCTGTGGACGCCGGCGAACCCTTTGCCGGAGCGCACCCATTTCATCAAGTCTTGTTTTTCGACGTCGGTCATTGGCAGCTCGCCGGTCGTGTAAAACAGGACCAGATCGAAATTCTTCAAACTGTCGGCACGCAGCAGCGAGACGTCTTCGCTGGCGGTCACCTCAAAGTCCTTCTCCTGGGCCGCCAGTTTCTGCAGTGTCTCGATCGCAAATGGAATGACGGCGTGTTTGAACCCTTCCGACAGTGTCAAAAACAAAATCCGCTTGCGGGCGGAAGCGGCTTGAGCACCCAAGTCCAGTTGGGAGACCACGAGAAGCAGCAGCAGCCACAATGTTGGTTTTTTCATTGGCAAGTCCTCGATTTGTTACGGGCTCCATCCTAGTGACGCTCTGCGGTGCAGTGAAAAGCGGCTTCACCACAGAGACACAGAGGACACAGAGAAAACACAGAGAAAAACTTCGTACCAACGACCGACTGTCCGTAATTCAAAGTATGCATCTCAACGAACTTAATGAGGCAGTCAGCGGTGCTGCGATCGAATTTCATAAGACTCGTCAGCCCGCTTTTCTCTGTGTTCCTCTGTGTCCTCTGTGTCTCTGTGGTGAAGCCGCTTTTCACTGCACCGCACGGCGTCACTAGGGTCAATGTTGTTGGTATCAGTTAAGATGTTACAGTCCACTAGTAATTCGTAACTCGTAATTCGTACCTCATTTTACCAATCGGAGCAGCCCGGCCAGCGATTCGCGAGTCCCCTGCAGGCGATCGCCGCCCGGATAATAGTGCGTCTCCAGTGAAATCGTATTGCGGTAACTGTCCCGGCGCAAGGCGGCGAACTGCCCCACGTAATCAATCTTCCCTTTGCCGACCGGCGCCCAAATGGCGCTGCCTTGCGCGGTATTGACGCCCGGACCTTTGCGGGCCAGCGCGTCCTTGATGTGGATATGAACGATCCGGCCGCCGCGCACGTGGTTGTAGCCGTTGGGATAGGGCGTTTCGCCGAGCAGGAAGGCGTTGCCCGGATCCCAGACAAGCTGGATGACCGGATCGTTGAGCGCCTTCAGGAGGCGGCCCGCTTCCTTGCCCGTACCGATGTTGCAGGCATGCTCGTTTTCCACGCCGAGAATCACGCCTCCCTGGCGCGCAATCGGAATGAGCTCGCCCAGGTGCCGGACGATGTCATCAAAGACTTCCTCCGGCTTGGGAATCCGCCAGAAGGTGAAAATGCGAAGAACTTTTGTGTCGAAAATACGCGCAAGTGAGATGGCCTTTTTCAGGAGGTTCTTTTGCTCTTCAAACGGGAACTCCGCGCCGAAGCTGTCGCCGGCGCCTTCCTGGGTCTTGTGTCCCGGGATGTCTACCTTATAGATAGGCGTCGCCAGGTTCGAGACGCGAAACTTCATTTTGCGAACCAGACTGGCCGCCTGGCTGGCCTCGGCTTCGGTCAGCTTCATGACGTTTTTGCCGTTGACCACGCGTAACTCGACCTGGCGCAGGCCGTGTTCGGCCATGAACCGAAGCGATGTTTCCAGATCGGGGGATACCTCGTCGTTGATGATTCCCAACCGAAAGCGCGGCGCCGCCCCAAGCGGGTCCATTTGCGCGGCTGCCGCGGCCGATGCAGCCAGCGATTGCAAAAACAAACGACGGTTCATATAGGTCTTCTTCCCCTGAAAGGAGTTAGGCACTCTGTAAAGTAACCAGAGTGGCACCGGCCGCCAGGCTGGTGGTCTTACAATCCGCCCTCGACCAGAAGAAAGCCGAAGACGTCCACGAGCGCGTGCACGAGCAGGTCCACGAGCTCGGCCACGTTGACGAAGTGGAACTGGCGACCGGCCACTGGCGACTAACTCACGACCCGCGACTCGCTACTTATTTTATCTTGCTTTGAAAGGGATCGACGAAGTAAAAACAGGAACTCGATGAAGCCAATAGCGATCAGGGCAGTCCTGGCGGGCTTTTTACTGGTTTGCCTGGCAACGCCACTCCCACAAGGCGCCGGCAGCGCGCGCATTCAGTTTGAGTGGGAAACCCGCTGGCACCCCGAAATCGAAGATCCCGCAGTGGCGATTCCTCAGTTTATCCAGTTTGTCCGCAAGTCCGGACGAAGGTAAGAGCCGAAGGTGCGCGAGCTGTTTTTAGTCAGCGTCGCTACCTTGTTCTTCGAGCTGTTTGCCATCCGCTGGCTTTCCTCTCAGTTTCGCTCGCTGGCCTACATGCAGAACTTCATCCTGGTGGGCTGTTTCCTGGGATTGGGTATCGGTTTTTCCTGGACGGCGCGACGATCGTACTTCTTTCTGTTTCCAGTCTTGCTGGCTGTCTTTCTGGCGCTGGTCAGTTTCGGCGAAGCGCCGCTGAAGCTGATTCGTGTTCCGACGGCCGATGACTTTTTGATCTGGGTTGGACGAGGAGGCAGAAACCTCAGCGTGTTCCTAACCTACTACTCGACCTTATTGTTCTTCTTCGCCCTGATCGCGGCGATGTTCCTACCGCTCGGACAGAAGATGGGGCGCTTGATGGAAGGGCTCCCCCGGTTGCGCGCGTACTCGGTCAACATCGCCGGAAGCCTCGTGGGCATTCTGCTGTTCACACTTGTCTGCTTCAGGTTTCACGGGCCGTTGTGGTGGTTTCTGACCGGGGCGTTGGCGGCCGTTCCGATTTTCTGGAATCGCCGGCTGCGCTGGTTGGGTCTGGGCGTGCTCGCTTGCGGGATCCTCTGCCTGTGGCCGCGGGAGAATGTGATCTGGTCGCCTTATTACAAGATCGAGATCAACCGGCTTGAATCGCTGCGGGTGGGAAGCGAACTGGTCGATCTCGGCTACAGCCTGGAGGTTAACCACAACTACCACCAGCGGATGCTCAACTTGAGCCCCGAGATGCAACGTCTTTATGGGCGGCAACCTACCGTCCAGCGGTTTGTCCAGCACTACGAGTATCCCTATCAGTTCGTGTCTGGCCCGCAGCGCGTCCTGATTCTGGGCGCCGGATCGGGCAACGATGCAGCGGCGGCCCTGCGCCACAAGGTTCCCGAAATCCACGCCGTCGAGATCGACCCGGTCATTGCCCGCATGGGACGCGAGCTTCATCCCGAGCGCCCTTACCTCCAGGCGGCGGTCCGCGTATTTGTCCAGGACGCGCGTCAGTTCGTCAAACACGCCGAGGACAAATATGACCTGGTGGTCATGGCGCTGCTGGATTCGCAAACGCTGGTTTCTGGAATGAATTCCGTTCGCCTGGACAATTTTGTTTACACACGGGAAGCCTTTCAAGAGGTGCGGCGGATCCTCAAACCGGGAGGCACGCTGTCGTTGTCGTTTGCCACGTCGCAACCGTGGCTGCGTGAAAAGATCATCGAACTGCTGCGCAGCGCCTTCGGCGTTGCTCCGCTGGTCATGCGCTCGACCTATGACAACAGCATGTTCTTTATCGTAGGCCCCCATTCGGAGGCTGCCGTTTTTGCAGGCACGCCGGGCGGGATGCAGCGCGTGACGGATCCGGAAACATTGCGGGTCGACACGCCAACCGACGACTGGCCGCAGTTGTATTTGCGGGTCCACAAGATCCCACGGCTCTACCTGATCGGGATCGTCCTGCTGTTGGTGGCTTCGAGCGCCGCTGTGCTGGCTCTGGTGCCGGCCAGCCGGCGCATTCGCCCGACTTTTTTCTTTCTCGGCGCCGCCTTCCTGCTGGTCGAAGTCAAAACAATCACGGAACTGTCCCTCGCCTTCGGTTCGACCTGGGTTACCAATGCGTTTGCGATCTCCGGTATCCTCATCATGATCCTGGCGGCCAACTTTCTGGTCGGGCGCTTCCCGCGCTGGCCCCTCGGTGCGACATATCTGGTTTTGATCGCGACACTATTGGCGCAGAACCGGCTGGATGTCTCACGCTTTCTGAACTGGCCAGCTCCGTGGGGAGGGGTGGTCGTAGTGTTGCTGCTGAGCCTCCCGATTCTGTTTGCCGGGATCTTGTTTGCCAGGCAGCTCGAGGATTATCCAGCCATAGCCCAAGCCATGGGTTCCAACCTGATGGGAACTATGCTCGGGGGGTTCAGTGAGTATTTATCGCTGCAGTTTGGCATCAAGTTTTTGTACCTGGTGGCAGCCGGCTTCTATGCTCTGGCGGGGGTGTTCAGGCGGAAGTGACAGTCATTGGGGCTTTGCAAGCTTCGGGACGAAGGACAAAAGGACTAAGGACCAAGGACCAACTGGCCCGGCGCTTTTGGGAGGAAGTGACAGCTTTGGAAGATTTTACAAGCTTCCGAATCAGGAAGGACGAAGGACGAAGTACGAAGGACGAGAATGCCTGTCGTCCTTCGTACTTCGTCCTTTGTACTTAGTCCTTT
This sequence comes from Acidobacteriota bacterium, assembly GCA_051001345.1. GTDB lineage: Bacteria > Acidobacteriota > UBA6911 > JACQSX01 > JBPCNK01 > JBPCNK01. The sequence goes on along the minus strand of JBPCNK010000249.1, from coordinate 11,437 downwards.
CGTAATTCCGAAGCCGTCAAGCCGCAATCATGTTGCGGTTTTCGGAACGTAGCTATGATTAGAAAATACGACAAGGGGATTCTGCGTTCGCCGGATGGCGAGGACTGAGGGAAACGATGAAGGCAAAGCGAGTGGTGACAGATCCGACTGGCCCGGAAGCTCCGGACTTGCGGAAGCTGCTCAAAGGCTTGACGGAACTCAAAAAAGGGAATTTTTCGGACCGTCTTCCGGCCGACCAGGCCGGCCTGATGGGCTCAATCTTCGAGACGTTCAACGATGTTGCCGAGCTCAATGAGAGATTGACCCGCGAACTGGACCGGATCGGCAATGTCGTCGGCAAGGCTGGAAACATCCGCCAGCGCGCGTCGCTGCCCGGCGCCGAAGGATCCTGGGACGCCTGTATCGATTCGGTCAACACGCTGGTCGGCGACCTGATCCAGCCCAACACCGAAGTCGGGCGTGTTATTGGCGCGGTGGCCAAAGGGGACCTCTCGCAAACGATGGCGCTCGAGATTGAGGGCCGGCCCCTGACCGGTGAGTTTCTGCGCACCGCCAAAATCGTCAATACGATGGTCGATCAGTTGGGCACCTTCGCGTCGGAAGTTACGCGCGTGGCCCGCGAGGTAGGCACGGATGGAAAACTGGGTGGCCAGGCCGTCGTAAAAGGCGTGGCCGGCACCTGGAAGGACTTGACCGACAACGTCAACTTCATGGCCAACAATCTGACCACCCAGGTGCGCAACATTGCGGCCGTCACGACGGCTGTCGCCAAGGGCGATCTGACCAAAAAGATCACCGTCGATGTCAAAGGCGAGGTCCTGGAACTGAAGAACACCATCAACACGATGGTCGACAACCTCAGCACGTTTGCCTCGGAAGTCACCCGCGTGGCGCGCGAAGTCGGAACCGATGGAAAGCTGGGCGGCCAGGCGCAAGTGAAAGGAGTGGCCGGCACCTGGAAGGACCTGACCGACAACGTCAACTTCATGGCCAACAACCTGACCAACCAGGTACGCAACATTGCAGGCGTGACGACTGCCGTCGCCAGCGGAGACCTTTCCAAGAAGATCACCGTCGACGCCCGGGGCGAAATCCTGGAGCTGAAGAACACGATCAACACGATGGTCGACAACCTCAATTCGTTTGCCGCCGAAGTCACGCGCGTGGCGAGGGAAGTGGGAACCGAAGGGAAACTGGGCGGCCAGGCCGACGTCAAAGGAGTGGCCGGCACGTGGAAGGATTTGACCGACAACGTCAACTTCATGGCCAACAACCTGACCAACCAGGTGCGCAACATTGCGGGCGTCACCACGGCCGTTGCCAGCGGCGACCTCTCCAAGAAGATCACGGTCGATGCTCGCGGCGAAGTCCTCGAGCTGAAGAACACGATCAACACGATGGTCGACAACCTCAATTCGTTTGCCGCCGAAGTAACGCGCGTGGCGCGCGAGGTGGGAACCGAGGGAAAACTGGGCGGGCAAGCCCAGGTCAAGGGTGTGGGCGGGACCTGGAAGGACCTGACAGACAACGTCAATTTCATGGCGGGCAATCTGACCAGCCAGGTGCGCAACATTGCCGAGGTCACCACAGCCGTTGCCAACGGAGACTTGTCCAAGAAAATCACCGTCGACGTGCGCGGTGAGATTCTCGAGCTGAAGAACACGATCAACACGATGGTCGACCAGCTCAGTTCCTTTGCCTCGGAAGTTACGCGCGTGGCGCGCGAAGTCGGCACGGAAGGAAAGCTGGGCGGCCAGGCCGAGGTCAAGGGCGTGGCCGGGACTTGGAAAGATTTGACCGACAACGTCAATTTCATGGCGGGCAATCTGACCAGCCAGGTGCGCAACATCGCCGAGGTCACCACAGCCGTCGCCAATGGTGACTTGTCCAAGAAAATCACCGTCGACGTGCGCGGCGAGATCCTCGAGCTGAAGAACACGATCAACACGATGGTCGACCAGCTCAGCTCCTTTGCCTCGGAAGTCACGCGCGTGGCGCGCGAAGTCGGCACGGAGGGAAAACTGGGCGGCCAGGCCGACGTCAAGGGCGTGGCGGGCACGTGGAAGGATCTGACCGACAACGTCAACTTCATGGCCAACAACCTGACCTACCAGGTGCGCAACATTGCCGAGGTAACGACAGCCGTTGCGCGGGGCGACCTATCCAAGAAGATCACTGTCGATGTCAAAGGCGAGATTCTGGAGCTGAAGAACACGATCAACACGATGGTCGACCAGCTCAATTCGTTCGCGTCGGAAGTGACGCGCGTGGCGCGCGAAGTCGGATCCGAAGGGAAGCTTGGCGGGCAGGCCGAAGTCAAGGGCGTGGCCGGAACCTGGAAGGACCTGACCGAAAAGGTCAAATTCATGGCCAACAACCTGACCAGTCAGGTGCGAAATATCGCGGAGGTCACGACGGCCGTCGCGCGAGGAGATCTGTCCAAGAAGATCACGGTAGACGTCAAAGGCGAGATCCTGGAACTGAAGAACACGATCAACACGATGGTCGACCAGCTCAACTCGTTTGCGTCGGAAGTAACGCGCGTGGCGCGCGAAGTCGGAGCGGAAGGAAAGCTTGGCGGCCAGGCTCAGGTCAAGGGCGTGGGCGGAACCTGGAAGGATCTGACCGACAACGTCAACTTCATGGCGGGCAACCTGACCAGCCAGGTGCGCAACATCGCCGAGGTCACCACGGCCGTCGCAAACGGCGACCTGTCCAAGAAAATCACCGTCGATGTCAAAGGCGAGATCCTGGAGCTGAAGAACACGATCAACACGATGGTCGACCAGCTCAACTCGTTTGCGTCGGAAGTCACGCGCGTGGCGCGCGAAGTCGGCACGGAAGGAAAACTGGGCGGCCAGGCCCAGGTCAAAGGAGTGGGCGGCACGTGGAAGGACCTGACCGACAACGTCAACTTCATGGCCAACAACCTGACCAACCAAGTGCGCAACATTGCTACTGTCACGACGGCCGTGGCCAGCGGCGACCTGTCCAAGAAAATCACCGTCGATGTCCAAGGCGAGATCCTGGAGCTGAAGAACACAATCAACACGATGGTCGACCAGCTCAACTCGTTTGCGTCGGAAGTAACGCGCGTGGCCCGCGAAGTCGGCACGGAAGGAAAACTGGGCGGCCAGGCCCAGGTCAAAGGAGTTGCCGGCACGTGGAAGGACCTGACCGACAACGTCAACTTCATGGCCGACAACCTGACCAACCAGGTGCGTGGAATCGCCCGGGTCGTCACCGACGTCGCCAACGGCAATCTGAAGCGCAAGCTGGTGCTGGAGGCCAGGGGTGAAATCGAACAGTTGGCCGACACGATCAACGGCATGATTGACACGCTGGCCACGTTTGCCGAACAGGTCACCACGGTGGCGCGCGAGGTAGGCACCGAGGGAAAACTGGGCGGCCAGGCCAGCGTGCCCGCGGCGGCCGGCACGTGGCGCGATCTGACCGACAATGTAAACCGCCTGGCGGCCAACCTCACCACGCAGATGCGCGCCATCGCCGAAGTCGCGACAGCCGTCACCAAGGGCGACATGTCCCGGTCGATCGCCGTCGAGGCGGCCGGAGAGCTGGCCGCCCTCAAGGACAACATCAACGAGATGATCCGCAACCTGCGCGAGACGACCGAGAAAACGACGGCACAGGACTGGTTGAAGACCAACCTCGCCAAATTTACCAGGTTGTTGCAGGGCCAGCGCGACCTGCTGGCCGTCTCACGGCTGATCTTGTCGGAGCTGGCGCCGCTGGTTTCAGTCCAGCACGGCGTTTTCTATGTGAACGAGACGACCGACACACAGCCGCACATGAAGCTGTTGGCCAGCTATGCGTACAAAGAGCGCAAGAACCTCGCCAATGAATTCGCCGCAGGCGAAGGACTGGTCGGCCAGTGCGCCTTGGAAAAGGAGCGCATCCTGCTGACCGATGTGCCGGACGATTATGTGCAGATCAATTCCGGGCTGGGTGAGGCCGCGCCCCGCAACATCGTCGTTTTGCCGGTGTTGTTTGAAGGAGAAGTCAATGCGGTCCTGGAGCTGGCCTCATTCAACCGTTTCAATGAGAGCCAGCTCGTGTTCCTCGATCAGCTGACAGAGAGCATCGGCATCGTTCTCAATACGATCGTTGCGACGATGCGCACCGAAGAACTGCTCAAACAGTCGCAGGGCCTGGCCGAAGAGCTCCAGACCCGCCAGACGATGTTGACCGAGACCAACGAGCGCCTGGAAGAACAGGCCCGAACGCTGCAGAACTCCGAGGAACGGCTCAAGCAGCAACAGGAGGAACTGCAGCAGACCAACGAGGAACTCGAGGAAAAAGCCGAGCTGCTGTCGCGGCGCAACACGGAGGTCGAGCAGAAGAATCACCAGATCGAAATGGCGCGGCAGTCCCTGGAGGACAAAGCCGAGCAACTGACGGTGACCTCCAAGTACAAATCGGAATTTCTGGCCAATATGTCGCACGAGCTGCGGACGCCGCTCAACAGCTTGCTGATCCTATCCAAGCTGCTGTCGGAAAACGCCGACGGCAACCTCTCCGCAAAACAGGTCGAGTTCGCCACAACGATTCACTCCTCGGGCAGCGACCTGCTCGATCTGATCAACGAGATTCTGGATTTGACCAAGATCGAGTCGGGAATGATGAGCGTCGACGTCAGCGCAGTGCGCTTTGTCGAGCTGCAGCACTACGTCGAGAAGTCCTTCCGGCAGGTCGCACAGGACAAGTCGCTGGCGTTCTCAATCGATTTGGATCCGGCGCTCCCCAGCGCGATTCACACCGACCCGAAGCGTTTACAGCAGGTGTTGAAGAACCTGCTCTCGAACGCTTTCAAATTCACCTCTGAGGGAACGGTCGCACTCCATATGGCGCAGGTAAACGCCGGATGGAGCGCCGATCACCCGATTCTCAGCAAGGCTTCCGAGGTAGTCGCCTTCTCGGTCCACGACACCGGAATCGGCGTAGCAGCCGACAAGCACAAGATCATTTTTGAGGCCTTCCAGCAGGCCGACGGGACGACCAGTCGAAAGTTCGGCGGCACGGGTCTGGGGCTCTCAATCAGCCGCGAAATTGCGCGGCTGCTGGGTGGCGAGATCCGGTTGATCAGCACGCCCGGGTCGGGCAGCACCTTTACTTTGTATTTGCCGGTGCAGTACGTGCCGCAGCTCAGTCGCCCGTTCCGAAGCGACCGGACTCTCATAGGCCGGCCGAGCGACGTGATTGAGGCCACGGCGGAAGTATCGCCCGAAGCGTCTGGACCAGCCGATTCGGAGATCGATAATGTTCTTCTGCTGGAAAGCGAGGTCGATGACGACCGGGCGACTATAAAGCCGGGCGATCGCGTTGTACTGATCATTGAAGACGACGTCAGCTTTGCCAAGATCCTCCTCGATATGGCCCATGAGCAGGATTTCAAGGCAGTGGTGGCGTTGCGCGGCGACTTCGGATTGGCCTTGGCCCGCCAGATCAAGCCGGATGCGATTACCCTGGATGTCCGGATTCCGGAGATCGACGGGTGGACCTTGCTGGATCGTCTCAAGCACGACGCGACTACACGCCACATTCCGGTCCACGTTATCTCGGGTGACGAGGAACGCCAGCGCAGTCTGCGCCTGGGCGCCATTGCACACGAGACCAAGCCGATCAGTCCTGATTCCCTGCGCCAGGCGTTCGGCACGATCCGGGAGTTTATCGACCGGCCCATCAAGAGCCTGCTGATCGTCGAAGACGATGAAGTCCAGCGCAACAGTATGGTCGAGTTGATCGGAAACCACGACGTCCGCTCTGTGGCGGTTGGAACCGGCAAGGAAGCGCTGGCGGCGCTTGAGGAGCAGAGCTTTGACTGCATGGTTCTCGATCTGGGCCTGGCCGACATGGATGGCTTCGAATTGGTCGAAAAAATCGCACAGGACGAACGCTTCGCCGAACTCCCGATCATCGTATACACGGGAAAGGAACTGACCAAACGCCAGGAAACCGAGCTGCGCAGGGTGGCCCAGACGATCATCATCAAAGACGTTCAGTCGCCCGATCGCCTGTTGGACGAGACGGCCTTGTTTCTTCACCGTGTTCAGGGGAATCTGCCGGAGACCAAGCAGCGAATGCTGGAAAAGCTGCACACCAGCGACCCCGGGCTAGCCGGCCGCAAGGTGTTGGTCATCGACGACGACATTCGGAATATTTTCGCGCTGACCAGCGTGCTGGAACAGCATCACATGGAGGTCCGATACGCCGAAAACGGTAAGGATGGGATTGCTCTCTTGAAGGCAGAGCCGGACATTGACGTGGTGCTCATGGACGTAATGATGCCCGAGATGGATGGGTACGAGGCCACGCGCGCCATTCGAAAAATGAAGCGCTTCAAGTCGCTGCCGATCATTGCACTGACGGCCAAGGCCATGAAAGGAGACCGCGAGAAGTGCATCGAGGCGGGCGCCTCCGACTACATCACCAAGCCGGCGGACACCAACCAGCTGATCTCGCTGCTGCGGGTCTGGCTTTACAAATAGGCCCCAGGGGTCAGGGGTCAGGGGTCAGGGGTCAGGGAATTGCGGATTGGGCCATCGTCTTTCAATTCGCGACCCTGACCCCTGACCCCTGAAGCCTGACCCCTGGGGCCTGTTTCACAGTCCCTGTAACATCAAAGTATGGGCGACCCGTTGACCGATGACGGCCTGGAAGAGATCGAAATCCGGCTGCTACTGGAAGGAGTCCAGCGCCGGTATGGATTCGATTTCCGGGATTATGCGCCGGCTTCGCTGAGAAGACGAATATGGAACATTGTACGGTCCGAACACTTGAAGACGATCTCCGCGCTCCAGGAGCGTGTGCTGCGCGACTCGGGTTGCCTCGAACGGTTTGTCATCGGCGTGACGGTCAACGTCAGCAGCATGTTTCGGGATCCAGGATTCTTTCTCGCGTTCCGTCAGAAGGCACTGCCCTTGCTGCGGACCTACCCCTTCATCCGGATCTGGCAGGCGGGCTGTTCAATGGGCGAAGAGGTGTATTCACTGGCGATTCTGCTGCACGAAGAAGGCCTCTACGACCGCTGCCTGATTTATGCGACCGATATGAACGAAGCGGTGCTCCGGCACGCCAAGACGGGAATCTATCCGCTCGACCTGATGCAGAAATATACCAACAACTACATCCAGGCATGCGGCAAGGCCTCCTTTTCCGAGTACTACACGGCCGCTCATTCCGGGGCGCTTTTCCGTCCGTTTCTGCGCGAGAAGATGGTGTTTTCTCCGCACAACCTGGTGACCGATGGAGGGTTCAACGAATTCAACGTTATCCTGTGCCGCAACGTCATGATTTACTTCAATCGTGCGCTGCAACAACGCGTGCATGAACTGTTCTATCAGAGTCTATCGATGTTTGGCATCCTGGGACTGGGCTCCCGGGAGACATTGCGCTTCAGCCCTCTTGAAACCCGCTACGAGCACGTCGACGGCGGGCAGAAACTTTATAGGAGGATCACCTGAGTGCGTCCGAAGTTGGTCGCTGTGGGTACCTCACTGGGTGGATTTATGGCGCTGCAGACGCTACTGGGCGGCTTGCCGGCGGACTTTCCGTTGCCGGTGGCCGTAGTCCAGCACCGCGGCCAGGACTCGGACGACACTTTCATCTCAATGTTGCAGAAGAAAACGCGTCTGCGAGTCGAAGAGGCTGAAGACAAGGCCGAATTGGCTGGAGGAAAGGTCTACCTGGCGCCTTCCGACTACCATCTCTTGGTTGAACCCGGTCACATCGCGCTGTCCACTGAAGGGCCAGTGATTTCGGCGCGGCCGTCCATTGATGTATTGTTTGAGTCTGCCGCCGAGGCCTATCCCGGCGGTGTTGTAGGACTGCTGTTGACCGGAGCCAGCAAGGATGGCGCCGTCGGAATGTTAAGAATTAAGGAGAGCGGTGGGTTTACTATCGTCCAAGACCCGGCTACGGCCGAGTGTGCGGTGATGCCGGCCGCGGCTATCGCCATGGGAGCGGCCGACAAAGTGCTGCCGCTCGGCGAAATAGCCAGCTTCCTGATGGAACTAGTTCGGAACAAGGCGAGGCCATGAACGCCCAACCCAACGTCAACATTTTGATGGTGGATGACCACCCGGAGAATCTCCTCGCGCTGGAAGCGGTTCTGGGTGATCCGAACCTGAACCTGGTCAAGGCCAACTCCGGAAGCGAGGCGTTAAAGTGGCTGCTGCAGGAAGACTGCGCCCTCATCCTGATGGATGTCGCCATGCCGGGACTGGATGGATTCGAGACGGCTGAGTTAATCCGGCTGCGTGTGCGCTCGCGCCATATTCCAATCATCTTCATTACCGCGTTCAACAAGAACGACCTGAGTGTTTTCAAAGGTTATTCGGTAGGCGCCGTCGATTACATTTTCAAACCGGTGGTTCCCGAGGTCCTGCGCTCGAAGGTGACAGTTTTCGTCGATCTCTATCAGAAGCGCCAGGAGATCGAGAGAGCGCGGGAGGAGCTGCGGAGGGCGCACGACCAGTTGGAAGTGCGCGTCGAGCAGCGCACCGCCGAGCTGGCGGCGGCCAACCAGGCTCTTGAAGCCGAAATCGCCGAGCGCGAGCGAATCGAGGGTGAGCGCCTCGACCTGCTGCGCCGCGAGCACGCCGCGCGCGTGGAAGCCGAAAACGTCAACCGAATGAAGGATGAGTTTCTGGCGACGCTTTCACACGAACTGCGCACTCCGTTGAACGCAATCCTCGGCTGGGCCCACATCCTGGGACTGGGAACCAGCGAGCCGGAAACCATGGCTCGCGCCATTACTGTCATTCGCAACAATGCGCTGGCCCAGTCGCAGCTGGTCGGCGATATCCTGGAGGTCTCGCGGATCATCAGCGGGAAGCTGCGCTTGCGGATAGGGCCCGTCCAGCTGGGTTCCTTGATCGACGCGGCGATGGAGGCTGTCCGCCCGGCCGCCGAAGCCAAAGAGATTGAAATCGACTGTCCCGAGTGCAGGGATGTAGAGATTCTTTTCCTCGGTGACCCGGACCGTTTGCAGCAAGTGGTCTGGAATCTGCTGTCCAATGCGATCAAGTTCACGCCCAAAGGTGGTAAAGTGCGCCTGGCTTTGGAGCAGATCGATTCGGGTGTCCGGATCACTGTCCAGGACAACGGAATCGGCATCGCCCCTGAGTTTTTGCCCCACGTTTTCGACCGCTTCACACAGGCAGACAGCTCGGCGACACGAACACACGGAGGCCTGGGCCTGGGCATGGCCATCGTTCGTCATTTGGTGGAATTGCATGGGGGCACCGTCCGCGCCGAAAGCGCGGGAAAAGATCAGGGAGCTACCTTCACCGTCCAATTGCCCGTTCGAACCAGCCCGTTGTCAGCCGGAGGCGAAACGACGGCTCCAGCGCAGACGGTCATTTTGGAACCGACCGAGCCGATCCCGTCACTGGAGGGTGTGCGGGTTCTGGTTGTCGACGACCTGGAGGAGGCCCAGGAGGTCCTGACCGTCATGCTGACGCAGCAGGGGGCCGAGGTTGTGGCCGTCAGCTCGTCGCGCGAAGCGCTGAGCATGCTTCCGGTTTTCCAGCCCGATGTCATTGTCAGCGACATTGGAATGCCGGAAGAGGACGGGCTTATTTTCCTGCGCAGAGTTCGTGCCTTGGATCAGGGCAAGGGCGGGCGCACACCAGCCATCGCCCTGACGGCCTATGCCCGGGACGAAGACAGGAAAAAGGCTCTTCAGGCCGGCTACCAGAAACACATCGCCAAGCCCGTTCACGCCTTCGAATTGGTCTCAGCGGTCGCCGAGCTATCCCAGAAGAATATTCGGGCCTAAAGCGGATTCGAAGTCCGTCGGTGAAACCAACAATTGGGGATTGGGGATTGGGGATTGGGGATTGAATTTCGGATTGCAGATTTCGGATTGCGGAGTTGATTGGCGATTGCGGATTGGGGAATTGGGGATTGTATTGGGCGATTGTGGATTGGGGCTTTGGGCTACGAAATGCTGTCGATTAGAACAGCGTCATTTTGGCTAATCAATCGGCGCTTGCAGCAGGCCCATCGGCGCAATCACTCAACCTGCAATACAATCCTCAATCCTCCAATCCACAATCGCCAATCAATTCCGCAATCCGAAATCCCCAATCCAAAATTCAATCCCCAATCCCCAATCCCCAATCCCCAATTTGTTAAGGCGCCACCATCACCAAAAATGCGATACTGAGTCCCTAGAGGGAGATTTGAATGAAGAGAGATGACTGGGACTCAATTCTAAAGGGCGAGCCGGCAACTCCGCCTCCGGCTGAACCTCCGCTTCTGCAGACGGCTGCCACAATGTACCGGAAGCGTCCCGCCCCTGGTCGCGGTCTTTTCTACGTCGTTGCAGCCGCGGTGGTGATCGCGCTGGTGCTAGGCGTTTGGGCCCTGGTCAAGCAGGACCAGTCCAACCAGGAGTTGAAGCAACAGTTGGCCCTTGTTAACAAACGCCTCGAAGACAGCGATGGTCGGTTGGCGGATTTGCAGTCAGGGTTGACTGTTACACAGCAGCGCATTGGCGTCACGCAGCGCGATCTGGACCGTGCCGAGGCGCTGGCTGTTCGGCTGAAGTCCGATCAGGAGCGCAACGTTCTAAGCCTGAAGCAGGAATTGCAGGAGAAGGCCAACACCGAGCAGGTAGCCGCCGTGCAGCAGGAAGCCGAAAAGAAGCTGGGAGCTCTTTCCGGGGACATCGGTTCGGTGAAAGGAGAAGTCACCGAGACGAAGGCGGTCGTCGAGACCAATCGGCAGGATCTGGAGAAAACAAAGAAGGAACTGGCCAGCCTGAACGTTGTAGTCAACGACCAGGGCAAACTGATCGCCGTCAACGGAGACGGTCTCGATGAACTGCGGCGCAAGGGGGAACGCGATTACGTCGAGTTCACGCTGTCCAAGAAGGACAAGGTCCGGCAGGTGCACGACATCCGTTTGGAGCTGCGCAAGGCCGATACCAAGAAGCAGCGCAGCGACATCCGCGTTTTTGCCAACGACGCCCAGCTTGACAGGAAAGTCGCCATCAACGAGCCGGTGTATTTTCGCCAGGGCAAGGACAATGTCCTGTACGAGCTCGTTGTCAACGAAGTCCGCAAGGACGTCATTTCCGGTTACCTGAGCGTGCCCAAGCACCGAGCGCTGGCGATCGCAGGCCCGAAGAAGGGTTTGGACTAATCGGCAATTCAAAAATTGGGGATTGGGGATTGGAGATTGGGGATTGAATTTTGGATTGGAGATTTCGGATTGCGGAGTTGATTGGGGATTTCGGATTGGGGAATTGTGGATTGTATTGCAGATTGGATGATTGCGCCGACGGCGGGCATAATGCAAACGCCGATTGATTAACCAAAATCACGCTCTTCTTGTCGACTGCACTTCCTGTCTAATGAAATCCCCAATCCGCAATCGCCAATACAATCCACAATTCCCCAATCCGCAATCG
>JBPCNK010000248.1:0-5661 GCA_051001345.1 Acidobacteriota bacterium | reverse complement strand
CGGCAGCTGCCTGCGCAAGCCCTAGGCACGAGCTTGTTGGAGAGCCGGACGCGGGAAATCTGCATCTACGGTTCGAGGAGGGGAAGGTGAGTCGGGCTACTGCTAGCCTCGCTCTCCTTCCTACTCTACCGGCACTGACAATTCCGCCCCAACCGCTACAGCGTCGCTAGCCCGGACTCCAGCGTCGGGTGTTCTAACTGAGGAATCAGTTCCTCGCGCGCGCGGCGCGTGTCGCCCCAGTGGGACACGCGGCCAATCCGAACAAAATCGCGGGTCAGAGGAGATGCTGTTCGCCCGATGAGAGCCAACATCTCACACAGGCCAGCGGCTCCGTAAATTGTCCAGAGAGGCGCCCGGAAAGGGCGCCGATATCCCCACACGCGGCAGGCCTCGTCCACGAAGTGCTGCACCGTGACCGGCTTGTCATCGCCGACGTGGTAAGTGCCCCGCACGCCGGGCTTGACTATAGCGGCCTCTGTGGCCCGCAGATAATCAGCCGTGGAAAGGAGCTGAATCCAGGTTGGATCCCGCCAAATTCCCAGCAGTCGCCGCCGCGCCAGCCACCGCGCAGCTTCGATCATCAGGATGCCGCGGCCATAAACCATGCCCAGGCGAAGCACCACCGGCGTGGTGCCAGTGCCCTCGGTGCGCTCGAAAAGCAGCCGCTCTTCTTGCAACCGGGTCTGCGCGTGGACGGAAATCGGCTGGCGATCCAGCCGCCCCGTAGCGGGTTGGTCCACTGACGTTGCTCCTTCCACGTGCGGGAACGACGTCAGGATTACTCTTCCCACCCGGGCTTCCAGAGCAGCGCCCAGGAGGTTTAAAAACCAGCGCGTATTGGTCTCCGGCAGGAAGCGCTCCGGACGGGGAGCAAACAAGACCCCTGCGAAGTGCACGACAACATCTACTCCTTTGACGACCGGCGGCAGCGACTGCGCGTTGGCAAGATCGGCTTGGACGGCACTGACGTTAGGGGCGTGAGCAATGTCGTCGGGTAGGGGCTTGCGGTGAACCATCAGACGCAGCCTATACCCGCTTGGAATAAGGTAACGGGCCAGCAGGCTGCCGAGGTTACCGGCAGCGCCCGTGATTAGAATGGTGGGAGAGCGCGGTGTCAGTGCCACGAACGAGGAGAGTGGTGATATTTGCCGCACGTGTCAAGAACTCGATCGTCACCGCTCTTAGCTCGTTGGTTTCGACAAGCGTCATGTTCTAGTCGCGAGTTACAGAGCCGCGACCGTTAGGGAGCGGGCAATCACAGGCGATACTGTTCAAGATGCTGCCTCTGATTACCCACACTCGCTTACGCTCGTGGCTCGCACATGGAGGCGACACTGACACTCTACCCCGCCAAGTCGTACGCCCCCCAAGGCCTATGCAGCCGAGGCCTGGCTGGTGGTCCAAATATCTCGATGCAACTTCCAAGTGCGAGACTCGTTTTTCCAAACGACGAGATACTTGCCAGTGTCTGCAACCGCACCGCCCGAGGCGAGAAGTTTGTAGCGACCCACTTCGATGGCCGTATCACCGTGCGCCTCGACTTCAACCGTTTCCAGAAACGCATCTTTCAGACCCAGGTCTAACGCACCCTGCCAAAAAGCACGAATGGCAGCGGCGCCAGTCACAAAGTCGCTGTGGGCTGGCAACAATTGGCCCTGAGCGGTATAGAGGCTGGCCACAGCGGCCGCATCGCCCCGCTTGAATGCGCTCATGAACTCTTTGTTGGCTGCTTCGATTTGAGATCGGGTATCGCCAATAGCTTCCATGCTGTCTCCTTTTGCCGCGCTTTGGCGTAGCAATGAACAAGTTTGTTTCTGCCTAACGCCCCGAAAAAAAGCACACAGAGCAATCACCTTCAAACGTCGCTTGCCAGCTAGATGCACCCCGCATTATCGCACCGTTTCAACTGGCGACTGGCGACTGGCGGCTTCGCGGCTGGGCGGCATCCTTCCAGTTCCACCACTTCAGTAACTCTGGATCGTGCTGTTTGCGGCCGGCGTAATAGACCGCGCATCGAAAGACGTAAAGCAGGCAGCGATCCAGGTGCGCGCGGCGTTTCGTGCAGATGGCGTCGTACATCGCTTCCGGATCCTGCCCGCGCAGATCCGAGACACGCTGATACCCAAGTTCCGCCAGATCGAGCGCGATACTCGGACCGACGCCTGGAATGGACTGTAGATCATGAACAGTACCACCAGATCGCTTTTGCATTCGAACCTCCAACTCTCACCCCTGACCCCTGAACCCTGACCCCTGCCCCCTAGACAAGCACCAACGGCGAGTCCAGGCGCAGCGCGTACTGTGGAGAGGCCACATACCCTTCGGCGTAGCGCACGCGCGCCAGCGAACCCCAGTAGCGATTACAGCTCTCGACATGGAAAAGGAAATCCTGGTGGCTCAAATCGGTAGCCGGTTGGCTCGAGTGCGGATCGTGGAACTGTGAACGATACACGCGCAGGGCTTCCCACTTGCCCTCGATGTGCGGCGTCACGTCCACTACAAACGACGGCAGAATTGCATAACCGACCACGGGAGCAAAATAAACCAGCGCAGCCGGCCGATAGCGTTTGTGTTCGGTTTCGATTTTCCCAAGTCCGCCGTGATACATCGCCTCGGCGACCAGGCGCGCCGTATAGAAATGATCGGGGTGCCTTTCGTCGGGATGATGCGTGGCGACGACTTTGGGCCGATAGCGCCGGATCCTTCGGACAATTTCCAGGCGCAGCTTTTGATCCAGGCTCAACGACCCGTCGGGAAATCCGAGATTGTCCCGAGCGCTGAGCTGAAGAATGGAACTGGCGGCTTCGCATTCCCGCTTGCGCTCCGCGGCGCTTCCGCGCGTCCCCATTTCGCCGGCGGTCAGATCGACTACCGCGCAGCGCCTTCCTTGAGCTGCCAGCTTCAGCAGCGTGCCCCCCACGTGCAGCTCGGCATCGTCCGGGTGGGCGGCGAAAACCAGCAGATCGACGGCTTCGGTCATAAATACAGCGCCTGATGCGCGCGGCTGTCCGAGTTTGCTTCCCCGATTAACTGATCCAGCCACGGCTGGCCCAGGCGGCACAAAAAATACAGCGAGTGGATCGTCCGTTCCTGCAGACGCCCGTCGGGCGCCAGGACGTTGCGCAGGTAGCGGATCTGGTCACCCACCGTTGCATTGCGTTGCTCGGCGCTCTTGATGTACTTGGCCCGGACTCGTTCCAGCTGGTAACGCATCTTGCTCTCGGAGGTGCGCAACGCTTCGCCCAGCGTCGGATCGGTTTGCTCGAGGACTTTTCCCAAACCCTCCAGCCGATCGGCGATCATCCGTTCAACCGCATCGAATTCCGCCAGCGTTGTTCCCGACGCGTCGCTGCGCAGCGCATTTTCGACCAGATCTTCTCCCGGCTCAAACAAGTTCTGCAGCGTGACCTGGAATCGCTCGAGCAGGCGCTGCGCGCGCGTGTCGACAACTGTCAGGCTCAGGCGCGGCCGGATGATCGCCTCCCGCGCGCCGAACAGCGGAAACAAGGGCTGCAACTGGGCATAGTAGGCGATTTCGGCGGGTCCTCCGATGTAGGTTGCGGTCGGAAATATCGAGTCCTGCAGCAGCGGCCGCAGCAAGACGTTAGCGCTGAACCGGCCGGGCTGGCTGTCGAGCATCTCAAAGGCCTGTTGCTCGGTCCAGCGAAGTTGGCTGTCGCCGAGGCGAAATCCGTCGCCTTCCGCAAGCAGCGCCAGGCGCCGATCCTCGTGCGTGACCAGCAGCAGCGTGTGGCCTTCGGTCAGGCTGACTTGCAACGGATAGCGCGCCGCGCGCAGCTCGTCGTTACGCCGCCCCATTGCCGACTGCACCTGCCGGCGTTGCTGCAACACTTTTCGGAACAAATCGACCTGGAGCGGTTTGACTTCGGCGCCGGCCGGATCGATCACGACCAAACCGTGGCGGCCGAACAGGCCGAGCCAGAAGCGCGCGAACCCGTCGGCGAGCGATTGGCCGGCGCGGTAGGAATCTTCGAACAATTGCAGGATCTCCTGGGCGTCGGGCCACAGGCGGCGCAACGTCTGGACGATTTCCGCGATGCCGGCTTCCTCTACGGCAAGCCTTCCCACCGATCCGCCCGGCCCGGCCTCTCCTCCATAACGAATCGCAACGGGCTGTCCCGCCGGGTCCGGAAAATCGATCTGGCGGATCTCTTCAAAGTCATGGTCCTCCGACGCCATCCAGAACACGGCGACAGCCGGGATGCCTTCGCCGAGAAGACGCGCGGTTGCTTGCAGCGCCGTAACTGTTTTGTAGAGGGCCAGGGCCGGACCGCCGCCGATTCCGATCTGCTGGCCGGTGACAACGGCGACCGATCGTGGATCGCGCAGCCGCCGGATGCTGTCTCCAACTTCGGGCGGCGCTTCCCAGCGCCTGTTCTGGCGCTCGAGCGCCGCGGCCAGTTCCTCGCGCCGGTAGGACTGCTGCAGCACCTGTTCCACGCATCCGGATATCAGTTCCACGCCGGAGCTGCAATCGGAGTAGAACGAACGCACGCGTTCGAAGTGTTCCTGAAAGTCCACGAACAGGCGCGGCATACCGGGCAAAGCGGAAACCGGAATCGTCTCGATGCGCGTCACGACAGACTGCTCCGCCAAAAATCGAGGAACTCGCGCGGCGTCTCGAACACGAAATCGGGTGCGGCCTCAAGCAGTGCCTCTCGCCGGTGCGTCCCCCACAGCACACCGACAGTCACCGTTCCGGCGCCGCGACCGGCCTGGATGTCGGCGGCCGCGTCACCGACCATCCACACGGCGCCAGGATCCAGCTGCCAGGCCTCGATCAGGCTCAGCAGTCCCTCCGGATGAGGCTTCGGGCAAACGGTGTCATCGCCCGTGACGATATCCTCGAGACTACCGGCCATTCCGACCTGATCGAGCGTGATGCGTGTGCCTTCGCGGCCCTTGCCCGTAAACAACCCGGTGCGGACACCGCAGCGGCAGAGTTCATCGAGCAGCAGCTTGATCTCGGGGAAAACAACGACACGTTCAGGATGCTCCCGATAGTATTGGTACAGCCGCTCAGTTTCATCCAGCAGGCGCTCGGCCGGAATGAACTTCGCCAGAATCTGCGATTCGGGCGGGCCGAAATGCGCGGCGATTTGCTCGGGTGACCAGCGCTCACCCACAAACGGCTCAAGGATCGAAGCAAACGCTTCATAGACCAGAGCAAGCGTGTCGACCAGCGTTCCATCCAGGTCGAAGACGATTCCGCGCGGCGCTTGCATCCCATCGAATCTAAGGGGTCAACCCGAGAGCGTCAATCAAAAAGGTCCTTGCTACATTTTCCTGCGTACATTCCGCCCCTTCTCCGTAACAGTATTCCGAGGTGCTCATGAAACAATGCATGAAGCTGACACTGATTGTTTTCCTCCTACTGCCGGCTCTGGCGCTGGCGGCCGCGCCGGGTGGCGGACCCGACGACAAGATTGACTTGAACCGCGCGTCGATCCAACAACTGGACTCCCTGCCCGGCGTCGGTCCGGCGACGGCGCGGCGGATCATCGACTTTCGGCTGCGCAAAGGGCCCTTCAAGAGAAAGGAGGAACTCATGGCCGTCCCCGGCATCGGCGAGCGCCGCTTTGCGCGCATCAAAGATCGTATCACGGTGGCAGTGCCGCGACCGTAAGGGAGCGGGCAGCC
>JBPCNK010000247.1:0-25263 GCA_051001345.1 Acidobacteriota bacterium | reverse complement strand
TTCTCGCTTTTATTGTTCTGTCTGTCCCCTCCCGCGTCGCCCGTTCGTTGTCGCTCCCCCCGCCCCCGCGCGTCGTGAAAGCTTTGCAGGAACGCAAGCGCCGCGATGACGAGCAGATTCGAGACGGCGGCGCGGGGAGCAACGATGACGAACTCACGCCGGCGCATCGCGGGTTTTACGCTCATTCTGCCGCTACGTGGCTCGTGCCGCTCGGGGGCATTCTTCTCTGCACTTTCATCGCACTGTTCCCGCATTTCGTGCCGAGCCTTCCCTGGCTGGTCGTCAACAACTCGGCGACGCTAACGCTAAAGGCGCCCTATCCGTTTACGTTCCAGGGCAAGACGTTTCAAACGGGCGAGGTTTTGGTCGAAAAGCTTCAGCCCGTTTCCAGCTGGCATTCCGAATTGCTACAGAGCGCCAATCGGCAGCGCCATTTTCCGCCTATGAGCGTTGTGGCCGGCTACATGGCGCTGTTCGCCGTGTTCGGATTCCTGCTGATCTATCAATTGAAGATCCTGATTCCGAAAGATGAACGGCGCCGCAGAGCCGTGGCGCTCGTCTTCCTGTTAACCGTGTTGCTGGTGCTCAGCGCGAAGCTGGCCAGCTTCTATTCGCTCTTCTCTCTCTACTACCTTCCGCTGGCCTGCGCTGGGATGCTGGTGACCATTTTTGTGAACCGGCGCATCGTTCCATTGGCTGTGCTGATCGCAATTCTGTACCTGGCCGTCATCACCCAATTTCACTTTCGGCTGTTTCTGGTGTTGCTGGCCGGCGGCCTGACGAGCGGGCATCTGGTGCGTCAGGCCAAGAAACGCTCTCATCTGCTGCTGGCCTCGCTGCTGGTGGGCATTGTCCAGTGCGTCACGCTGGCTGCCTATTCGGGTCTTGCCCTACAACCCTGGAACGCTTCGGAGATGTGGGCGGCCTTTCTCGGAGGAATCGCCTCGGGGTTGCTGGCGCTGCTGCTTCTGCCCATTCTGGAATACCTGTTCGATCTAACATCGCCGTTTCAGTTGATGGAACTGGCTGATCTGAACACACCGATCCTCCGCGAGTTCTTCCTGAAGGCGCCCGGAACCTATCAGCACTCGATCAGCGTTGCAAACCTGGCGGAGATTCTCGCCACGGAAATCCACGCCGACGGACTGCTGGCACGGGTGGGCGCCTATTATCACGACATCGGGAAAATTTTCAATCCAGGCTACTTCATCGAAAACCAGCGCGGCGAAAACCCGCACGATCAGATGGGTCCGGTTGCCAGCTCCTCGATGGTGCGGTCGCATGTTCTCTACGGCGAAAGACTGGCCCGAAAGCTCGGGCTTCCGCAGGCCGTCGTCGACATGATCAATGAACACCATGGCACAGCCACCATCGATTTTTTCCACTCCAAATCACGCCGGCAGGAATCGACGATGCAGTCGCCAAGAGTATTCAAGTATCCGGGACCGAAGCCTCAAAGCAAGGAAGCAGCCATCCTGATGATCGTCGATTCCGCCGAGGCCGCGTTCCGAGTGCTCTCCGACCCCAATGAGGAGAAGGTCCGTGAGGTGGTCGAAAAAATAGTTCTTCGCAAATTCGCTCAGGGCCAGTTCGATCACACAGGGCTGAGCGTTGGGGAATTGAAAACGTTGATGGACACACTGACCGGCGTTCTGGTGCGATCCGGTCACAAACGCATCGCGTATCCAGCAGACGTCGGAGTCTCCGATCAGCCGCCGGCGCCTTTCGATGAGGCCAGTCCGCGCGAGGGGCCTGGGGACCCGGTAGTGCCGTTTCCGAGAAAAAGATGACGCAGGTTTTGTACAGGATTTTCTGCCTTTTTGAAATACTTTCTGGAAATGCCTTGAGCCAACCAGTCAGGGACCTTGCCAAAGTGTGATAGTGTAAAGAGTGAGGCCACTTGCCCGGATACTACAATTGGTTCACCCTATTGAGGTTTTACAGTTACCGCTTCCTCCGGGGAGAATGAGGATGCGAGGTCATCGGTAAAAAAATTTTTCGGGACGGTATTTACAGGATTTGACAATCCTGTATAATTTGGAAAACTGGCTTAAATCGTTGAACTTAGAACATCGTGGAGGTTTTGCAATGTGTCAGTCACTGAAGAAGGTTTTGATTGCTCTTACGCTCTTGACCTTCCTTTTGTCCTGTTTTGCGGTCGCCCAATCAACGACCAGCGACAGCGGCAAACGGAAGATTAAGTTTCTCGCGCCGACGATTGACGGCCCGACCGGCTTTTTTGGTCTGTACTCGGCCGAAAATCTCCGGGGCGGGGAATTCAGCCTGGGGTTTAACTATAACAACCGCGATCGCGATCCCGGAGACATCGAAATCGTGACCATCCCGGTGACTTTCACCTTGGGACTGCACGACCGGGTCGAGTGGTACGTATCGGCGGAAACACAGCGCCGCGTTGACTCCGATGGCGGGCGCAACTACAAGCGCCGCACCGGCCAACCGCTCTGGCCCGCCCAGGTGCGTGACGGGCGCCAGATGGTTTACAACGAGACGCCGTTTCTGGACGTCGGTTGGGGCGACACCTGGGGTTACGCTCAGACAGGTCTGAAATTCAACCTGATGTCGGAATCCAAAGGCGCTCCTTTTGGCGTGGCGTTGCGCGCCAATGTGCGTCAGCCATTCAGCCGCAAGGCCAGCAAGCTGGTCCGCGGCATGAGCAGCGGCGGCACCGACTGGGGTCTGGATCTGTTGGCGTCGAAGTGGGCCGGGCCGGTGACATTGCTCGCCAACGTCGGTTTCATGGACGTGCACAACAAACGCAAGACCATTCAAATCCAAAATGAGCTCAACTGGGGGCTCGGACTGGGCGTAGATTTGGGCACGCCTCGCGCGCAGTTTATTTTCGAGGCCGACGGCACCACGTTCTGGGGAGACCGCAGCACAACAGCAGCGGGCCCCAATCTGCTGGGTGTCGTTGCTGTTCGACCCGTTCTGGTCAACCCGGTTGCATCCTTCGACCTGGTCGCCGGTCTGCGTTTCTTTCCTTCGAACATGTTTACGTTCGGGGGCGGCTATCGCTACAACGCCCGCCGGATCGACGAGGCCAAGTACGGATTTGACGCCACCGAGCCGCATGGATTTGTCGTACAGGCAGCTTTCCAACGCAAGACCAATGAGCCTCCGACGGTCGAGTGCCGACCGGCCAGCCCCGCATCTCTGCAGCGCGGTCAGACGGCTACCATCACGGTGGTCGCCAACGATCCTGACGGAGACGACCTCACTGTCGAGTGGAGCGCCACGGGTGGCCGCGTCACCGGCAGCGGGATGACCGCGACGTGGGAGGCCAGTGGAGTCAATTCCGGCACCTACACCATCACGGCTAAGGTCTCCGACGGAAAACACACGGTGACCTGCTCGACGGATGTAACAGTGACCAACCAGGCTCCGACGATTGATTGCTCACCCAAGTCGCAGACGGTTGAACACACCAGTTCGGTTACGCTGCGCGCCACTGCTTCCGATCCGGACGGCGGTTCGCTCACGTACACGTGGGAGATCGATGGTACGCGAGCGGCCGAAACCGGTTCGTCGCTGGTCTTTGGCGCCACCGGCCGAGTGCATAAGACCTACGCGGTTAAGGTGACGGTCAGTGATGGCATGGCTTCCGCCACCTGTACGTTTGACGTGGTGGTGAGAGCTGCGCCAGTGGTGGCGTCGGCCAACCGGCCGCCAACGGTCGACCTGACGGTCAGCCCGAAGAGTGTCAAGGGTTGCCAGTCTGTCACGGCAACGGCGCGCGCCAGCGATCCGGATGGCGATCGTCTGACCTACACGTGGAGCGTTGACGGACGCAGTGTTGCGGGAAGCGGCTCGAGCCTCACGCTCAATTCCTGCGACTACAGCACCGGCAGCCACTCGGTCACCGTTCGGGTTTCCGACGGCAAGGCCGACGCGTCCGATACGGACAGCTTCACGAAGGCGGTCGACGAGAACATCGTCGTGGCTGTGCCCGGCCTGCGCATCGACAACCTGGCGAAAGCCAAGCTCGATGACGTGGCGCTGAAGCTGCAGTCTGACAGCAGCCTCGTTGCGACCGTCACTGGTTACGCCGACGGCCGCGAAGCGGTGAAGAACGGACAGGTCCGTGCTGACAAGGCCAAGGCGTATCTGGTCCAGCAGCACAAGATCGATCCGAACCGCATCACAACCAAGAACGGCGGACGTGACAACGCAATCGGCGACAACAAGACCGCCGACGGGCGCAAACAGAATCGCCGTGTCGAGATCCTGCTGACCTCCAAGTAGGATCGCTTTTTCCAGGGGAGCCCCGCGACGCGGGGCTCTCCGACTACTAATCGAGCGGACCCGCTTTCAGGCGGGTCCTTTTTTTAGGGGTCAGGCTTCAGGGGTCAGGGGTTAGGGAATCGCTATTGACACTTCCCCGCTTCGCCAATCTGCGGTATAATCGCTTCAGATTGATGAAAAACAGATTTACGTTCGTTCTCCTGCTGTTAGTTGCTCTTGGCGCGTCCGCGCAGGCTGAAATCGTGGGTCCTTTCGGGGGCGATGTCCGGTCGATTGCCATCGACCCGCTGCAGCCGGAGATCCTTCTGCTGGGCACCAGCGACGGCCAGGTCTATCGTTCCACCGACGGCGCATCGCGCTGGCACAAAGTAATGCCGGGCATCGACACGCGCGGCCGGGGCCTGGTCATCGACAATATTGTTTTTGATTCAACCCATCCCGGGCGCGTCTACATCGCCAGCTGGGATTTGCGCAGCACCACGGGTGGCTTGTTTCGGTCCGAGGACAGCGGCGTCACCTGGAGCACTGTTCTGTTTCAGACGCCCGAAGGAGGCAATAACACGTCGATTCGCGCCATCGCCGTGTCACCACGCAACGGAGACACGATCGTTCTCGGGACTCTTGACGGCGTTTACCGAACGCGCGATGCCGGTCAGAACTGGGAAAAGATCTCGCGCGGTCACCGCGAGTATGACGACCTGATCCAGATCGAGTCGGTCGCCATCGATCCGCGCGATGACGACATTCTTTACGCCGGAACCTGGCACCTGGGATATCGCACTACCGACGGAGGCAAAAACTGGACGCGTATAGACAAAGGCATGCTGGCTGACAGCGACGTGTTCTCGCTCCAGGTCGACAGCGTAAATCCCGAAACAGTGTTTGCCTCCGCCTGCTCTGGAATCTACAAGTCGACCAACGGCGGAGAGCTGTGGACCAAACTGAGAAACGGTCTGGCCAAAAACGCCAATCGCACTCGCAGCTTTTTGATCAGCCCGCGCGATTCCAATGTCGTATTTGCCGGAACAACCGAAGGTCTATACAAGAGCTTTGACGGTGGGACGAACTGGATACGGATGACGCAAGCCGGTTTGACGGTCAATGCCATCGCGGTACATCCCCAGAATCCGGACTTGATTTATCTGGCAACCGACGATTCCGGTGTGCTGAAAAGCGGCGACGCGGGCAAGACATTTGTTGCATCCAATCTCGGCTTTGTCCATCGTCACGTCGCCGCCCTTGCTGCCGACCCCTCCAACCCGGATCGTTTTTACGCGGGAGTGCTGTACGACAACCAGCAGGGTGGCTTTTACATTAGCGAGGATGGCGGCCGAACCTGGCGGATCAGCAACAAGGGATTGCTGGCCGGCGATACCGACGTCTACGACATCGTGACTTCCGGCGATGGGGCGCAGATCTGGCTCAACACGCGGCGATCCGTCTACGTTTCAACCGACCTTGGCGCGTCGTGGACGCGAACACTTCGAGTGGCGACCAGAAAACTCTTCCACGTTCGTTCCGAGGGTGGCAAGAAATTTCAGGCTTGGACCGATGCGGGTTTGTATCAGGCCCTTTTGCTGAACGGGCCGTGGAAGAAGGTGGGGGAACTTCCCATCGGAGCGACCGCCATGTTGCCGGCCGCCGCGCACTTCGGTGAGTTGTGGCTGGTGGTAGGCGAGCGCCTCTACCGAACCACCGACCGAGGTGTCACCTGGACTGAGTTTCTTCAGACTGGGATATCCGAAATCCAGCAGATGGTTTCCTACGGCGAGCGGCTGCTGGCGGCCACTAAGCATGGTCTGTTTTTGTCAAACGACGAAGGAAAGACCTGGCGGCGCGTTCGCGAAATACCGGGCGTTGAGATCACCTCGATCGTTTTAGATCCCAGCCGGCCCGGGCACATCTATGCAGCCGATCAACTGCTCGGCCAGATCTATGCGAGTTCGGACGGCGGCGTCAGTTGGCGAAAGATCGAAGGCTCCGACAACGCGCGCATCAGCGTGCTGCATGTTTCTTCCAGCCAGAACGTCCTGTTGGCAGCCACGCTGGCCGAAGGAATTTATCGAATCCCCCTTAGTGAATTGACAGGCATACCCAGTCGGAGCGGGCAGCAGCGCTGATTCAAAGTTGTTACCTTACCGACCATTGCGGATTGCGAATTGCGGATTGCGGATTGATTGCGGATTGCGAACTGGGAAATTCAATCCGCAATCCGCAATGAGTTCATGCCTGCGATTCCCTTCATCGCGCTTTTCGCTCTTCTTCTATCAGCCTGCGCGCTGCTGTTGTTTTTTCTGGCCCGCCATGCTTTCGTCCAACGGCCTGAAGGTCTGCAAAAGGTCCTGTCGGGACGGCGGCAGCTGTCGACCGTCTCGGATGCCCAGGAAGACTTCTTGGCCGCGCTGCTGCTGACCGAGGAGAGGTACCCGCACTTTGCTGCCCTGCTGCAGACCATCCTGCGGGCCTTTCCGCTGGAGCGTTTTATCCGTCAGGATGAATTTGTCCACGCCGCCGGAGAACTGGCCGGGCTGATGCACCGAGGTGTCCGCACACGCGGCGAACAGACCCGTGAAAAGGCCGCGCTGGCTACGCTGATTCGGGTCTTGCTCAATGACCCTGAAGTTCAGTTGCGCTTCGGCGATCCACTGCGGGCTTTGATTGACGAGTTTCTCGAGGAACTGAACGAATGAAATACGAAGGACGAGGGACGAAGTACGAAGGACGAGGGACGAAGGACGAGGGACGAAGTACGAAGGACGAGGGACGAAGGACGAGGGACGAAGGACGAGAGACGAAGGACGAAGGACGAGGGACGAAGGACGAGGGACGAGGGACGAAGGACGAGGGACGAAGGACGAGGGACGAAGGACGAGGGACGAAGTACGGTGGCGAGGAGTAACTCGGCCCTGCCATCGGTTTTCTAACTCGTAATTCGTAATTGGCTGGTTTGGAACTTCGTCCTTAGTCCTTAGCCGCGACTATTCACAAACTTGACCCAGGCGCGAAGCGCCGCCAGCCAATAGCCCCGGCCGTCAGGGCCGTCAGGCCGGGCAATGAGACCTCCCAGAGCGAAGGAGCGCCGAAGGCGCGGCACATCTAAATTGCCTTCTCGACTGCACTGTATAGGCACCTGCCCTTCGGGCCTCCACTCACTGTTACTCTTCCGCCCCTGCGGGGCTCACCGAAACGACGAACCCGAAAACCCAGGGCTTACGCCGGCTTACGCCCTGGGCTTTAATCTTTCGCCCCTGCGGGGCGACCATGCTTTCGGAATCTCGGCAGACGATGGGAACCCGCGATCTCGGCAGAAGATGGGAACCTCCGGCCGTGGTGAAACCTCCCGAGGTCAGGACTCTCCCGTCAGCCAGCGCGCAACGACCTTGCAGTCTCTCGTCTCCGGGACGGAAAGCCCAAGGACGTGCCCCCGCAGGGGGCAAATAATAGAGCCCAGGGCATAAGCCCTGGGTTGGTGTCCGCCGCCCCACGCAGCCCCGCAGGGGCGAAAGATAAAGCCCTGAGCGTAAGCCGCGCGCTTACGCGCGGGGCTATTGGCTAACGGCTCTTCGCGCCTGTCCAGCTTCGAATCTCGTGAATAATCCTGGCTAGTCCAGGGCTAGTCCAGCGTTAGTCCTGCGTCCTGCGTCTTTCGTCATTAGTCCTTAGCCCTTAGTCCTTCGTCTTTCGTAGTTCGTAGGTCAGCGTCGGCTTAAGGCGTCGCGCAGACCGTCGCCAACGAAATTGAAGGCCATGACGACGCTGAGAATCGCCAGTCCCGGAAAGATCACCATATGCGGCGCCTCGAAAAGATGGCCGCGGCCGCTGTCAAGCATGGCGCCCCAACTGGGCGTCGGCGGCGCGATGCCCAGTCCCAGAAAGCTCAGACTGGCTTCGGCCAGGATGGCGCCGGCCATGCCGAGGCTGGCTTGGACGATGACCGGGTCGATGATGTTGGGAAGAACGTGTCGCGCGATGATCGGCACGCTTCGAGCCCCAAGGCTGCGAGCAGCCTGTATGTAATCAAGTTCTCGAACACGCAGGATCTCGCCGCGCACCAGCCGCGCATACCCCACCCAACCGAGCAGGACCAGCGCCGAGATCAGGTTCTTCAGGCTCGGACCACGAAATGCCACAAAGGCGATCGCCAGCAAAATCCCAGGAACCGCCATTAGCACGTCGACACTGCGCATTGCGATCTCGTCGATCCACCCGCCGTAGTAGCCGGCTAGCGCCCCCACCATAATTCCCACCAGGGCTGACAGCGCTACCACTACCAGTCCCACCGTCAGCGAGACGCGCGCGCCGTACAAAATGCGCGCAAGAATGTCGCGTCCCAGCTCATCGCTTCCCATCCAGTGGTTGCTTGAGATGCCCTGCAGGCGTGTTTCCAGGTCCTGGTCATTGTACCGAAACGGCGCCAGCCAGGGCGCCAGCAACGCCATGAGAAAAAAAAGTGCGATCAGCGCCAGGCCGACCCTGGTCAGGAAATTCGTTTTGGCCAGCCACCTTCGGATCATCGCAATCGGATACGCGGATCGACCCAGCCATAGACCAGGTCGGTCAGAAGATTGACCATTACGTAGGTCATCGAAATAACCAGGATGCATCCCTGCACCAGGGGATAATCCCGCGACTGGATTCCCTGCACTACCAGCCTTCCGAGACCGGGCCAGGAGAAAATCGTCTCAGTGATGATGGCGCCGGCCAGCAGCACTCCGAATTGCAGACCGAGAATTGTCAGGATTGGAATCAAGCCGTTGCGCAGCGCGTGATAGTAGACCACCCGGCGCTCCGGCAGCCCCTTGGCGCGCGCCGTCGTCACGTAGGGCTGCGCCAGTTCGTTGAGCATCGACGAGCGGGTCATGCGCATCAGGATCGCCGCCAGCGCCAGTCCCAGCGTAACGGCGGGCAGCACCATGTGCGCGAATGTGCCGCTGCCGGAAACCGGCAGCCAGGAAAGCTGGATTGAAAACAAGACAATCAGCAGTGGTCCGAGCGCGAAATGCGGCACCGAGACTCCCAGCAGCGAGATGACCGAAGCCGCTGCGTCCGCCCAGGTTCCGCGCCGCCTGGCGGCAAATACTCCGAGTGGAATGGCGATTGCTACAGCCACAAATAATCCGGCCAGGGCCAGCCGAATCGTCGCCGGATAGGCTTGCCGTATGACGCGGCCCACCGGGTCATTGCTTCGAAAGGAAACTCCCAGATCGCCGTGGACCAGGCGCTCGACAAATCGCCCGTATTGCGTGGCAAGAGGAAGATCCAGCCCCAGCTTCTGTCGCATCTGCGCGACATCCTGCGGGCGGGCGCCTTCGCCGAGCATTGTTTCGACCGGATCTCCGGGCACGAGATGTATCAACAAAAACACAAAGGTTACGACACCCCACAGCGTCACCAGGCTCAGCAGGAGCCGGCGCAATACGAAGCGTTTCATGGCTTGTCCTCACGGTCGAATGCAATCTCCAATTCTTCAATCCCGCAATTCAATCCGCAACCCGCAATCCCCAATCCGCAATTTGAATCCCCTGCCCCAATCCCCAATTTGTGACTTTCAACGCTCACTCTCGTCACGAGTATCCCGCGCCGGCTCGACTACCACCGTCTTGAAACGTGTCATCAGCGCTTTGCCCGGAGTGGTTCCCCGCGGCCTTTGCACAAACTTGCGCTGGGTATAGTTTACCGCAGCCCGTGTCTCCTCCCGGGCCTTGCTGTAGTAGGCGGCCCAGCGCGCGGCCTCCAGAAGAGTCCGCATCGGAATCTCCCCCTTGCCCGGGTTGCGCACGACGACATGAGAGCCGGGGTAATCAGCAGCGTGGAGCCACAGATCGTTGGGCCGCGCAACCTTGAATGTCAGCTCATCGTTTTCGCGATTGCTTCTTCCGATCAGGATGTCCAGTCCATCGGCCGAAACGATTCTTCTGACACGTAACTGTTCTTCTTGTTTTCCGCGTCCGACTGCAACGCGCGTGGTACGTTTCGAGCGTTTTGGTTGAAGCTGGGTGGCAAGTTGCTCCAATTGGGCGACATCCGCGGCGCTCTGGGCTCGCCGTTCGATCTCGCCAAGGCGTCCGAGTTCCTCCTCAAGTTCCTGAATGCGGCGTTCGACGGCGCGCCGGCCGCTGACAGCCTTCTGGAATCGCCGGTAGTACTGCTCGGCATTCCCCTGCCAGCTGCTGTCCGGGTCGAGCGGAACTGTGACGGTTCTTGCTTCGGGATCAAAATAATCGGCCAGCTCGACCTCCTCGGGCACGCGGGTGTTCCGTAACGTGCCCAGATGGGCCAGCAGCAGATCGCCCGTCTTCCTGTATTGGTCGGCGCGTTCAAACGAGCGCAGCGTATCCGCCAGACGGCCGTGCAGGGCGGAGGCATTCTTCCGGCGGGCCGCCAGGCTCTGCCGCACCAGGCGGGCAGTTGTCTGATACACCCCAAGCTGTTCTCGAAAGGTTTCGGCCAGGTCGGCGGCATCATTGAGTGTCTCGGTCGTTTGACACACCCGCTCTGGAATCGCGAAGGGACACCAGCTCGGATACTCTGTCGCGGGCGCAACTGAGAAATCTTTCCAGTTGAGCGCCGCCGAGCTGCAGACGTAACCGCAGGCCGGAGGCCTTCGGAGTTCCTCACGTAATTGGCGCACGGCGCTTTTCTGGTCCGGCGCCGCTCGTAGCCGCCGCTCCAATTCCTGCGCCCACTCGGGTCCCACCTCGGGTACCTCGGAGAGGATCCATTCGGCCGTCGCTCCGAAATCGGCACTCAGACGCTTCTCCAGAGTTTCCAGCGGATCGGCCGCGCCCCGTCGAGCCGGCCCGACATAGGGCTCGCCGGCATCCAGTCGACGTGGCGACTGGTGCAGCCACACGTCCCGGACGACCCCGGCATCCAGAATGAACAGCTGCGGACGGTGGGGTATCAGTTCCACGACGATCTCGCGCCCGGCGAATTCCAGCCGAACCAGCCGTTCGGCGGGAGGCTTGTCAAGACCGTGCAGCCGCTGATCCAGCAAGTCTTCAAACAGGTGTGCTGAGTGTGCATCGTTGGGCAGGCTGCGCGTCAAATAGAGCACGGGACGCGCAGGCGCCGGCGAAATCTTCAGCGCCCCGTCGAGGCCTTCGAAGCGCCAGAACGTTGTTGTCGCGGCGGCCGTCACGTCCAACAGCTTGCGGCCCACCAGACGCTGCCGCAGCTCCTGCGCAAGCAGCTCCAGCGTAAAGTTTTCCATCGGAAACTAGTCTCGAATGACGCGCGTCGTCGAGAAGAGGTCATGCAGGCAGCGCGCTTTGCCGTCGAGCAGTCCCCACAACAGCCCGACCAGGGTCAGAGCCGCAAAGGGAAACAGAATTGCGCGCGCCAGCAGCAGTTGCACGGTGGGCCCGTGGCCTTCGTCGCCGATCAAGCGAAGCCCCAGCCACATCATTCCCGGCGTTCTCTGCGCCTGGCTGAGAAAGTAAACTGTATAGAAGATGTGAAAGAAAATGACCAGCCCGATCATGACGCGACGAATACCCGGCTCGAGCGGGTCGGCGCGCAGCAGCAAACAGGTGCCTGCCACAAATGCCGCGGTCAGTAGAAACACGACCAACAGATCGACGACACCGCTGACGGCGCGCGACAGCAGAATCCCCTTGTCGACCCGATCCGGTGACAAAACCGCCGGTGGATCTTGCGGAATGATCGTCACCGGGTCAAGGGCCGGCGCGGCCGAAGAGTTTTTCTGCGCGGCTCGGAGCGGCACCGCCATCCCGGCTGCGCCTCTGCGCTCCAACAGGCCGGAGGCCGGTACCACAGGACCTTCGACCCGGTCAAACAACCCGGGGCCCTGAACGTCCTTTTTGGGACGGGCCTTCTGGCCACGTTTTTCCTGGACTTCCGCCAATCTGCGCTTCAGCTCCTCGCGCCAGGCTGCCTTGTCGGACCGCTCCGGGTGCGCGGATTTATCCCGAATGGAGAAATCAAACTGAAGGTTTTGGGGAAACGGAATCAGCGACGCTTCAGCCGAATCGTCGCGGGTGCGCGGGGGCCTCAGGTGAAATCCGCAGCCCCCGCAGGCCTGGCGTGTTAGGAATCCCTCTGCCTGGCATCGCGGGCATTTCACGGAGCCATAGTAGCACAGGGATCAGGGGTCAGGGGGCAGGGGTCAGGGAGCAGAACGTGCTCGTGATCGTTGACGTGGTCGTGCTCGTTGACGTGCTCGTGCACGTGCACGTGCTCGTGGCCGTGCGTGGACGTGGTCGTGGCCGTCATCGTCACTTCCGGCTGTCACGGACTCCCCAGCTTTTCAAACACCCATCGCATCTCCTGGCTGTCAATCTTCTGCAGTTTCTCGATGCGCTGCGAAATTTCAAGCAGATGCTGAAGGTGCCGCCCGCGGCCACCGCCGGAATGTTTGCGATATGCCTCGGCAAACCGAGCCTCGATTTCGCGGCGGGGAACCTCGGCGGCGGCTTTCTGCAGGACGGCCTGCTCGACGGCGTAATGGACCAGGTCGACCTTGTATGTAGATAAGAACCACAGCGCCAGCAGCCCCACAGCCAGCACAATGACGCCCGCAATCAAGACTGGTTTTCGCATTGTCTCCAACAATTATCGATTCGAGGCGCAAAATGCGCAATTCGCAATTTTTTTGTGGAACTCTGAGGGCTCCCGGGTGTCTGATTAAGGTAAGCGTACAACCGGACGGGCGCTATGGACAAAAGCGGGGTGGCCTTGCAGACGGGTAAACTTCTGGAGCGGTCTGAGATCCTGCATGCCCAGCCAGTCGAACGAGCCCACGCGGTTCCAACGTTCGACCAGATTTTTGACAGCTACCGCGGGCTGGTCTACAACCTCGGATTGCGGTTGCTGGGCGACCGCGATGAAGCTCTGGATCTTTCCCAGGAAGTTTTCTTTGTCGTCTTTCAGAAAATCGATCAGTTTCGCGCCCAGAGCAGCCTGAAGACCTGGATCTATCGCATCAC
This sequence comes from Acidobacteriota bacterium, assembly GCA_051001345.1. Taxonomy (GTDB): domain Bacteria; phylum Acidobacteriota; class UBA6911; order JACQSX01; family JBPCNK01; genus JBPCNK01. The sequence goes on along the minus strand of JBPCNK010000247.1, from coordinate 12,052 downwards.
GCTCAATCGCGCGAGCAATCGCAACCGCTGGTGGCGCCGCCGGCAGCGCGACCGGATCGTCTCGCTGGATCTGCCCGAGCAGGCCGCTCCGGCGCAGCATCTGGCCGGGCGCGGGGTCGACCCGGAGCGTGCCTGCCTGCAGTATGAACTGGACAGGCAGATCGCACGGGCCTTAAAGCGGCTGCCCCTGGATCAGCGCATCAGCGTCGTGTTGCGCGACATTCAGGAATTGAGCTATGAAGAGATCGCCGAGATAACCGGAACGTCGCTTGGAACCATCAAGTCGCGGATCGCGCGAGGTCGCGAGTCGCTGCGTCAGCACTTGAGGAAATATCTCCAGAACCAGTCAGCGGGGCAGCTATGAACTGTCGGGAGTTTACGGGTTGGGAAACGGAGTACCTGGACGGTGCATTGAGTGAGGACGTGCGCCCACTGGTTGAGTCCCACCTCGGCCTATGCGATCACTGCGGCCGGCGAGTATCTGAACTCAGGAATCTCAGCGGCATGCTGCGACAGGCGCCTTGGGAATCAGCACCCCCGGTCCTGAATCGATTGGTCGGCCATCACATCCGTGAGTTCAAGCCCTGGTCATGGCCCTCGCTGTTGCGCGACGCCTGTGAAGAAGTGATTTTCAACCTGCGCCATCTGGACCGGCGGCTGCTGTGGTCGAAGGCCGCCGCGGTGCCTATTACGATGGGGCTTTTCTTTTCCATTCTGGCCAACTTCGATTCGGGGCGCTCGATCTCTTATGAGACCTATCCGTTTCTGGTCGAAAGCCTTCCCTTCAGCGTCGAACAGAAGTCGCAGGCGCAGGTACCTGAATTGCCCTTCATGGAGTTCCTCGACGCTACGCGTGCGATCGCCGGGGAGGACGAGATGACGGTGCTGGCCATCGTCAGCCGAAGAGGAAACGCATCGATCGGCAATGTAGTGGATTATCCCCGGCACCAGGAGCTGTTCCGAGCCGTGCGCCGCAACGTCGGATCGACCTACTTCCGGCCGGCCGTCTTCAACGGACAGCGGGTCAAGTCGTATGTGGTGTTATCGTTCTCAAAGATTGATGTCGTTGGATAAAGTACGAAGGACGAAGGACGAAGGACGAAGAACAATTAAGAAAAGCCGAATCATTCCCTTGCCCTTCGTCCTTTGCCCCTAGTCCTTAGTCCTTAGTCCTTAGTCCTTAGTCCTTAGTCCTCTCTCCTACGGAATCTGCACTACCACTTTGGCCGTCCCAGCATTCCCCACCACGTCAAACACCCTCAACACGACCGCGTGCTCGCCCTTCTTGAGGTCGAGAGTTGAAAACACGTACTCCTCAGAGCGTGAATCGGAGATGCCGTCACGCGGAAAAAGAATCTGGGGTTTTCCGGATTCGACACTGAAGTCCGCCTGGTAAATCGAGCTGACTTGAGTCGTCGCTTTGAATGCAATTTCGACGCGGGCGCCGGTGACCTTATGCGAAAGGACTTCGACTCGCGGAGGACTGCTATCCAGGACAAACGCCTTGCTGACCGATTCATCGGTCAAAGCCTGCTGGAACGCATTGGACGACGCGTCGCTGGCTACCACCTTGAGTAAGTACACCCCGTCGGCCAGCGTATTCGGCTCGATGGTATGGTGGTTGTCATCGAGCCCGGCCTTCAAAAGCTTCCAGGCGGTCTCGCCTTCGGCCCTGTAATACAGCGAGTAGTCCAGCTCATCGTCGTTTTCATCGCGAGCTTCCCAGGTAAACGACTGGACCCCCGGTTGAAAAACTCTGCGGGGCGGAGGGCTGGACAGCCTCGCATCCAGACTGCGTAGCGCGCGCGGCAAGGATTTCTGGCGGGCCCCCGACAATCCTCCGCCGGTGCTGCCTCCGATGCTGACCGGCGGATATGGCAGAAAAGCCACGCTCGGAACTTCCAGCGTGATCGACTGGATTCTGGGCGCCACGTTTTGTTGGATGTAGGAAACGCTCACGGATTCGACCATGTTTGAATCGGACAGCAGCGTCCCGGAGCGCGCATCCGTGGAAATCGTGACCTTCCACTGCAAAAAACGCGCCTTCGGACTCGTAATGTAGGACCCAGGCCGATCGCGATAGGGCGCGCTCCAATCCGACCAGGTCTTGTCGGGAGTTTTGGTGTTGCCGCTGCGCGTGGCCAGCTCGATGCTGCCCTGGGCGGGATTGAGGATCTTCCAGGAAATCATCCCCCAGCTGCTGACGATCCGCGCATCTAGCGGTTCGGATTCAAACACGCCGCTTTCAACCGGTTTGCCCAGCAATTGAAAAACTCTTCCGAGGTTGCTGCTGGCTGCATATACTTTGCCATCGCGTTCGACCAGGCCGGTGATCTGCTCTTCCGGGGCCTGTGCCAGGATCGTTACCAGGCGTCGCGAATCGATCGACAACAACCTGCCTTTGGGACCGCTGCCCACAATCAGCGAGCCGTCATTGCGCACCAGCAGACTATAGAAAACATCCGAATCGGATGAATAGACTCTTTCGACGACACCTTCCTTGTCGATTTGGTAAATCGTCGAGCGCTCGGATCTGGCGCGCGGCGAAAACACCGACCTGGGTTCGTCGGCCGTGCCGGGCAGATCCTTGTCCGCCTCGCCTGCCTCGGCCGTCACCGTAGCCATGGCCGTTGCAACCGAGATGACGGGGACAGAGTCGGACCCGGACACTCTCGCCAGCGGGGCCGTGCCTTTGCGGCTCGATTCTCCTAGCGCGGCCGCCAGAATGTTGCCGTAGCGGTCAGTTGTGAGGCTGCGGACTTCGCTCAATGGGGAGTCAAAAAGCACGAAAGGTTTGCCCTGCGGGGTGATCCGATAGATGTAACCGTTGGGTGCGCTGCCGGCCAGGACGTTTCCCTCTGCGTCGATGGCCAGTGAGGTTACATGGGTCTCGTCGCTGTCGTAGAAGGGCTTGGCCTCACCCGCGGCTGGAATGCGATAGATGACGCCACGCGGGCCGGTCCCGACGTACACATTGCCGCTTCGATCAATGGCCAGCGACCAGATGTACTTTTCCTTCGGATCGAAAATCACGGCCGCTTTGCCGTCGGCTCCAATGCGATACACTTTGCCGTCAGGTGACGAACCCGCAATGACCCGGTTCTGTGCGTCTATCGCCAGGGCGTATACGGCCAGTTCCTCCAGCGTCGCCAACAGTTTTCCCGACGAGCCTTCGACCTTGAAAATCTTTCCGCTGTTGCCGCTCCCGACGACCAGAGCGCCCGCGTTGTCCTGCGCGATGGAGAATAGATAGGCTTGCTGCGTGTCGTAGACCGCCTGCAGCGCGGGAGCCAGGATCAGGCGGCCGTCGCTTGTCACTGAAATGCCACGGAGCTCTCCTTTGAGAAACTCGCTTTGAGTCGACACGGTCCACTTTTGCGGTTCGGCTGCCGCGGCCGCGGCAATCGACGCAGCCAGAACAATCAATGCTGAAAGTTTTTTCACGTTTTCATCCCAAAACAAAAATAGCCGTTCACGTGGCAAGTGATCAGTGGCAGGAATACAGGGAGGGCCTAGCCGCGATTATTCACTAACGGATCCAGGCGCGAAGCGCCGCCAGCCAATAGCCCCGGCCGTCAGGCCGGGGAATCAGGCCTCCCAGAGCGCAGGAGCGCCGAAGGCGCGGCACATCTCAACTGCCTTCTCGATTGCATTGTTTATGTGCCGGCCCTGCGGGCCTCGCTCGCTCCTCACGCCGCCAACCCCGCGCTTACGCGCAGGGCTATTGGCTAACGGCGCTTCGCGCCTGTCCTGCATCGAATTTCGTGAATAATCCGGGCTAGAGTGCTGTTTCTCGTTGGGATGCATACACTCCTCAGTTAATCACTTCAACCCGGACGACCTTCTTGCCTTTGATGACGAAGCTGCCCTGCTGCAATTCGTACTCGCCCAGCACAACATTCTGAATGGAATCAAGCGACCCGGCCGTCTTGCTTGATCCGAGGATCGTCATCATGGATGGCGGCAAATCGGGCAAACCCTCGCCCTGGATGACCGCGCCGGGTTCGCTGCGATACAACCGCACGTACAGGCGGTTGTTCCGCTTCAGATTGTTAATTGCCTTGATCAACTGGCCGAGATCCTTGGGGACAAACTCCACATCGTCTGCGTCGCTTCGGACCAGTGTTACGCCGTCACTGACCGAAATGTTCAGCGGTCCGGGCGCGATGTCCTCGGGAATTCTCACCGGATACTTTTCAGTCACTGTTTCGCCGTTTCCGCGCTTGAGAAAAACGGTCAACTCGACTTCTTCGCCCCGCCTGACTTTCAGGCGGTTCTGCCAGATTCCAGCCAGCTGCGCTTCTCGCACCTCTTCGACAGCTTCGATGTCGATATCGATCGACTTCAAGTTGACGTTCTCGAATCCGCTCGACATCAGAAAGTTCACGGGCGAAGCCACCACCAGTGAAGCGTATACCGGTGTATTGATGTTGGCGGCGACGGCGTTTTCAAACTCGACGTCGGGCTGATCGGCCACCCGGATTTTGCCGCGCACCTGCAGCGTCTGGCTGCCGAGCGAACGCTCCGAGGAGACCAGCGTATTGAACACGGTGAAATTCATGAGAAAGGGCGTCAGAAAGTTGTCGGCCACCACTTCGTAGTTGAAGTCCTTCACTTCATTGCGGCTGGTGTGCAGCTTGATATGAACCGGGATCAACGCGGGTTTGCGTCCGCGGATACCGAGGATTCCGGTCGCGCGGTCCTGCCGGATACTGCCGACAAACTCGCGCGTGACCGACACTTTCGAAGAGACGGCCAGGTTGGGAAGGATCGTCAGAACCTCGCCGCGGTTCATCGGCAGGTCCGTGTACCCCATGCTCAGAAAAGGATGCCCGAAGGCGTAGATCCGGTCTCCTTCGACCCAGGTCACCGTCCCGCTGGCGTTGATGTCCATATCGCCGCGGACCAGTTGCACTGTCAACGTCGAGCCGGGTTCTAGCGCGGCGCCGGCGCTGCCGGCAGAAGCTGGGCCCCCACCGCCGCCGCCGCCGCGAACCGGGTTCAAGCCGAGCGCCTGAAACTGCGGCGCGAAGTACTGCAAGGCCTGCGGGCTGAACCCCGAAAGGTTCAGCGGCGAAGCGATCGGTTCCATGCCCAGGCCCGGCAGGGGCCCGGCCACCGCGTGAGCCGCACCGTCAAAGCGAATGGAAGGCAGCTGCGCGCCGGGACTCAAGGCCGCCGGCGTCGAATACAGTCTGGCCGGATTGAGGTCAGCGCGCGCGATGGTCTGCCGTACGGCCGGCTTCTCGTCGAAGATGCTGACAATCTCCTGGATGGGAGTAATCCCGGCGATGGCTTCCTTGCTGAACGGGAAAGCGTAGGCGATGGCTCCCACAATTTTTCCATCAATGAAAACAGGACTGCCGCTCATTCCGGCGTAGATGCCAGTGGCGACAGCCGGACCGCCGGTGACGCGGGCAAGAATCTGATTCTGATTCGGCCCGACATTATGCAATACGCCGATGATCTCCATGGGGAACTCTTCGATTTTCGTTCCAAGAAATACAGTCCGACCCACAGCCTTCTGACCGGGGACAATCTTGTCGAGCGGGTAATACGCCTGGGCGTGCGCCCTTGCGGTCGCACCAAAGGCGAGTCCGGCTAGCATCAGGCAGGAGAGGACAAAACGACGATTCATCTAGTAGACCTCTTCGAAGTGGGATTTATCGTTTCATTTTACCCTATCCGGGGCTCAATTGGGGTGGAGATTGGGGATTGGGGTCAAATTGGGATTGGAGATTGGGGATTGGGGTCAAATTGGGGATTGGGGATTGGGGAGTGGGGATTGAATTTTCGATTGCGGATTGCGGATTGCTGAGTTGATTGACGATTGTGGATTGGGGGATTGAGAATTGGATTGCAGATTGGATGATTGCGGAGTCGGCACAACGGTAAAACAGGCCAAATCCCCAATAAAATCCCCAATTCTCCAATCCAAAATCGTCAATCAACTCCGCAATCCGCAATCCTCAATCGAAAATTCAATCCCCAATCCCCAATCCCCAATCCCCAATTTTCGAAATGAGCCGCAATTTCGGATTGTGGATTGCCCCAATCCCAAATTGAAGAGGGCCACTACATATTGCGAACTAACGCCCCTCCGCCTCTATATCTTGTACTTTTTTCATTTACCTGCCCCTTCACTTGCTATAAGATGCTGCAAATCCTGAATTCAACAGAAACTTACTGGAACTGACTGCAAATTGAGACGACGATCGAGCCTTTCCCGTTGGATGTGGCGCTGGGCGATTCCAATTCTGGGAATCGCCGCGATTGCGACCGGCATCGTCGTTTTCCTGGTCGTCTATCAGGTTACGCACCCGCAGAATACGGCCGAGACTCTAACGCCCCAGAATTTTCTGATCGCTTACCAGGAGGTTATCTGGCCCGCCGACGACGGAACCGAAATCCACGGGTGGTTCCTGGCGGGCATTCGCGGCGCGCCCTGCATCATTCTGGTTCATGGCTTCAGCCACAACATGTCGACGGTCTTGCAGCTGGCTCTGCTGATGCGCGAAAGCGGTTATAACGTCCTGCTTTACAATTTGCGCGCGCACGGTCAGAGCCCCCACTCGCAATCATCGCTTGGATTGAAAGAAACGGGGGACTTGCTTCGCGCTATCGACTACGTGATGACGCTGCTGCCGGTGGACCGCACGCGGCTGGGCGTTTGGGGTGTAACGGCAGGAGCCTACGCCGCGCTGCGAGCGTCGGAAAACAGCGATCGAATTATTGCCATGGCGCTTGACTCGGTCTACCCGACGGTGGATGACTTCCTACGGTTGCGAACCGCCGAGACGACGGGCATCAACAACGCGTTGTTTCATGTTCTGGTGCGCTGGGGCTTTTGTCTCTACGTCGGCGTGAAACCATCGGAACTGGATGCGACCGTCGACCTCGGCAAGATCCTTCACATTCAGACTGCCTTTATCAGCGAAGTTGCCAGCCCCGAACTCGGCGCCATGACACGCGCAATGCATCAAAACGCGCAGGGCCGTTCCGAAGTAGTGAATTTTTCGAAAAGTCGAAATTCCATTTTGCTGGGAATGGAAATTCAGAACTACGACACGCAGCTGTTGGGATGGTTTAAGCAGGCGTTGCCGATTCAGTCAGGGGGCAGGGACTAGGTGCGGGTCAGGGGTCAGCGATTGCGGATTGCGGATTGGAGATTGTCAGACACACGGCGGCAAGCCGCAACCAAAGGCGCGGTGGACAGCAGCGTGCCGACCACGGAGAGCCAACAGAGCCGCGACCGTGAGGAAGCGGGCCGGTAGATAGGCAGCGAGATCGAAAATCTTGCTGACATAACAGGATTTCACCAGTTCCCAATTTACGGAGTGCCCATGCATCGACTGGAGCGCATTCAGCTGGTCGGTTTTAAGAGTTTCGTCGACAAGACTGAGATCCATTTCAACGATGGCATCACCTGCGTCATCGGTCCCAACGGATGCGGCAAGAGCAACATCGCCGACGCAATTGCCTGGGTGCTGGGCGAACAGAGCGCGCGCACCCTGCGCGGCCAGAACATGCAGGACGTGATCTTCAGCGGCACGGCCCGGCAGAAGCCCTCGGGCTACGCCGAAGTCACGCTGGCACTGCGCGCCGTCCGATCCGACGTCGAAGTCTCCGACCCGATTGAGACCGACCGGGCCGAAGTCACGCGCCGGCTCTATCGATCCGGCGAGAGCGAGTACCTCCTCAACAATAAGAAATGCCGCCTAAAGGACATTCACGAAATGTTTGAAGGCACCGGGCTCGGATTCAGTTCGTACGCGCTGATCGAGCAGGGGCGCATCGGCTCCATCCTCAGCGCCAAGCCCTTGGAGCGCCGAAGCCTGATCGAGGAAGCCGCCCGTATTGTCTCCTTCAAGCATCGCCGGCGCGCCGCCGAACTGAAGTTGGAAATGGCGCAGCAGAATCTGCTGCGCATCAACGACATCATGGTGGAGATCGAACGCAACCTGCGCTCGCTCAAACGCCAGGCCTCGAAGGCGCGCGTGTTTGCGCGGCTGCGCGACCGGCTGCGGCGCGAACACCAACTGCTGCTGGGGCGCCAGTACCGCGCGCTGGACGACGAGCTGCAACAGGCCCGCGGCGCCCTCGAGAACGTGCTCGAGCGTGACCGCGGCATGGTCGAGGAACTCCGTCTCTCCGAAGACCAGCTGCGCGCCGAACAGCTCGAAGCCGGCCGGCTTCAACACGAACTCGAGCAGGCACGCGAGCGGCTGTCCGAGTTGTCCCATGAGCTTGACCGCGACAACCATCTGGCCGGCTACCAGAAGGAACAGGAAGCGGCGACTGAAAAGAGATTAGAAATACTGCGTCTGGAACGCGCACAAACGGAAACCCATTTGGCCCGGCACACGCAGGAGCTCGGCTACCGGCAAGGTGAGTGCGAGCGGATCCGGCAAGAACTGGAAGAGTACGAAGGCCAGCTGCAACAGCGTCGGCAGGCGATCGAGGAACTTGAACGATCGATCGTCCAATCCGAGTCCCGCCTGGAAATCATGCGCCGCGCCGCCATCAACGACGCCGCCGACACGGCGTCGCTGCGCAACCAGTCACAGCAGGGCCTGCAACACCTTCGTGAGGGCGCCGCCCGGCTGGAGCGACTCGAGGTCGATGCCGCGCGCAACCGGGCCGAGCAACAGCAACTGGACGCGCGCAAAATAGCGCTGGATACGGAGTTGCGCGCCAACACCGAGCAACTCGCCGTGTCGCGGCGCCAGGAGGCCGAAGCCGCCGGCGCCGAGGAGTCGCTGGCGCACCGCATCGAAGAACTGCGCGGCCAGGCCGATCTGCTGCAGGAGAAGGCCGTCGGCATGCAACAGCGCCTGCATTCCCTCGAGGAACTGGAGCTGCGACGCGCTAATTACTCCGAGGGTGTTCAGAAATTTCTGCGCTCGGCATCCGGATCCTCGCTGCGGCTATCGGGAACGCTAGCCGATCATGTGGAAACCGAGGCGCAATACGAGCCGATCTTCGAGGAGCTTCTCGATGACGAGCTGCAGTACGTGCTGGTCGACAAAATGGAGGATGCGCTCGCCGGGCTGTCTTTTCTGAAGAGCGAGCACTCCGGCCGTGCTACCTTTCTGGCAATACACGCGGACGGGCAACCGACCAACGGAGACACGGACTGGGAAACACTGGCCGGACACGCCGGTGTTGTGGGTCCGCTCGGCAAATTGCTGCGGATGAACGACGACGTCCGCAGCGCCTTCAAGCGCGCCTTGCCGCACCTGGCCGGAGCCGCCGTCGTCTCAGACATGCCGACGGCCCTTGGTCTGTCGGCGCAGTTTCCCAACCGCACCTTCATTACGCTCGAAGGCGAGCAACTGTCCCCGCGCGGTCTGCTCACCGGAATCGGGGAGGCCCGAACGCAGATCGGCCTGCTCTCCCTGAAACGCGAAAAGAAGGATCTTGTGCAGACCATCGAAGCGGCGCGGCGCCAACTGGCGCTGGCGCAACAGCAGGCAGAAGGCGCCCGCCTTCAGCATGAGCAAATGCGGCGCCGCCGCCATGAGATGCTGCAAAACGTTCATGACATCGAGAAGGAGGCCGTCGCTTTGGAGCATCGCAGCCAGGGCCTCGCAGCCGAAATCGCGCGCGCCGCGCAAGCGCTCGAATTGTTCGTCTCGGAGCGGGACCAGCTGCTGGCGCGGCGCGTGGAACTGGACGCTGCCCTCGAAGGGATCAGCGCCGCACTGGGCGGTCTGGAAACAGAGCAGGGCCAACGCGAGACCAGCCTGGTCGAAACCCAGCGCCAGGTCGAAGAGCAGCGTCGTCAGGTCGTCGAATCCGGCCGGGCTCTTTCCGAACTGCAGTCGGCGGGCGCCGCGCGGTCCGAGCAACTCAAGCATGCCAGCGACGCTGTCACGCGGCTGCGGCTGGAGCTAGATGAATCGCGCAACCGCCTACGCCGGCTCGATGAGGAAAGAGATGCCGGCCAGGAGTCAATCCGGAAGCTGGTCAAGTCCCAGCAGGCGCTGGCCCGCCGTGCCGCCCAGTTGGCCGAGGAAAGCAAGGAGTTGGAAGCTTCGATCGAAGCCCAGCAGGCCGAAGCGGCGCGACGGCGGCAACTGGCCGTCGAAGTGGACGAGCGCATCCGCCTCCGCCGGGCCGACCGCGAGCTTGTTCTGGAAGAGCGGTCGAAACTTGAAATTGACAAGGCTCACCGCGAATCGGAACTCGAGCATATCGAGCGCACCGCCGAGGAGGAGCACCAGAAATCGGCCGCCGCGTTGTGGGAGGAACTGGGCGCCGAGGCGTCGACACGAGAGCGAGAGGTCATCGCCGCCGAGTACGCGCAGTTGAAAGAGCGCCTCGAACAATTCGGACCGATCAACATGACCGCCCTGGACGAATACCAGGAGCACGAGCAGCGCCATCAGTTCTTGCATGGCCAGCGAATCGACATCGAGGCCTCCATCGGGGACACGACGGCCACAATCCAGGAGATCAATCAGCGTTCGCGGGCGCAGTTCCTGGAGGCTTTCGAGCAGGTCAACATCTACTTCAAAGAAATGTTTCAGGTGCTGTTCGCAGGCGGCGAGTGCGGCATGCAGCTGATGGATGAAAGCGATGTCCTGGAAAGCGGCATCGACATTTATGCGCAGCCACCCGGCAAGCGCCTACAGAATGTCATGCTGCTTTCGGGAGGCGAGAAGGCGCTGACGGCGTTTGCCCTGCTGCTGGCGCTGTTTCAGTACCGGCCGAGCCCATTTTGCCTGCTCGACGAAGTCGACGCGCCGCTCGATGACGCCAATGTCCAGCGCTTCACGCAGTTGGTCCAGTACATGACACGCAAGACCCAATTCATCATCATCACGCATAACAAGCGCACCATGGAGATATCGAATAGCCTCTACGGGATCACGATGGAGCAGCCTGGCATCTCCCAGGTCGTGTCCGTAAATTTCAGCGCGCCGCCCGTTGGCGAGCCGGAGCCCGTGGGGGTTTAAAACAGAGGCTCCAGGCTTCAGGCTCCAGGCTCCAAGGAAATTGCGGATTGGTTCCGGATTGGCGATTCATCTACAGTGGTCCCTCAATCGGCAATTCGCAATTTCCTAAGGCCTGGAGCCTGGGGCCTGGAGCCTGGATCCTGGAGCCTCTGAAGCATGCAAACTGACCCTCCTCTGCTAGAGCTGGACATTCCCGAACTTAGACTTTTCCGCCGCGGCAAGGTCCGCGACGTCTATGAGGTGGACGAACGGCAACTGCTGTTTGTCGCCAGCGATCGCATTTCGGCGTTCGATTGCGTCCTTCCGCAAGGCATTCCTTTCAAGGGCAAGGTGCTCAACCAGCTTTCGGTGTTCTGGTTTGGAAAGCTGCGGGAAATCGTAAGCGACCATTTTCTGACCGACCGAATCCAGGAGTATCCGGCGGTTCTGCAAAACTATCGTGACCAGCTGGCGGGGCGTTCGATGCTGGTTCGGCGCACCCGGCCGCTGCCCGTCGAATGCGTTGTGCGGGGATATCTGGCCGGTTCGGGCTGGAAGGAATATCGCCAATCCGGGTCGGTTTGCGGCCTGAAATTGCCCCAGGGCCTGAAGGAAAGCAGCCGGCTGCCCGCGCCGATTTTCACGCCCAGCACGAAGGCCGAGGTGGGTCACGACGAGAACATCTCGTTTGAGATCACCACCGAGATGGTCGGTCGCGAGCTGGCCGAGGAGATTCGCGATCTCAGCCTGGCCCTCTACACTCGCGCTGCCGATTACGCCGCCGGCCGCGGCATCGTGATTTGCGACACCAAATTCGAATTCGGCGTCGACGAACAGGGAGTCCGGCTCATCGACGAGGTGCTGACACCCGATTCCTCCCGTTTCTGGCCGGCCGATCAGTATAGGCCGGGCCGGCCGCAGCCCTCCTTTGACAAACAGTACGTCCGCGACTATCTGGAGACGCTCGACTGGGACAAGAAACCGCCGGCGCCGCCCCTTCCCGCCGAGGTCGTCACGGCCACGGCGCGGCGCTACCTGGAAGCCTATCGGCAGTTGACCGGACACGAACTAGCTGTCTAGAGGTTTGGCTCATTCGAAAATTGGGGATTGGG
>JBPCNK010000246.1:0-4063 GCA_051001345.1 Acidobacteriota bacterium | reverse complement strand
GCCCGCGGCATACGGCATACGGCATACGGTTGCGGCTATGCCGCGCTGGGTCTCTGTGGTGAAGCCGCTTTTCACTGCACCGCAAAGCGTCACTAGGATCAATGTTGTTGGTATCAATTCAGATGTTACAGGCCACTAGCGGACAAAAAATGGCTGTTCCAGCTCTGGCCGCTGGCCCTGGTAGGGCTTCTCGATGCGGTAGACATTGATGATTTCGAGGGGCTGACCGGTGCGATTGAACGAAAAAGGCAGCAGACCCCAGCCGTGACTGTAGAAGCCTGCCTGGCTGCCGGAGTCCAACAGCCGTAGCGGGAGCCGCGCTCCGTAGCTCATGCGCTCGAGTAGCTGCGAATGCGGCTCGGCATCCTGTACCGTTACGTAGGGTGTCGGCAGCCCCGGCTTGATCATCCAGTCGCCCGGCTCGGGTTCGGTGCCGGCACGGGTCAGGACACGCGCTCCCGATTCTTCGAGGTAGTGACGGAATCCCCACTCTCCTGTAATCCAGACCTTCGACCATCCGGGCCAGCCTTCCAGCGCCGGAAGATCGACGGCCAGCCGCCGGTAGACTCCGGCAAACTCGTAGTCGGCCGACGCCAGCAGCAACGCCATCCCCAGCGTCGCAGTCGTCACGACGCCGAGGAACAGCCGCCGGTACTCCAGCGACCGGATCTGCTCTTCACTCCTGCGGACAAACAAAATCACAACGGGAAACGACAACGGCAACAGGTAGCGAACAACTCCGGCTGAGTAGATAAACAAGGCAACCAGACAAAATCCGAAAAACCACGCGACCAGCAGGCGCTCACCAGCCGAGCGGGCTCGCCAGTCCTTGGCCAGCCGGAACATTTCCCACATCACCCAGACGCCGCCCGTAAAAAAAACTGCAAAAAGCGGTCGTTCGCCCAACTGGCTTCCCCACCCTTGCCACGCCAGCACCGACCACGTCCCCAGCAGGACCAACCCCATAACGCGAATCTGCAAACGCCTGCCCAGAGCAGCCAGCGCGACGGCGGGAATCATCACTCCACCAAGCGCGAGCAGTAGATAGAGGAACTTCTCTTCGGGCAGACCCGCGGCCAGTCCTCCCTCGCCCCGCAGGTAGCCTGCCGTGTGGAGCAGCGTCAACCGGCCATAGTGGACATAGTTGAGCGCCAGCCAACACCCCACAGTTGCGGCTGGCGTCAGGAGCACCGCCGCTTTCGATCGCGGCGCTCCTCTCCACCGCGCGTAAAGAAACAAAAGAACTGAAAAAAAGGGTGCAAGGTAATTGAGCATCGCGGCGACAAACAGACCGACGCCGCAGACTGCCGCCCAGACCGGCTTGTCGGAATCGAGGTACCGTGCAAAGGCCGCAATACAGGCCAGCACCACTGCGGCAAAGGCTGCATCCGTCATCAATGTATTCGCCATGACGAAGCCGCCGGGGAGAACTGAATACAGCAGGGCGGCGGTAAAACGGTGACGCGTATACCGGGCCGCCAGCGAATACGCGGCCAGGGCGGCCAGCACCGGAAAGATCAGGAACAAGGCGTGCAGGACCACCTCGCTTTGTCCTGCGACGAGCATGCCAGCTGCCAATACGTACGAAAGTCCCGGCGGATGGGTATGAGAAGCAAAGTCAGGCAGCCGCCTGCCGAAGAAAACGCCGGGATAATCCTGCGGAAACAACGGGTTTGTCCGGACATGGCTAGCCACCTCCAGATAAATCCGGTCATCAATATGGAAAGCCTGATTGACGAACGGGGCGTGCAATGCGATGACAACAACAACGAGCAACATAACCTGAGCCCACGGCGCTACGAATTGTCCCGAAGGCGCTTCAGTGGATGTAGTCGTCATCGCGCTGGTTCTCGTAGACTTTGAACTTGCTCCGCAGCCGCCGCAACCGCCAGCGCAGGTAGGATTCACGCAATCGGTCTGGACGAAACCACCCTTTCAGAAACAAGAATCCGACAAGCATGCCGCCCAGATGAGCGAAGTGGTCGATCTGGTCTCCCGGAGATGTCATCGCCGACATCACGCCGAGCAAGGCCATGACCCCAACCAGGTACTTCACTTTGATCGGTATCAGGAAGTAAATGTAGACGTATCGATTCGGAAAAAGAACTGCGTAGGCCAGGAGTATTCCGTAAACGGCGCCGCTGGCTCCGATTGACGGAATCGGCGAAAAGGGATGCGCCAGGACCGAACATACGCCTGCGCCCACGCCAGTAACGAAATAGTACTTCAGGAAATACGAACCGCCCCAGCGCCCTTCCAGATCGGATCCGAACATCCAGAGCGTGAGCATGTTGAAGAAGAGGTGGGGCCAGAAATTGGCGTGCAGGAACAGGTAAGTGACAAGCTGCCAGAGCGCGAACCGTGTGGTTATGTCGCGGGGTGTGAGTCCGAAGATCTCCACCACCCCCCAGCCGATCAGCCCCTGCACCAGCAGGATGATGCCGTTGGCGATGATCAGTATTCGGACGACCGGTGTCAGGCTCGGCCCGAGCGATACCTGGTGATTGCCGTAACGCATAAAGAGCAGGGGTCAGGGGTCAGGCTTCAGAGGCGACAGACTCCATCCGCAATCAATCCACAATTTGCAATCCGCAATTCCCTGACCCCTGACCCCTGAAGCAGCCTGACCCCTAGCCCTTACGTCCCTTCTTCCCAAGAATTCAGATACTGGACCTGCTCGGGGGTCAGCTGGTCGATGGTGACGCCCATGCTGAGAAGCTTCAGGCGCGCGATTTCTTTGTCGATCGCCTCGGGAACCGGGTACACCTCGTTCTTCAGGTCCTTACGATTCTTGACCAGGTGCTCGACCGAGAGAGCCTGGTTGGCGAAAGACATATCCATGACCGACGCCGGATGCCCCTCAGCGCTGGTCAGGTTGATCAAGCGCCCTTCGCCCAACAGGAAGACCTTACGTCCATTGCGCAACGAATACTCTTCGACAAACTCGCGCGCCACACGATGTTCGCTGGCGAGCTTTTCAAGCGCCGGAATATCGATTTCCACATTGAAGTGGCCCGAATTGGCGACAATCGCGCCGTCGCGCATCTTTTCAAAATGCTCCTTGCGCAGGACGTGCTTGTTGCCGGTCACCGTAACAAAAATATTTCCGATCGGAGCGGCTTCCTCCATCGTCATGACGCGAAACCCATCCATGACCGCCTCAATCCCCTTCAAGGGATCGATTTCGGTCACGATAACGTTGGCGCCGAGCCCTTTGGCACGCATCGCTACACCTTTGCCGCACCAGCCGTAGCCGGCCACAACGACGTTGCTGCCAGCCATCAGGACGTTGGTGGCGCGCACGATGCCATCAATGGTGGACTGTCCCGTGCCATAGCGGTTATCGAACATGTGCTTGGTATTGGCGTCGTTGACAGAGATGACGGGAAACTTCAATGCGCCTTTCTGCGCCATGGCGCGCAAGCGGATCACTCCGGTGGTCGTTTCTTCGGTGCCGCCCGTCAATCCGTCAATCAGGTCCTGGCGGTCCGCCAAGATCGTTGTGACCAGGTCCGCTCCGTCGTCCATCGTCACCATCGGCTCGTTTTCCAGCGCGGCGTGAATGTGCCGGTAATAGGTGGCGTTGTCTTCGCCTTTGATGGCAAAAACCGGAATGCCGTAATCGGCCACAAGCGAAGCGGCAACGTCGTCCTGCGTCGAGAGCGGATTGGAAGCGCACAGACGCACGTCGGCGCCACCGGCGGCCAGGGTCCGCGCCAGGTTGGCCGTCTCGGTGGTGACATGCAAGCACGCTGCGATGCGCACGCCCTTGAGCGGTTTTTCCCTGGAGAAGCGTTCGCGGATCTGACGCAGCACCGGCATGGACTTTTCGGCCCATTCAATCCGGTTTTTTCCCATGGGAGCCAGTCCGGGGTCTTTCACATCGTGCGTGCTGATTTTTCCTTGGGTGGCAGTCTTGGACATAAAAACAAACGCTCCTCAATTAATATTCATTCACAGAGACGCAGGGGTCCGGCTTCCGGGGGGCGGACTCAGGGATTGTTTTGTTGAGAATGAGGGAATTTGAATTCCCTTCTTCCTTTTCGCCCCCGCCCCCCTCATC
>JBPCNK010000245.1:0-5171 GCA_051001345.1 Acidobacteriota bacterium | reverse complement strand
TCAGGGGTCAGGGGTCAGGGAATTGCGGATTGCGGATTGCGGATTTATTGACGATTGCGGATTGCGATTCAATTTTCCAATATGCGATTCCCTGAAGCCTGACCCCTGAAGCCTGACCCCTAAGACCTAGTCTTTGTCGCGCGTCAACCGCGCGGGGAACGGCGCGGCCTTTGATCCTGCCTTGCGGCGCAAATTCTGTTGGCCGCCCCGATCGGGATAGAGCGGGATGTACAATCCGTTCGTCTTGCTCAGCGTGTCGAACAACTGTTGGTTCATTTGTTTGACGACCGGTTGATGGTCTTTGTCGGAGATCAGATTGTCGGTCTCAAGCGGGTCGGCCCCGAGATCGTACAACTCGTCGACGTCCCAGATGCCGTGATAGTGAATGTATTTGTACTGATTGCCGCGCAGCGCGTGAAGGGTGGGCGTCTGCGGGTAGTTGCGTTCCCAGTAGTATTCGTAAAGCAGCGTCTCACGCCAATTGACCTTCTCGCCCCTCGCCAGCGCCATGAAGCTGCGGCCAGCCATAGCCTTTGGCGCCTGCAATCCCGCGGCTTCCAGTATCGTCGGAGCGATGTCAATGTTGGCGACGACTCCGTTTGCGCTGGCGCCGCCTTTGAACAACTCCGGACATTGCACCAGCATCGGCACACGCATGGACTCTTCGTAGGCTGTGCGCTTGTCAATCAAACCGTGTTCGCCGAATGCAAAACCGTTGTCGCCCATGTAGATGACGAGCGTAGATTCGTACAACCCTTTCTTCTTCAGCCAATCCATCACGCGGCCGACGCTGTCATCAACGGCGAGCAAGGTTTCAGCATAGCGTCTGTAGTACTCGGCGATGTTCAGATCGCTGTGGTAGGGAAAATCAACACCGTGCCAACTGTTGCGCTGGTTCTGCACCCACATTGGCGCGCCGTTGTGATGGGCGGGATTCATCGTCTTCGGCTCGACAAACTGCGTGCCGGCGTAGCGGCCCTTATGACGTTCGGCAGGAATGAAGTCCGAATGAACGGCTTTGTGCGAGAGGTAGAGCGTAAAGGGCTTGGCGCCTTTGCGCCCGTCGAGCCACTCAATGGCATAATCAGTCAGTTCATCGGTGATGTAGCCTTTCTGCGGAACACGTTTGCCGTTGACGTTCAATCCATTTCTGTTCGGCAGATACGTTCCCTGTCCTTTGAAACTCACCCAATGATCAAAGCCGCGCTGCGGATCGTCGCCTTCGCCGCCCATATGCCATTTGCCGACGAATGCGGTCTCGTATCCGGCCTTCTGCAGATACTGCGGGAAGAAGACCAGGTCGGGGGGTACCGGATTATTGTTGTCCACGACGCGATGCTGGTGCGCGTAAAAGCCCGTCAATATTGACGCGCGTGAAGGCGAACACAGCGCGGTCGTGACAAATGCGTTTCGCATATGCACGCCGTTTCGCGCCATCGCATCCAACTGCGGCGTGGAGAGAAAAGCCTGCCCTTGCAGAAATCCCATCGCATCGTAGCGGTGATCGTCGGCCAGGATGAAAATTACGTTGCGTGGTTTCGCGCCGGGGGTGCGCGGCAGTCGCAGCGCTTGCGTTGAAGCCGCACTGGCTCTCTGATTTTTCGCCGCAACCGGAATTGCGACGGTCGACACTAACGCACCGACGAACGCCAATATCGCGAGGAACAAACAGAACTTTCGGTTTGGAACATCCTTCGCTTTCAGACCCATTCGCATTCTCCTCAGTCCGCGAACGACGGGAGCGATGATCATCGAATACTTGCCACGTGTGTCAATATCACCACTCTCTTCGTTCGTGGCACTGACGTTCGTGGCACTGACACTCGTGGCACTGACACTTCTTCCAGCCTTCCCGGCTGCCGAATGTTTTTTCCCTGGCGATTGGTCAGCGCGTCGCCCAGATCTTCACGGCAAGCTTCACCCAGAGCCTCGAGCCGCCCGACGACGTCGGGATGCCGATCGGCCACGTTGGTCGTCTCGTTCCGATCGCTCTGCAGGTCGTACAGTTCTAATCCGGCCTTGCGATTGGAATAGTCGACCGGCTGTCCGCCGCGCCCGCCGGGACGTCCCTCCAGCGTGCGATAGGTGTGGGGAAAGAAAAGCTTCCACCGGCCGCTGCGGACTGCCTGCAGCTCGTTTTGCCCGTAGTAAAAAAACAGCGCTTCGTGCGGGCTTCTGGCCTTCGAATCACCTGACAAAATGGACCAGACATCCTTGCCGTCGATCTTGTGGTCGGGCAGCCGTCCGCCCGTAAGACGAGCGACGGTCGGGAGCACATCGATTGTCATGACCGGCTCGTCGCTCACACTGCCTGCTGCAATTCTTCCGGGCCAGCGAGCGATAAAGGGGACGCGAACGCCCCCTTCGAAGGTCGTTCCCTTGCCCTCTCTCAGCTTGCCCGCCGAACCGGCCTGTTCGCCGTAGGAGAGCCAGGGCCCGTTGTCGGACGTGAAGAGGACCAGCGTGTCCTTTTCAAGGCCGTGCCTTTTCAGGGCCTTCAACAGCTCGCCCACCGACCAGTCGATTTCCTGGATCACGTCACCGTAAAGCCCGGACCGAGATTTGCCTTTGTGCCGTTGCGAGACAAACAGCGGAACGTGCGGCATGTTGTGCGCCACGTAAAGGAAGAACGGCCGCTCCTTGTTCTTCTCGATGAACCTTACGGCGCGTTCCGTATATGACGTGGTCAGCCGGCTCTGATCGGGATTGAGTTCCAGGGTCTTCTCTCCCTCAATCAGAGGTAGGTCGGGGAACTTAGATGTCGGATGTTTGGGCCACATATCGTTCGAGTAGGGCAGCCCATAGTAGTCGTCGAAGCCGTGTCGTTGAGGCAGGAAGGGCGGATGGTGCCCGAGGTGCCACTTTCCGTAGATGGCCGTCGCATAGCCGCGCTCTTTGACGATCTCGGCCAGCGTCTTTTCATTGGCGTGGATCCCGTGCCGGGCCGTCGGTCCCAGAGCGCCGTGAATGCCGACCCGGTTGGGGTAAGAGCCCGTCAGCAGCGCGGCGCGCGAAGCCGAACACACTGGTTGGGCCGTGTAGAAGCTGGTCAGGCGGACTCCCTCGCGCGCCATGCGGTCCAAATTGGGCGTCCTGAATTTCTTGGCGCCGAAAACCCCAACGTCGGCGTAGCCCTGGTCGTCGGTGAAGATCAGCACGACGTTGGGAGGCCGCTGCTGCGCCAGCGCGGCCACGGTACAAGCCAACGCCATCCCGAGCAACACGATCCAAATTGAAATCCGTCTCACTTTCCCTCCGGCGAATCCTTTAGTCCTCAGTCCTTAGTCCTTAGTCCTTAGTCCTTAGTCCTTAGTCCTTCGTGATTGAATTTACTTCAGTCGGCAGGATGATGCAACGTGGTGTGATAGGCTGGACCTATTCAAATACAAATCAGGAGACTCCGATGAAGCGAGTCGGTGTCGTCATCGCAATCGTTCTTGCCACCGGTCTTTCGAGCGCGGCCCAGAACGAAGATCTTTCCGTATTGAAACGCTGGGTGGAATGGTCCAATGCCGCCAACTCCCTGCAATTACACTTGAACCAGGAGGCCTTCAAACTCCTGGGGGCCCGCCGCGAAGCGGTGGGAAAACTTCGCAGCGCGGCTGACTGGAAGGCGAGGCAACAATCGGTCCGGGCAAGTCTTCAGAAGGCCCTCGGTCCGTTTCCCGAGAAGACGCCGCTAAATGCGCAGGTCCTCGGTGTGACACAAAGGTCGGGGTATCGAGTTGAGAAAATCGTGTTCGAATCCATTCCTGGGTATTTCGTCACCGCCTGCCTTTTCGTTCCCGACAATTTGCAGGGCCGCGCGCCGGCGATCCTCAACTTGATCGGCCACACCGACATCGCCTTCCGCGCGCCGATGTATCAGCAGCTGATCCTCAATCTGGTCGAGAAGAAATTCATCGTCCTGGCCGTCGATCCGATTGGCCAGGGAGAGCGGCTGCAATACTACGATCCGCAACTGAAGCGCTCGACAGTCGGGGGGGCGACAACCGAGCACTCCTACGTGGGACGCCAGTGCTTTTTGACCGGCTCTTCGCTGGCGCGCTATTTCACGTGGGACGGCATTCGGGCGATCGACTACCTGATTTCGCGTTCCGAAGTCGACGCTGCGCGCATCGGTGTCACGGGCATCTCCGGAGGCGGCACGCAGACCAGCTACGTTGCAGCCATTGATGAAAGGGTTGCAGCGGCCGCCCCCGCCTGCTACATCACCGGATTCCAGCGCCTGCTGGAGTCGATCGGCCTGGGGGACGCCGAGCAGAATTTCGTTCACGGCCTGCAGGATGGCATCGATCATCCGGATTTTCTGGAGGTGCGCGCCCCGCGGCCTACGCTCGTTGTCGCAACGACGCGCGATTTTTTCAGCATCCAGGGCGCCCGGGAAACCGTCGAAGAGGCCAAGACGGCCTTTCAGGCGCTAGGGGCCGCGGACAATCTGTCCATCGTCGAGGACGACTTCGGCCATGGGTACACGCGCAAAACACGCGAAGGCATCTACGCCTTCTTTCAAAAACACTTGAACAATCCCGGCAGTTCCAGCGACCGCGAGATCGAATTGCTCGCCGCCGAGGCGTTGACGGTGACTGCTACGGGCCAGGTGTCCACTTCTTTACGGGGCGAGACGGCCTTCACGCTGAATCGTTCCGTCGCCGTGAATCTCGCGGAAAAACTGGACCGATCGCGCGCCGACCTGCCGGCTCACCTGGCGCGCGCGGCGTCTGAGGCGCGCGTGCTTTCGGGCTATGTCCAGCCCGAAGCGGTCACCCGGGCCGTGTTCCGCGGGCGCTACGCCCGCGATGGATACAACGTCGAGTTGTATGCGCTCGGAGGCGAAGGTCGCCTCGTCATCCCAGTTGTGCTGATGGTCCCGAACAAACCAGGCCGCCACCCTGGACTGATTTATCTTCACCCCGGAGGAAAGTCGGAAGCTGCCTCGCCCGGTGGAGAGATGGAATGGTTTGCTCGGCGCGGCTATGTGGTCTTGTCGGCAGACCTTGCCGGTATGGGCGAGTTGGGCAGCGTCGATACGCTGCTTGCCTATGTCGGCGTCCAGACGGGTCGCAGCGTCGTCGGTATCCGCGCCGCAGACATCGTGCGCTGGGGGGGGGGCTTGTTGGTGGGCGGGAGGGTGGGGTTCCGCAGAGCGGAAACGACGGGGGAGGTCAGTG
>JBPCNK010000244.1:0-22348 GCA_051001345.1 Acidobacteriota bacterium | reverse complement strand
GGGCGCGCTAAACCGTCACCGTTCGCCGGTCGCCAGGTACACGACATGGTGCAGGAGTCCGAGGGCGTTCATCAATCCGGAGGAAAAGGACGCGGCGTTTGGCGGCGCCGCCGATAGCATTGACGTGCCCGGAAGGGTACGGGTCCGACGGGAGCTGGACGCAATTCACATAATTCGCGCTCCGTCTCCGCAGAAAGGCACACCGGCTGGCGGCCGGCGCCACTCCTGTTGACGGCGACTGCCCACTGTATTTTCATGGCAGAGCCGCGCGCGTAAGCGAGCGGGCGATTAACTCGTGCCCGTCTGAATGAACAGAACCGTGACGTTTTGAGGATCGACGCATGGCCGACAAGAAGAAGGTGAGTACCCTCGCGGTCCGAGCAGGTGAAGATGGGGACTGGGGCGCCAATACCGGAGTTCCTCCCATCTACCAAACCAGCATCTTCCATTTCAATAGCGTCGCCGAACTGCGCGAATACGCCGAGGGCCGCGGTTCCAACTATCTGTACACGCGGTACGGCAACCCGACGCTCTCGGTCGTCGAAAGGAAACTGGCCGAACTGGAGGGTTGTCAGAGCGCGATGGTATTCGCTTCGGGAATGGGAGCAATGGCGGCGGCCATTCTCGGACTGGTCCAAAGCGGCGACAACATCGTCGCCTCGCAGAATCTGTACGGCGGAACTTTTGGCTTGCTCAAACGGATGCTGGCAAGGTTCAAGGTCGACGTCCGTTTTTTTCCTGCGACCAACATCGCTGCAGCCGACGCGCTCATCGATCCACAAACCCGGTTGCTCATAGTCGAAAGTCCCACTAACCCGGGGCTGGAGATCGTCGACCTGGCGGCGGCAGCCGCGCTGGCAAACCGGCGCGGTGTCGTTCCTCTGGTCGACAACACGTTTGCCTCGCCCATCAACCAGAGTCCGGCCGAACTGGGCTTTCGGGTCATCATGCACAGCGCGACGAAGTTTCTGGGAGGTCATTCGGATGTGACGGCCGGTTTTCTGGCTGGCGACGGTGAAATGATCGAGAGCTTGCGCCAGACAGCGCGCTGGCTGGGCTCGACGCTCGATCCGTCGGCGGCCTATCTATTGATGCGCGGTATGAAGACACTGGATGTCCGCGTCCAGCGACAAAACGCCAACGCCCAAAAAGTCGCCGAATTCCTGGACCGGCATTCCCGCGTCGAACAAGCCCTGTACCCGGGACTACCGTCCCATCCGCAGCACGCGCTGGCACGCAAGCAAATGCGCGGATTTGGAGGGCTGGTCGCGTTGAAGGTTAAGGGCGGGCAGGCCGCGGCGGAGAGATTTTTAGATCGGCTGCGCCTTTTTCCAATTTCAGTCAGCCTGGGCGGCGTCGATTCGATTGCAACCACGCCGCTGTACACATCCCACTACGGCTTTTCCGATGAAGAGCTGAAGGCCGCGGGAATTTCGCGGAACATGGTTCGACTTTCCATCGGAATCGAAGATGCCGCCGACCTGATCGCCGATCTCGAGCAGGCGCTGAGTGAACGACGCGTCACGCGGCGCGCCATAGCCGCACAAGAGTCGCCGGTCGCCGGTCGCCAGGGGTAACAGAGTGATAAGTGCGGAGTTCGCCGCGATGGCAGTGCCGCGACCGGAAGGTCGCGGGCCAGTCGAAACGGAGCGCCTGGGTGAGATCTTCTATTTTCACGAAGAATTTCAGTCATGCTTTCAGTCGACCGGTCGGCTCCCTTACGGTCGCGGCTCTGTGCCGGTTGGTTCCTGAGCATCAATGACATGAAGAAAGTGATCGAGGGTGCCGACGCGGCAGCCGCGCTGATCCCCGACGGCGCGACGATTCTGATGGGAGGCTTCGGACTGTGCGGAATTCCGGAGAACCTGATCGCGGCGCTGCGGCGCAGAGGGATCCGCAATCTGACCCTCATCAGCAACAATGCCGGCATCGACGACTTCGGCATCGGACTTCTGATGGCAAACCGCCAGGTCCGCAAGATGATTTCAACCTACGTTGGCGAGAACAAACTGTTCGAGCAGCAGGTGCTCAGCGGCCAGATGGAAGTCGAGCTTGTGCCGCAAGGCACCTTTGCCGAACGCATCCGCGCCGGCGGAGCCGGCATCGGCGGTTTCTATACACCGACGGGCTGTGGCACTCCGATTGCCGAAGGCAAGGAAACGCGCCACATCGACGGCCGGCACTACATACTGGAACTGCCGATTCGAGCTGACTTCGCCTGCGTAAAGGCGTGGCGCGGCGATCGGCTCGGCAACCTCGTCTATCGCAAGAGCGCGCGAAACTTCAATCCGCTGATGGCCGCCGCAGGGCGGGTAACCATTGCCGAAGTCGAAGAATTGGTCGAGCCTGGAAAGCTGGACTCTAATTACATCCACACGCCTGGAATCTACGTGCAGTACATTTTTCAGGGATCGGGCTACGAAAAGAGGATCGAACGGCGCACCACGCGCAAGCGGCCAGGTACCGCCTGACACCGGAGTGATCATGGACGAAAGAGAACGGATCGTCCGCCGCGTCGCTCGCGAACTGCGCGACGGATATTACGTAAATCTCGGCATCGGAATGCCGACGCTGGTGGGCAGCTATATCCCATCCGGGATGGAAGTCATTCTGCATTCGGAGAACGGAATGCTTGGGATGGGACCCTATCCGTTCGAGGGCGACGAGGATCCAGACCTCATCAACGCAGGAAAGGAAACCGTCACGGAGACGGCCGGGTCGGCTTTTTTCGATTCGGCCGAATCGTTTGCCATGATTCGCGGAGGGCACATCGACCTGACCGTTCTCGGAGCCATGGAGGTTTCTGAAAAAGGGGACATTGCCAACTGGATGATTCCCGGCAAGGTGGTCAAAGGCATGGGCGGCGCCATGGACCTTGTCACAGGCGCCCGGCGCGTTATTGTTGCGATGACCCATACGGCCAAGGATGGTGAGCCGAAAATACTGAAACGGTGCAGGCTGCCTCTGACCGGGGTGGGCTGCGTCAACATGATCGTCACCGAACTGGGTGTCATCGAAGTTCGATCGGGTGGTCTTTTTTTGACCGAGATTGCTTCAGGAGTTTCAACCGACGACGTCAAGAAGCGCACCGAAGCGAGCTTGCACGTCGCGGATAATATCCGCCTTATGGAGTAAGTCTACGAAAAATAGGGCTCAGGCTTCAGGGGTGATCGGGCTCGTTGACGTGCACGTTCTCGTGGTAGTGGTCGCTATGTCCTGTGGACCGCCCACCTAAGAGCTGACAGGCTGGAAGCCTGTCCCACTCTGGCTTGCGCCTTTTCATCCGGAGCGGTTAATCCCCCGAACTCATGAACGCTGTGGTGAAACTGGAAGTATTGGTTACCTAGAGCAGTTATGGTTGTTATTGCGGGCGGGACAGGCTTTCAGCCTGTCACCTGCCGCTAGGAACTCATGGTCGTCATTGCCAGCGCCGTGCGAACGGCAATCGGAAGCTTCGGAGGGATGTTCCGGGATCTGACGGCTGTCGATCTGGCAGCCGTGGTCGCCCGCGAGGCGATCCACCGCGCCGGAGTCACCGCCCAACAGGTCGACGAAGTCATTTTCGGGAATGTGCTGCAGGCCGGCGTCGGGATGAATCCAGCCCGTCAAGCGGCCGTGCGCGCGGGATTGCCCGACAGTGTGCCCTGTCAGACGGTCAACAAAGTCTGTGGCTCGGGCCTGAAGGCCGTCGTTGCCGCCGCCCAGGCCATCGCCGCCGGCGATGCCCACATAGTGGTAGCTGGTGGAACCGAATCGATGAGCAACGCGCCTTACCTGTTGATGGGGGCGCGCTGGGGGTACCGATTGGGAGAGGGCCAGGTTCTCGACTCGATGGTCCACGAAGGGCTGACCGATGCGATGCATCAAATCCACATGGGCATCACCGCCGAGAATCTGGCCGAACGATATAAGATCACCCGCCAGGCCCAGGACGAGTTTTCTGCCGAGAGCCAGCGTCGCGCCGTCGAGGCCATCGGGAGAGGATACTTTCTCAACGAGATCATCCCGATTGAAACCGAGCAAAAGAAAGAAAAGCTCGTGCTTGGTACCGACGAGTATCCTCGCAAGGACACCACGGCAGAAAAGCTCTCAGCCCTTAAGCCCGCCTTTAAGCCGGGCGGGAGCGTCACGGCCGGAAACTCTTCCGGTCTCAATGACGGGGCCGCCGCGCTGGTGATTTTGTCGGAAGAGAAAGCGAAGGAGCTACGGATTGCGCCAATGGCTCGAATTGTCTCCTATGCATACACCGGTGTTGATCCGGCCATTATGGGTATCGGGCCGGCGCCGGCCATCCGTAGGGCGCTCGACCGGGCGGGCCTCAGCTTGGACGATATCGATTTATTCGAATTAAACGAAGCCTTCGCTGCGCAATCGCTGGCCGTGTTGCAGGAACTCGGTCTGGACACACGGCGTGTCAACATCCATGGAGGCGCCATCGCTTTGGGTCACCCGATCGGCGCCAGCGGCGCTCGGATTCTCGCCACGTTGCTGTACAGCTTGGAACGGCGCAAGGCGCGGCGCGGTGTGGCGGCGCTTTGCATTGGCGGCGGCCAAGGCATCGCCATGGTCGTCGAGGTCCCATGAAAATCAACTGGAAGAAAGTTTCCTGGTGGGGAGGTGGATTCCTCCTGGGAGGCGCCGCCTACCTGGTCGTCAGGCAGCCGCGCGCCAAAGCGGAGCCCGCACCGGAGTTCTTGCCTGAAGGGCTCGAGACACTGCTGGTGCGCACCGAGCCGATCGATTTGATTTACCGGTCCACTCCGTACCGGTCCTATGCCATTTATCGCTGCCAGCAAACGCTGTTTAAGGTCTGGAGTTTTCTTTCCTCTTCACCGGGCGATCTGGCCTCGCAGCCTTCGGCGCGGATTTTTCACATCACGCCGGAGATTCATTTTGTTCCGGTCGACCCTGCCTCCGAGGCCGACGAGGAGATCATCAGCGACGAGAGATTTTACGCGACACTCCAGGTCCCACAGCCACGCTCGTCGGTGCGTCTAGCCAACTGCGTTCAGCGCGGCCGCCACCTGGAATTTCACAGATGCTCGGTCGGCGGCAGCCTCAACGGCGTCGAGACCGGAGAAAAGACCGTCACGCTTGCGCCCGTGGCCGATTATCACTTCACGCTGGGCAGCCGGCAGTAAGCCAATGAATTACCTGATTTGTGGGCAGGGAACTGCCTCCTCAGTTACACTGTATCTTATGGGTGACTGCTGGAAGGACATGAACTATGGCACAGAACATTCCGATTCCGCCGCTCGGATTTGATGATCTGTCAATTGATGAAAAGGTCGATTACGTCCAATCGTTATGGGATCTTATTGCCGCCAAACCGGAAGAGGTTCCAATTCCTGACTGGCATCATCAGTTGCTTAAGGAGCGTCTGGCGTCATACCGGGCAAGCCCCAACGAAGGCACGGCATGGGAAGAGATTCGCGACGAACTGCTCCGAAAGTTGCGTAACCCTGAAATGGATCGATGAGGCGACGCCTCGTTGTTCGGCCCGAAGCGCGGCGTGATATTGAGGAAGCGGCGCTGCGGTATGAGATCCAGCGCGGCGAGTTGGCCGGCCGGCTTCTCAAAGAGCTTGCTGAGCTATTCGAACGGATTCTAAGTAATCCTCTTCAGTTTCCCGAGATCAGCCAGGAGATAAGGCGCGGGCCGCTGCGCCGCTTTCCGTATGCCGTGAATTCTCCCCAGCCCACGAGGCCATCATGGTCATCGCGGTGTTGCACCAGCACCGATACCAGGACACTTGGAAACAGCGACTCTGAGCTGACTCTGACCCCTGACTTCTGACCCCTGCCCACATGGTATAATCCCCGATTCATTTTCATCCGGGAGCAATTGTGATTCGGTCTTACCGCAGAAGGAGGCTGTCAGTTCTGGGCCGCGCGCGTAAGCGAACGGGCAATTAGACATCACCATGTTGAAAACCATCAAAGGGACTCGCGACATTCTGCCTCCGGAAATCGCCCGCTGGCAGATGATCGAAACGGCCGCTCGCGACATTTTCCACGCCTACCAGTATGGCGAGATCCGCACACCGGTCTTCGAAGAAACCGCCCTGTTTGCCCGCAGCATCGGAGGCGAGACCGACATCGTTCAAAAGGAAATGTACAGTTTTGTCGACAAAGGCGACAACCAGCTGACGCTGCGTCCCGAAGGGACGGCGCCGGTTGTGCGCGCTTTTGTCGAACACAATCTTTATGCAGACCAGAGCCTGCGCAAGCTTTATTACATTGGCCCCATGTTCCGCTACGAGCGGCCCCAAAAGGGGCGCTACCGGCAGTTTCACCAGATCGGCGCCGAAGCGCTGGGCTCCGATCACCCGGCCATCGAAGCCGAAGTGATTGAAATGCTCGATTTGCTGCTGCGGCGCCTGTGTATCACGCCGACTACGCTGTTTATCAATTCAATCGGCGATTCGAACTGCCGCCCGGGCTACATCGAGAAACTTCGAGAAGCGATCGAACACGTGTCCGACCAACTGTGCGCCGACTGCCGCCATCGCGCCAAGGCCAATCCGTTGCGCGTCCTCGACTGCAAGGTCGAATCCTGCCAGCCTGTCATTTCGACGCTTCCGGTCATGATCGATCACCTGTGTGACGGCTGTGCCGATCACTTTGCCAGGTTTCGGAGCTATCTCGGCGCGAAGGGAATCGCCTATCGGTTAAATTTGCGGCTTGTCAGGGGCCTGGACTACTACGTTCGAACAACATTTGAAGTCACTAGCGCCCGGCTCGGATCACAAAACGCATTGCTCGGAGGCGGCCGTTATGACGGCTTGAGCGAAACACTGGACGGGCCGCCCGTTCAAGGCTTCGGCTTCGCAATGGGAATGGAGCGCATGGTTTTGGCGCTTCCCGAATCGGATGCAGCAACTCTGCCGGTGGCCGTCTATATCGCCTGGATGGGCCAGGCGGCCATGGACCCGGCGCTCGATCTGTCCCGGAGGCTACGTGGTCGCGGGATTTCGGTGGCCGTCGATTTTGAGCCGCGCAGCTTGAAGAGCCAGATGCGCGAGGCCAACAAACTGCGCAGCCAATTTGTGGTTTTGTTGGGCGAAGACGAAGTGAAGAGCGGACAATTTACGATCAAAACCATGGCCGACGGCGTGCAGCGAACAGTTGACGGCGATGAACTGGAAAAGATTGTTTCTATAGCGGTGCCGCGCGCGTGAAAAACAGGGGTCGGGCTTCAGGGGTCAGGAGTCAGGGCGTGGTCGTGCACGTGGTCGTGCTCGTGGCCGTCATCGGATTGCCCATCGGATGGTCTGCGTGTGAAACAAATAGGCCGTACCCTTCCGGGCACGGCACTGCCAGCGAATAATTCGGAGAGGTAATGTTAGACCAACTGGGATCGCTACGACGCACACACCTCTGCGGAGAACTACGCAAGGCCGATGTCGATCGTTCCGTCGTACTGATGGGCTGGATTGACCGCAGGCGCGACTTCGGAAACCTGATCTTCCTGGATCTGCGGGACAGGTCCGGCATTACCCAGTTGGTCCTTCGTAGCGAAGAAAACTCTGAAGTGATGGAAAGGGCCAAATCCTTGCGCCCCGAATTTGTGGTTGCCGTCGAAGGACGTGTTCTCACCCGGACCGATGAAACCGTCAATTCTGCTCTCGAGACCGGGACGATAGAGGTGGCAGTCGATCGTCTTCATGTTCTGAACCGATCTAAGACCCCGCCTTTCCCGGTCAACGAAGATGAGCCGGCGTCCGAGGAATTGCGCCTCCAGTATCGGTATCTGGATTTGCGCCGTGTTCGAATGCAGCGCAACTTTGCGCTGCGTCACCGCGTAACCATGGAAATCCGCAATTACCTGGACTCGCGCGGATTCTTGGAAATCGAAACACCATTCCTGACCAAATCGACACCCGAGGGCGCACGAGACTACCTGGTGCCCAGCCGGTTGTATTCCGGGCATTTTTACGCGCTTCCGCAGTCTCCGCAGTTGTTCAAGCAGTTGCTGATGATCTCCGGTTTTGACCGCTATTTTCAGATCGTCCGTTGCTTCCGAGACGAAGATCTACGCGCCGACCGGCAGCCGGAATTCACCCAGATCGATATCGAAATGTCGTTTCCGCAGATCGAGACGGTGTTCGAGTTGATCGAGCCGATGATCGCCCGCGTGTTTACGTTAGCCGGGGTGAACGCTGCAATCCCTTTTCCGCGGTTGACCTACACCGACGCGATGGAGCGATTCGGGTCAGACAAACCCGACACGCGCTTTGGCATGGAACTCCGCGACGTGGCTGCCGCGTTTGCCCAGACGGAGTTCGCCGTATTCCGCGGGATCCTCGAGCAGCAGGGAAGGATCAAGGGAGTTGTGCTGCCGGGCGGCGCGGCCTGGTCGCGCAGAGAAGTCGAAGAGCTGGGTGACGTCGTAAAGACCTACCGCGCCGAAGGTCTGGCCTGGATCCGACGCAGCGGCGCGGAAATCAAGTCATCCTTTTCGAAAGCGGTGCGGGTCGAAGAACTTCAGCAAGCCTTGACGCTGGCGGGCGCCGTCGACGGCGACCTGCTTCTGATCGTTGCCGGTCCGGCGTTGATTGTCGCCGAATCGCTCGGAGCGTTGCGCCTTCATCTAGCCAAAAAGACAGGAACGGTGCCCGCCGACAAGTACGCATTCTGCTGGGTCCATGATTTTCCGTTGCTGCAATGGGATGCTGAAGGCGGCCGCTTCGCCGCCTGTCATCACCCTTTCACGTCGCCGGTCGACGACGACCTGGGGATTCTCCAATCCAAGCCCGCCAGTGTTCGCGCCAAGGCTTACGATCTGGTTCTCAATGGAACAGAAATAGGGGGAGGCTCGATCCGGATTTTTCAGGCCGACGTTCAGGAGCAAGTCTTCAGGGCGCTTGGCATGAGCGATGAAGAAGCCCAGCGCAAATTCGGTTTTTTTCTCGAGGCGCTGCGCTATGGAACACCGCCGCACGGCGGCATCGCTTTTGGACTCGACAGGATCATGATGCTGCTGGCCGGCGAACGTTCGATCCGCGATGTCATCGCCTTTCCGAAGACGGCCCGAGGCGTCGACCTCTTATCGGACTCGCCTTCGGAAGTAAGCCCGACCCAGTTACGCGAGCTGCACATACGGATCGACGATGCCGCGGATTAGGGTCCTGCCCGATATTCTGGCCAACAAGATTGCGGCCGGAGAGATTGTCGAGCGCCCCGCCTCGGTGGTCAAAGAGCTCGTGGAGAACGCGCTTGACGCGGGTGGTCGATTCATTGAGATCGAAGTGCTGGCAGGAGGCAAGCAGCGGATTGTAGTTCGCGACGACGGTATCGGCATGGGCCGGGAGGACGCGCTGCTGGCTTTTGAGCACCACGCTACCAGTAAGATCTCCGAGCTGTCCGACCTGGATCACCTCGATACGCTCGGCTTTCGTGGCGAAGCCCTCCCTTCGATCGCCTCGGTTTCCCGGCTGACTCTCAAGACCGTTGAATGTTCAGAGGGGCTACCGCCGAGCGCCGGCACCGAGCTGAGGATTGAGGGAGGTGTCCAGCAGAGTGTGCGCGAGATTGCCTGGCCGCGGGGAACCGAGATCATCGTCGAGGATTTGTTTTTCAACGTTCCTGCCCGCAAGAAATTCCTGAAGACGGTCACAACCGAGCTGGGACACATCACCCGGCAGATCACACACTACGCTCTGGCCTATCCTGAAAGGCATTTTCGGTTTACGCAGGGCGCCCAAGCGACTTTTGACCTGGCGCCGGCCAACTCGCTGCGCGAGCGGATTTTCCAGATTTTTGGGGAGCGCTTCCTGGACAACCTGGTGGAGGTCGATACGCGCGTCGGATCGTTGCGAGTCTTCGGCTTTGTATCCTTGCCGCACGAGCAACGGGGCACCCGCAACACGCAGTATTACTTTGTCAACCAAAGAGTAGTTCGTGACCGCATCCTGGCGCAGGCGGCACAGCAGTTCTACCGCCCGTTGCTGCCGCAAGGTGTGTTTCCGGTCGTGCTGCTGTTTTTGGAGATTCCTCCTGAAGACGTCGACGTCAATGTCCACCCCAGCAAGGTCGAAGTCCGCTTTCGGGATTCATCCTCCGTTTTTCTGCTGATTCGCGCGGGCCTCGATCGTGCCATTTCATCCGGCCAGCCGGTCGAGACCGGCAGCGTCGGCCCGGCGGCATTGTTCCGAGCGCCGGAGTCCACGCCGCGCGCACACGGAGAACCATGGCAGTACCACGCGATGCTGGCCGGGCCCGATCGGAGGCAGGAAGCGCTGCGTTATCCATCCCTGTCCCCGACACCATCTGAAGCCGCGACAGTCTCCATGTTGCACGGCTCGATCGCCATTGAGTCTGCGGAAGAAATTTCACAGCCCCGCCCACTCGGACAGTTTCTGGAGAGTTTCATTGTAGCGGCCGACCGCCAGCAGATTTTCATCGTCGACCAGCATGTGGCCCACGAGCGCGTGCTCTATGAGAGTGTCCTCGAAGAACTGCAATCCGGGCATGTCACACGCCAACAACTGTTGATTCCGGAAACTGTCGAGCTGAGCCTCGAGCAGAAAGCCCTATTGCCGGAGCTGTTGCCTGAACTGGAACGCAATGGCTTTGAGGTCGAACCGTTCGGCGGGAATACGATCGTAGTCAAAGCAGTCCCGGCCTCAGCCGGTCAAGTGGACTTGAATGTTCTACTGCGGGACATTGTCGATGCGGTCGGAGCCGAGGGCGATGCCCCGTCGCTTGAGCAGATCCAGGACCGCGTTGCCGCCTCGATAGCGTGTAGAGCAGCCATCAAGGTCAACACTCCCCTGGCGCTGGAAAAAATGCAGTGGTTGCTGGACGCGCTCTTCAAGACAAAAAACCCCACCACGTGCCCGCACGGCCGCCCAATCATTTTGCGGATGGGCACCTACGACGTCTTGAAAAGTTTCAAACGAATCTAATTCAGGATGTTGCCACTGATTGCCCACTCGCTTACAAAACGCCCCCTCTAGTGGACTGTAACATCTGAATTGATACCAACAACAATGTTCTAGTGACGCTTTGCAGTGCAGTGGAAAACGGCTTCACCACAGAGACACAGAGGACACAGAGAAAGCACAGAGAAAAACTTCGTACAAACGACCGGCTGTCCGTAATTCAAAGTATGCATGTCGACGAACCTAACAATAATGATGCAGTCAGCGATGCTGCGATCGAAGTTCATAAGACTCGTAAGCCCGCTTTTCTCTGTGTTCCTCTTGTGTCCTCTGTGTCTCTGTGGTGAAGCTGGTCAAAAATCGGCCCCAGTTTTCCTATGCAGCCTGCGGAGGCGGATCAATATTGTTGGTATCAATTCAGATGCTACAGGCCACTAGTTGCGTGCTGAATCAAAACTTGTCGCTGTGTGAGTTGCAGAGGGTTACTTCTTCGGGTTTGCCCGCGGTAACATCCCCGGCGCTGATCTGCGAATCGGCCTCAGCGTTGCAGCGCTCACAGATGTAGTGCAATGTTGTCGGATCGCGCCGTATTTTGCCGCCACAGTTTGCGTGTGTAAGCGTTTTTTCATCCATACTATTTACTCTAGCAGCGAATGGCGCGTGCGCAATCGCCGCGGAGTTGAAAATCTGGCAAATTGGCAGCTTCCAGGCTGGCTAAACGACAAATACGGAAAGAGAGCATCAGGACGATTATGAGACCATTCACCTTTCTAACCCTTCTGGTTGTGGCGACCTCGTCGGGCATTGCCGACGAGGGCATGTGGACGTTTGACAACGTGCCGCTCAAACAGCTTCAGGAACGATACGGGTTTACCCCCACGCAGCAGTGGCTTGACCACGTCCGCTTGTCGAGCGCGCGCCTAAATGACGGCGGGTCCGGTTCCTTTGTGAGCCCGCGCGGCCTGCTTTTGACCAATCATCACGTGGCGTCGGGCCAGTTGCAGAAAGTGTCATCCGCCTAAAAAGACTACATGGCCGACGGTTTTAACGCGCGCCGCGAGAGCGAGGAACTCAAGTGTCCGGACCTGGAAGTAAACGTCCTGACCGCTATGCAAGACGTCACGTCGCGCGTGCTTGGGTCTGTTCGAAAGGGTCTCTCTGACAAAGAGGCCCTAAAGGCGCGCAACGCAGAAATTGCCGAAGTTGAAAAGGAGAGCCTCGACGCAAGCGGATTGCGCTCCGACGTGGTGACGCTTTACCAGGGCAGCGAGTACTGGCTATACCGCTACAAGCGGACGTTCGACTGGTGTTTGCCCCGGAGAAACAAGCCGCTTTCTTTGGCGGCGATCCGGATAACTTCACGTACCCGCGATACGACCTCGATTTTGCCCTGTTTCGCGTTTACGAAGGCGACAAACCGCTTGCAAGCACTCACTACCTGAAATGGAGCGCCAACGGGGCCGCCGACGGCGACCTGGTCTTTGTAGCGGGCCACCCTGGCTCGACAGAAAGATTGAAGACGGTAGCGCAATTGGAACGCCAGCGCGATCATTTTTTCCCATCCACACTGGCCACGATCAATCGCCGTCTCGAAGTTCTGCGGAACTATTCCAAGCGCGGAAAGGAACAGGAGCGTCAGGCCGCTGGCCTGATTTTTAGTCTGGAAAATACGCTCAAGGCATTTAAGGGTGAATTGCAGGGATTGCAAGACAAGAACCTGATGTCCAAACAGCAGCACTTTGAACGGGAGTTCCGTTCGCGCGTGGCCGCCCATCCCGAGTGGAGCAAAGAGTATGGAGCCGCCTGGGATGCTGTTTCAGAAGCTCAGAAGAAGGACATCGAGACGTTGAAACAGCGCCGGTTCCGCGCGCTGCGCGGGTCGCAACTGGCTGGCCTGGCCTTGAACCTCGTGCAGTACGTGGCCGAGGTGAAGAAACCTGACGCGGAACGTCTCGAGGGGTTCCACGAATCGCAATTGGAATCGTTACGATTTCAGCTTTTCTCACCGGCGCCGCTCTACCCGGAAATGGCGCAGGAACTTCTGGCCGATGCGTTGCAGCAGTCGCTTGAGGAACTAGGGCCAAAGGACACCTTCATTCAAGCCGTGCTGGGCGGCCGTTCTCCCGCCGAGGTGGCGCGAGAAGCCATTGCAGGGACACGGCTCACGGATGCCGCAGTGCGCAAGTCGCTCGTTGAGGGCGGCGAGGCGGCCGTAGCTTCGTCAAAGGATCCGCTTGTCACGCTGGCCCGCAAGGCCGATCCATACGTGCGTGAAATGCGCAAGTGGTATGAAGACAATGTGGAGAGTGTTGAAACGGCCGCCAGTGAAAAGATTGGCAAGGCCCGTTTTGCCGTCTATGGCAAATCCAGCGCACCGGATGCGACCTTTACATTGCGGCTTACCTTCGGAACGGTCAAAGGCTACCCCATGAACGGCACGGTGGCGCCGCCCAAGACTACGTTTTACGGCTTGTACGACCGCAGCCATAGTTTCGGCGGCAAACCCCCGTTTGACCTGTCCGAACGGTATATCAAACGCAAAGACCAACTGGACCTGTCGACACCGCTGAATTTTGTCTGCACAGCCGACATTATCGGCGGCAACTCCGGTTCGCCGGTGATCAACCGAAACGGGGAACTGGTGGGCCTCATTTTTGACGGCAATATTGAAAGCCTGGTGGGAAACTACGTCTACGACGATACCACCAACCGCGCCGTATCGGTGCACAGCGCGGCGATTGTGGAAGTGCTGCGCAAGATTTACCAGGCCGATGAGTTGGTAGAAGAGCTCAAGCAGCAGAAGCCGGCAGCCGGCAATAGGCAGTAGGCAGCGCCGAACCGGCGACGGAGCGCCAACAGTGCCGCGACCCGAATTTCGCGGGCCGGTAGAACGAAGGCGTCAGCGAGAATCGTAGCGAAATGCGAAGGTTTCACAGGGGCTCTGTCCCTTGTTTTCTGTAAATGGCAACGTCGACTTTCCATCGCCCGCGCGACGGTTTATGGCTGAATGAGTGAAAAGAAAAGCAAAAGCAGTCACGAATTACACGAATGAACCCGAAATCCGCTGATAGGCATTTGCTCTCTGGTTCAAAAGGGGCATTGCCAACCGTGTACGATCGGCCTACGAGCGTTCGGGTCATTCGAGTTCATTCGTGTAATTCGTGACTGCTTTTTGCTTTTCCTTGTAGGCGCTGCGTCGTCTGCATTACGCTGTGAGGGCGGAGCCCTGTGCATACTTACTATCCCCTTCCTTGTATTCGTGCTACTGACCACTTGCCACTTGAAAGCTATGCTTCGGTGAAGACGCCCATTTTGCGGAATTTTTGGTAGCGGGCTTCGAGCAGAAAGTCAACGGGGAGAGCCGACAGCTCAGTGAGGTGGCGGTGCAGAGCGACGCCGACAAGCTGCGCGGCCGTGTTGTGGTCGTTTTGGGCGCCGCCGGGGGGCTCCGGAACGATCTCGTCGATCAGATCGAATTTTCTTAGTTCTTCGGGAATGATCTTCAAACCGTCGGCGGCCTCAGCGGCGTGCAGTTGGTCCTTCCACAGAATC
This sequence comes from Acidobacteriota bacterium, assembly GCA_051001345.1. Taxonomy (GTDB): domain Bacteria; phylum Acidobacteriota; class UBA6911; order JACQSX01; family JBPCNK01; genus JBPCNK01. Next base: position 7,911 of record JBPCNK010000244.1, on the reverse strand, counting down.
GCCGAGCAACTCTCCGGTGAGATGACCGAGTAAATCGAGTTCTCCAGCATCAGGACGCGGTCGGCCACTCCGATAGCCAGCGCGCCGCCGCTGCCGCCTTCTCCCAGAACGACGGCTACGATTGGAACCTGCAGCACCGACATTTCGCGGAGATTATGAGCGATGGCCTCGGCCTGGCCGCGTTCTTCGGCGCCGATGCCCGGGTAGGCGCCCGGCGTATCGATCATGCTGATAATGGGCCGCTTGAACTTTTCGGCTACTTTCATTACGCGCAACGCCTTGCGATACCCCTCGGGTTTGGGCATGCCGTAGTTGCGGTAAAGCCGCTGCTGCATGTTGCGGCCCTTCTGCTGGCCGATTACCATCACCGGCAGGTCGTCGAAAAAGGCCATCCCGCAAACCAATGCCGGGTCATCCTGGAACTTTCGGTCACCGTGGATTTCGTCGAAACTGGAAAAGAGCCGCTCGACATAGTCGAGCATGTAGGGACGGTCTTCGTGGCGCGCCAGCTTGACCTTCTCCCAGGCGCTCAGGCCGGCCGGATGAAATGTCTCGATCTTGTCGCGCCTGGAATCGTCGCTCATCGTTGCACCACCACGGATCCGGGTCCGCAGATCCCCTCGATGCGCTGCACCAGGTCGGCGTTGGCCGCCACCTGCAGCGGCTCGCGTGGAACCAGCTGAACGCGGTACTGGCCGGCGCCCAACTCGAACTGGACGTCGCAGCGCCCTGGATGCTGGCGCAACAGCGAATCCAGGCGATCGGCGTCGTCGATCTGACAGCGACCTGTCTCGACTCTAATCCTAATAGATTGCAGCGAGCCGCTCCAGACATCTTTGAGCGGAAGAACTTCGGTGGCGATAATCCGGACACCGCTGTCGTCCAGTTCGCGCCGGCCGCGCACCAGGATGGCGGCGTCGTTGACCAGAAAAGATGCGGCTCCCGTGTACAGAGCGGGGAAGATGACAACTTCCGCCGATCCGCTGTGATCCTCGACGCGGACGTACGCCATCCAGTCGCCCTTTTTGGTTTTGACCGCGCGAATCGATGCAACCAAAGCGCCCAGCGCTACCGTAGACGGGGCATTGCTCTCCTGCAGCGACTCCACCGTGCAGTTGGAAAAGTGACGCACCTCGGCTGCATAGTGGCTTAGCGGATGGCCGGTCACGTAGAATCCCAACGTCTCCTTTTCGTAGGCGAGTTGCTCGGTCTCGCTCCACGCCGCCGCCTCCGGCAATGGTTCCGGAGAAGCCGCTTGTTCGGCGGCCGACGTCCCGAATAGGCCGCGCTGCCCCATCTGCGCGTCGCGCTGCTGGCGCTGCGCGGTTTCCATGGCCCGGTCGACGGCCAGCATCAACTGCGAGCGTCTGGCGCCGAACGCGTCGAAAGTTCCGGACTTGATCAGGCTTTCCAGGACCCGCTTGTTGATCGTCCGCAGATCGACGGCTTCACAAAAAGGAAAAATCGAAGTAAAGGATCCGACGCGTTTGCGGGTCTCCAGAATCGATGAGATGGCCGCCTCGCCGACGTTCTTGATGGCAGCCAGACCAAAACGAATCCCATCCCCGTCGGGCATGAAGTGGAGGTCGCTGGTATTGATGTCGGGAGGCAGGACACGAATGCCCATTTCTTTGCACTCGGCCAGATATTTCACCATTTTGTCCGTGTTGCTCATTTCGTTGGTCAAAACGGCTGCCATAAACTCAACCGAATAATGGCTTTTTAGATAGGCCGTCTGATAGGCCAGCAGCGCGTAGGCGGCGCTGTGAGATTTGTTGAAGCCGTAGCTTGCAAACTGTTCCATCAATTCGAAGATTTTTGCTGCGGTTTTCTCCTTGATCTTGTTAACCACGCATCCGTCGATGAACTTGCGGCGCTGGGCGACCATAGCGTCGGCCTTTTTCTTTCCCATGGCGCGGCGCAACTCGTCGGCCTGCCCCATGGTAAACCCCGCCAAACGGCTGGCCACCTGCATGACCTGTTCCTGATAGACGATGACTCCGTAAGTCTCCTTGAGAATCTCTTCCATCTGCGGGGAGTCATAACGGGCTTCGCCCTTGCCGTGGCGGCGTTTGATGAAGTCGTCGATCATGCCGCCCTGGATCGGTCCAGGCCGGTACAGCGCGTTGAGAGCGATCAGGTCTTCGAACCGGTCAGGCTTGAGCCGGCGCAAAATGTCCTTCATGCCCGAGCTTTCAAACTGAAAAATACAGTCGGTGCGGCCGTCGCAAAACAACTGGAAAGTCTTCTCATCGGTCAGCGGCAGCGTGGAAAGATCGAGCTCGACGCCGCGATTGCGCCGGATATGCGCCAACGCGTTGTGGATAATCGTCAAGGTTGCCAGTCCGAGGAAGTCCATCTTGAGCAGTCCGAGCTTCTCGACGTCGCCCATGGCAAACTGCGTCATGATTTCGTCTTTGTTGGACTTAAACAGCGGGACAAGTTCGATCAGCGGCCGGGGCGCGATGACCACGCCGGCGGCGTGGGTCGAAGCGTGCCGTGCCAGTCCTTCCAGACGGCGCGCTACTTCCAGTAACTGCGCGACGCGCGCGTCCGATAGGGCTTCCTTGAGCTGCGGGACTTCCTTGAGGGCCTTGTCCAGTGTGGCATCCAGCACGGGCGGAATCATCTTGGCGATGCGATCGACCTCGGCGTAAGGAATGTCCAGGCCGCGGCCGCAATCCCGGACTGCGCCGCGCGCGGCCATCGTGCCAAAGGTGATGATCTGGCAGACATTTTCGCGGCCGTACTTCTGTGTCACGTACTCGATCACTTCACTGCGGCGATCCATGCAAAAATCAATGTCGATGTCGGGCGGACTGACCCGTTCGGGGTTCAGGAAACGCTCAAACAGGAGTCCATACTGCAGCGGGTCGATGTCGGTAATCTGCAGGCAATAGGAGACGAGGCTGCCGGCTGCCGAACCGCGGCCAGGTCCCACCGGAATGCCGCGCTCCCGGGCAAACCGGATGAAATCCCAGACGATCAGGAAATAGCTTGGAAACTGCATCCGCCGGATCATCTGGATTTCCGCATCCAAACGCGGGCGATACTGATCGATGGGCGTGCGCAGGAGATTGCGGGCAGCCAGATCGTGGAGATAGGGCATCCGTTTGTCGAAGCCTTCGCGCACGACTTTTTCAAAGTACTGGTCGACGGTGTAGTCGGCCGGTACTTCAAAGTGCGGCAGGTGCTTGCGGGTCGTATCCAGTGTGAAATTGCAGCGTTCGGCGATATCGACCGTTGCGGTCAGCGCATCGGGAACTTCTCCGAAGATACGGTACATCTCTTCGGCCGTCTTAAAGTAGAACTGGTCACCCTTATAGCGCATCCGGTTGGGGTCGTTGATGGTCTTTCCAGTCTGAATGCACAGCAGCACGTCGTGGGCAAAGGAGTCCTGCTGGGTCAGGTAGTGGCAGTCGTTGGTGGCAACTACGGGTAGGGCCAGTTTTCGAGCCAGGCGGACCATGTGCGGATTGATCTGACGCTGCTCATCGATGCCGTGGTCCTGCAGTTCCAAATAAAAGTTGCCCTTGCCAAGAATGTCGGCCAGCGCCATCGCCTCGATTTCCGCTTCTGCGAATTGCTCGCGCACCAAGTGACCGGCCACAATCCCCTTCAAACAGGCCGAAAGTCCGATCAATCCCTCGCTGTGGGCGGCCAGTAGTTCCTTGTCGATGCGGGGCTTGTAATAGAACCCTTCCAAGTAGGCCAGCGACACCAGGCGGCTCAGGTTGGCATAGCCGGTGGCGCTGGTAGCCAAAAGCACCAGGTGGTTGGTGTTGTCGCCCCGTCCAGAACGGCTCGCCCGCCCTTCGCGGGCCACATACACTTCGCATCCGATGATGGGCTTGACGCCCTGCTTGACGGACTGCTGATGAAACTGGACGGCGCCGAAAAGATTGCCGTGGTCGGTCAGCGCCAGCGCCGGCATCTCCAATTCGGCTGCGCGCTCGAGCAGCCGATCCAGCTTACAGGCGCCGTCGAGTAGGCTGAAATCGGAGTGCGTGTGGAGGTGAACGAATTGTTTCATTTTTCAGAAGCAATCATACAGAAAGTTGAGTGGTTTCAAATTGGGGCTTTCAATTGGGGATTGGGGATTGGGGATTAAATTTTGGATTGGGGATTGCGGATTGCGGAGTTGATTGACGATTTCGGATTGGGGAATTGTGGATTGGGTGATCATAGATGTACTTTTATTATTTGCGCTTCGCGGGACGCAGAATCCGCTATGAAATCCCCAATCCTCCAACCCACAATCCTCAATCAACTGCAACCCCAATCCAAAATCCGCAATAAAATCCCCAATCCTCCAACCCACAATCGTCAATCAACTCCGCAATCCCCAATCCCCAATCCGAAATTCAATCCCCAATCCCCAATCCCCAATCCCCAGTTTGTGAATCATGATTGTCATTCCCACTCAATGGTACTAGGTGGTTTGGAACTAATATCGTAGACGACCCGATTGACGCCGCGGACTTCGTTGACGATTCGAGTAGAAATACGGCCGAGGACGTCATAAGGAAGCTGCACCCAGTCGGCCGTCATGCCATCCTGGCTGTGGACGGCCCGCACGGCCACGACGTTTTCGTACGTGCGTCCGTCGCCCATGACTCCCACAGTCTTGACTGGCAGCAACACGGCGAATGACTGCCAGATCGAATCATAGAGGCCAGCGCGACGGATCTCCATATCGACGATGGCGTCGGCCTCGCGCAACAGGGCGAGCCGCTCGGGTGTGATGTCGCCCAGAATGCGAACGGCCAGGCCCGGGCCGGGAAAGGGCTGTCGCTGGATAAACAGATCGGGCAGACCGAGCTCGCGACCGACGCTCCGGACCTCATCTTTGAACAGCTCGCGCAATGGCTCAACCAGAAGCAAATTCATATCAGCGGGCAACCCGCCCACGTTGTGGTGAGACTTGATGACCGCCGAAGGACCCTTGACCGATACCGACTCGATGACGTCCGGGTAGAGTGTTCCCTGAACCAGAAACCGAATTGTCCCGAGACGGTTGGCCTCGGCTTCAAAAACTCGAATAAAATCCTCACCGATAATTTTGCGCTTCTCCTCGGGGTCAACCACGCCGCGCAACCGGTCCAGGAACCGGCCGGAGGCGTCGACGCCCGTGACGTTCAAATGGAGATTGTCGCGGAATGCTTCTAGAACGGATTCGAATTCCTGTTTGCGCAGCAGGCCATTGTTGACGAAGATACAATGCAAACGGTCGCCGATGGCCCGTTGGACCAGAACGGCAGCCACCGTAGAATCCACCCCGCCGCTGAGGCCGCACACGGCCTGCTCAGTGCCGATCTGGCCGCGGATGGCGCTGACCGATTCGTCGACAAACGAGCGCATCGTCCAGTCGCCGCGGCAGCCGCAGATCTCGGACACAAAGTTTCGAAGGATTTGTTTCCCCTGCGGAGTGTGCACAACCTCGGGATGAAACTGAATACCGAAAAGCCGTTGGCCTGGATTGGACATGGCGGCGACCGTGGAATCCGTCCTTGCCGTGACGTGAAACCCCGCCGGGACTTTCTCGACGCGATCGCCATGGCTCATCCATACGATCATGGAGTCGGGGAGATTTTGAAAAAGGTCTGGCGGGCCTGGGAGCGCGGCTGTCGCGCTCGCTTTTGAATTGGCGCGGTCGGTTTGCGCACGGCAGGCGCGCGCCTCCGGAGCGACCGCAAGCTGCAGCTGGGCTCGGCCGAATTCACGCCGGGAACTGGCAGCGAGTTCGCCGCCAAGATGGTCAGCGAGCCACTGCATTCCATAGCAGATTCCAAGAACGGGCCGTTTCAGGTCGAGAATTGCGGGGTCGGGTCGTGGCGCGGCAGGTTCGGAAAGCGATTCGGGTCCTCCCGACAAGATGATGCCAGCTGGGTCACGCCGTCGGATTTCTTCGGCCGACGCGTTGAAAGGGAGAATCTCGCAGTAGACCGAACACTCACGGACACGGCGCGCAATCAGTTGGGTGTATTGCCCGCCGAAATCGAGAACGAGGATGGTTTGGCGTTCCATGGGGCACTCTACCACAGTCGAAACTGTTGGGCACAGTCGGCTGCTTGCAAAAATAGGGAGTGGGATAGGCTTCCAGCCTGTCTGTATTTGTTTATTGCGAACGACAGGCTGGAAGCCTGTCCCACCGCCTCTGCGGTGAATGCCATTGCGGTCGGTAGTAAGATGGCTCCAACTTGTTCGCGGAGGTTGGGTGGAATTTTTGCAGGTCGTTATACTCGGCATCGCGCAGGGAATCACGGAGTTTCTGCCTGTCAGCAGTTCGGCGCATCTGGTGCTGATCCCCTACCTGCTGGGATGGAAACATCTCGGGTTGAGTTTTGATGTCGCCTTGCACGCGGGTACGCTCATAGCCATCGCCATGGTGTTCCGCGGCGAATGGATGCTGATCGTTTCCGGTTTGTGGCGCTGGTTGAAGGGGGAACGGGATGACCCTTCGGCCCGGCTGGCCTTCCAGATTGCAGTGGCAACCGTTCCGGCAGCGCTGGTGGGCGCTCTGCTGGGTCATCAGATTGAACAGGAATTACGCAACCCCACTATCATCGTCTTTACAACGCTCGGCTTTGGACTGCTGATGGGTTGGGCTGACCAGCGGGGCACGCAGGTGCGCACACTGCAGGATCTTGGTTGGAGAGACGTGCTGTTTATTGGGCTGTTCCAAGCGTTGGCTTTGGTACCGGGTGTGTCCCGCTCGGGCATTACGATCACGGCTGCGATTTTTCGGCGGGTCGATCGCGCCTCGGCTGCGCGCTTCTCGTTTCTGATCGGCGGGCCGATCACCGCCGGCGCCGTACTTCTGCAGTTTGTTAAGCTCTTCCAGGCGTGGCGTGGACAAGTCGCCGAGCCGGACACGTTGATGACGATGGGCGGTTTTGGGGTTGTCCTGATGATTGTAGGTATAATAACCTCGGCAGTAGTCGGATTTTTCTGCATCCGGTTCCTGCTCGTGTACCTGCAACAGCGAACGCTTCGCCCCTTCGTTTGGTATCGCGTTGCTTTGGCGGTGGTCCTGGGCGCGGCTCTTTGGTTGTGACGGTCGCAGACTATGAGACAAGGGCCCATTTTCCTGACACTGCTGTTGATAATGACATCCCTGTGGGCTCAAACGCCGGATGGAAAAGGCCACCCCTTGAAGGAACGACCCCAGGTTCGCAAGACCAGTGCTGTGGCCCGTGAGAATCCCGCCATTCGCGAATACTTCCTCACCTTGTATCAACCCAACGGCGGCAGCCCAGAAGGGAACGACACGTTTCGCGAGAACTTGATCGACCGCCAGATCGACTCGCTGGTCGAACAGACTTTCAAGCGTACCGACGAAATGCTTCAGCGCGCCAGCAGCGTCCGGCAGATTTGCAAGGAGCTTCAAAAGGAGAAGGGCAAGAACGCGCCGGAGAATCAGCGCTCTCTGGCCCAGACTCTCACTCTGCTGAAGCGCACGCGCGCGCTGGCCGAAGATCTGCAGGGAAGCCTGGCATTTATTTTTTCCGCCGTGCGCGTCAAGAAGAAGACCGAGTTGACGATTCCCGGCTTTGATGATTGGTCCCTGGTGCAGTCCTATTCCACTTTCCTGTATCGCGAGGTCGAGCAGTTCAACGACCGCATTGAAACGTTCTTTTTTTCGGCCACGCAGGAAGTCTCTGTCGAGACACTGCGGAACGAAGGCATGCTCGATACGCTGGCTCGTGTTGTCCGGCTGTCGGAACGCATGGAGGAGAGTATTCGGCAGCGATTGATGGCGGGGAATTGACGTCCGGATCATTGGCAAATCACCGCTGCAACCGTATGCCGTATGCCGCAGGCCGTATGCCGGCGACGCTGCCTACTGCCCGCTGCCGACTTTGGTTGCGGCTTGCCACGCTCAATCTGCCGGCCCGCTCCTCACGGTGG
>JBPCNK010000243.1:0-33699 GCA_051001345.1 Acidobacteriota bacterium | reverse complement strand
GAGCGGGTCCGTGCCACCGGCCACGACTAGCGGGCTATTTGAGATTGATGTTACTTACTCGCACTATCTGACCGAATGAGCGCAGCCGACCCGCTCGCGTCGCTCGCGGCACCGTTCATTGTGTCGCCAACAGCGGCGCGGCGATTCTTCACACCCTCGCCGGCAGTGTGTGCCGTTCCCAAAAAAATCGCTTGGGTCGAAATCTCACCACTCACGTTGTTCGCGGCTCTGTTGGCTCGCGGTAATGTTGGTTCGCGGCGCTGATGGGATCAGTCTTCGTCTTCGTCGCTGTCGTCGTAGACGACGTCGCAGCCGGCTTCTTTCATCCGCTTGCAGATCGGGCAATCGTCGGGAAATTCGCGGTCGGGATCGAATTCAGTTTCCCGCCGCGAGCTCAGTTCGGGCGAAGGCGTATCGAGGTGAATCAAGTTGAAACGGCCAACCCGGCTGATCTGGATGCCGGGTCCATAGACATCGCGGAGTTGTTCGTCGGTCAGCGGCCGAACGGGTGTCTCGGCGGGCAGTTGCAGGTTTCTGGGCGACATGGGCTCTCCTTTGGTTTTGGTTTGGCCTACTATTACGGGAGAGGTGCCGGATGTACGAAAAAATCAGGGGTCAGGCTCCAGGCTTCAGGCTTCAGGCTTCAGGGGTCAGGGGTCAGGGTTGCCGAGTAATCGGCGGTGAACAATGGCCGGTCTTCTGAAAGTAGGAGCCCACTTGTATTCGTGCCACTTGCCACTTGCCACTAGGACGCTGTGACCACCTCGAACTCCGAGTTGGCGGTCATCGTCTTGCCGCTGGTCTTGTCCTTGATCTGGATTCGCACCTGATACTTGCCTGTCTCCACATCGGACAGGCCGAATTGATGTGTCAGCACGACGCGCTGGCCTGACGCAAATTGCACCGAGGCGCCGGCGCTGTCTTCAAACGCCTTGATGACGCGATCGCCCACGCGAATCTCGTAGCGGACTTCCAAGGATGGCTGCAGCGTCTGTTGGTCGACCGAGGCGTTGTAGATCTGCAGGTACACCCAGAGCGGATCTTCCCGCGAAAAGCGCGCGTGGACGGCCGGCCGGATCCACAGATCGCCCAGGACAAACATCTGGTTGTCTTTGGGAATCTCCGGCAAGGCGCGCATGAAGTTGGCGAGGATGACCGAGCTGGACGTCAATTCCTCGGCCTGATAGCGCGGTGCTACCAGCACGTCGCTTACGACACCGACGTTGCCGCTGTTGAGATCCTTGACAACCAGATCGAGGCGGTAGCGCGTGCCGGCATCGAGTGTCAGCGTCTTCTGGTACATCGATTTTGACTTACGGCCCTGCTCGAAAGCGACAGTGGGATAATCGGCCCGAATCGTATCCTCGAACTCGGCGACGATCTTTCCCTGCAGGCTCTTGACCAGTCCGTAGACGTTCAGCGTGGCAGTCTGGACGTCCTCGGTCAGGTTGAACTTCAATGCGCTGTTTTGCAACTCGACGGTCACGGGCACGACGACTTGCCGTTCGTTTAGGCGGACGAAATCAGAGCGCACCTTAAACGAGAGACTGTTGTAGGAAATGTTGACGTTGACCATCTGCTGCAGGTCGGTGAACTTAATCTGCGGGGCGCGCTGAACGTTGACGAAGGTCTCGTAGCGCTGGAAAGGCTGATCCTTGGCGCGCGTGACGTAGCCCGGATTATCGCGATTGCCCGGATTGAAGAAAGGCCGGTCTTCTTTCTTGGAAAGACCCATTTCTTCATTGAGCGTCAACCCGGCGCCGGGCACAAACAGCAGCGCATCTTTCTCGTCGGGACTCAGGGCCAGCCGATACTCGCCACTCATGGTCGGGTCTACAAACTCCAGTTCGATGTCGTCGCCAACGCCGTCCAGGTGCCGGTACCACCATTTTTCAAACGGAAATGTCGAAGTCGTCCCGCCGCCTTCGTGGATCTCACGGTTGTAGCTGCCGCCGCTTGGATGCGACTCGATGTTGGACGGCGGCCCATGAATGATATAGATGCGGCCGCGGTCGGTCATCCAGCCCGGTTTGCCGCTGCTGTAACGCTCATTGGAATAGGCAATCCGGCGGAAGTGCTCTTCCTGGAATTCGTTGAGCGCCGTGCGCGGATCGGGATCGCGGCGCAGCCAGAACTGCTCGATGAACTTTTCCTTCTCTTCGACCGTGGTCAGCTTCTTGAAGACGTCCTTCTCTTCGGGAGCAATGATGTGAAATACATCTTCTTCGATCCACTTCTTGAAATATTTGTTGATTTCTTCGCTTTGCCGATTCTCGTTTTGCTGAACGCGCTCTTTGCGCGGCGAGGACTTCTTTTCTTTCTGCGGTTCGGCCCAGCCGAATACCGCAAACAGACCCAGCAGACTAAGAAGAATAGGCAGGCGACGCTTCATCATGATGCACCCCAAAACATTCGAATCTGGACGTACGAGATCGCTTATTTTAACACCGAAACTTGGGTTTTTGGACAATTTTTGCCACAGTGGCCAGTGGTCAGTGGCCACTGAGTCAACCAACGGTCAAAACGACCTTTCCGAAGTGCCGGCTGTCGGACAGGTGCTGCTGGGCTTGGGCGGCCCGGGCCAGGTCAAAGGTCCGGTCCAGAACCGGCCGCAGCCGGCCCGCTTCCACAAATTTCATGACCTCAAGCATCTCCCCGCGCGTGCCCATGAACGAACCGAGCAGGCTCAGCTGTTTATAAAACAGCTTGCGCAGGTCCACCCGGGCTTCGGCGCCGGACGTGGCGCCACACGTCACCAGCCTGCCGCCGGTTGCCAGCACCGCCACGCTGTGCTCGAAGGTCGCGGCGCCAACATGTTCGAAGACAACGTCGACTCCCCGCCCGCCGTTGGCGGCGCGGACCTGCTCGGGCCAGCCCGGCTGGTAATGATCGAATGTGGCCTCGGACCCAAGTTTTTCGGCCAGACTGCGCTTTTCGGCGTCGCCGGCCGTCGCCAGAACGCGCGCACCGATCAGACGGCCAACCTGAATGGCGGCGCTTCCGACTCCGCTCGAAGCCCCCAGCACCAGGACGGTCTCCCCAGGCCTCACCGCGGCCCTTCCCACCAGCATGTGCCAAGCCGTCAGAAAAACCAGCGGCACGGCTGCCGCCTGTTCAAACGACAGCGTCAAAGGCATCCGCATCAGATTGACCGCCGGAATTCTTACCCGCTCGGCGTAGCCGCCGTCCCAGATCATCCCGAGCACCGAGTACTGCCGGCACAAATTGTCCTGTCCACTGGCGCAGGCCTGACAATTCCCACAGGAGAGCCCCGGCGAAATCAAAACTCGATCCCCGGCTTTCCAGCCGGCTACCCCGCTTCCGATCTGTTCGATTTCTCCGGCCACGTCGCTGCCGACAATGCGCGGAAGGACCACGCCTGGCACGCCCTGACGGATCCACAAATCAAGGTGGTTGAGAGCGCAGGCTCGAACCCGCACGACGACTTCAAGCGGACCAGGCACCGGGTCAGGGACATCGCGATAGCCGAGGACCTCCGGTCCCCCATGCCGGTCGATGACAACGGCTTTCATCGTTTCACTCGAACCAATCCGAAAACTCCTTCAACGAATCGATTTCGACATCGCCGCGCTGCCCGTCGAACGTATACGCCCCAATTCCTCTGGCGACAATACAACTGGTGACGCTCGCGTGGCGGGCCGTTTCCAGGTCGACCAGCGAGTCCCCTACCAAAACGGCTCGCGCTGCCGGCACGGCCGACTCACCAAGAATTCGATGCAGTCCCTGCGGATCCGGCTTGCGTGTCGGCAGGCTGTCGCCTCCGATCACGGAAAAAAAGTACTGCTCGACGCCCAGCCCTCGCAGGATCGCCGCCGACGGCTCGGCAGGCTTGTTGGTCAGCACGGCCAGTTTCTTGTGTTTGAATAACTCGAGGACTTCCCTTGCGCCCGGGCACAGCACGGTGTCATCGAGGAGATGATCGCGGTAGTAACTTCGCCATTGCGACAGCACCGGCTCGACGTCCAGACTGGAACCCACCGCATCCAATGCCCGACGCAGCAGCACCGGAGCGCCGTCGCCGATGAACGTGCGGATTGTCGCCAGCGGCAATTCGGCCAGGCCGTGCCGCCCGAGCGCGTAATTAACCGCCCGGGAAATATCGATGGCCGAGTCGATCAGCGTCCCATCCAGATCAAAGACCAGCAAGTCGACCGGACGTCTAGCGCGAGAAACCACCATCACATGTTCTTGTAATCAGGTCCGTCACCGCCTTCGGGCGGCGTCCAAAGGATGACCTGATAGGGATCCATGATGTCGCACGTCTTGCAGTGGACACAATTGCTGAAGTTGATATGCAGTCGCGCCTGCTCACCCTCGCCGGTCATTTCGTAGACGGCGGCAGGACAAAAATACTGGCAGGGATTGCCGAACTCGCGCGTGCAGCGCGTGTGACAGATGTCCGGCTCGGTGATGATCAGATGGCAGGGTTGATCTTCCTCGTGGGCCGTTCCTGAATAATACACATCCGTCAGACGATCAAAGGTGAGTTTGCCGTCAAACGCCATGCGCCGGCGCTCTACCGAGGCGCTGCCGTAAAACTCCTCGAGTTTTCGGAGCATGGTGTGTCCAGGACGCGTCCGGTAACGGCTGCGAACACCGCGTCCTCGGGTGACCATCTGCAGGCCCGTGTGCACGACGCCGCGCCAGAATCCGGACTGGTAGGCCTGGCGGAAATTGCGCGAGCGATACAACTCACGGCCCGCCCAGCTCTGCTCGTAGCGCTGCTGGTAGCCGGCCAGCACGCGGGCCGACGTGTCTTTTTGCTCGAGCGCCTCGAGGATCGTTTCGGCCGCCAGCATCCCCGACTTGACGGCCAGGTGAATGCCCTTCAGCCGCATCGCGTTGAGCAGACCGCCCGAATCGCCTGCAATCAATACGCCGTCGCCGTACAGCCGCGGCACGGAATAGTAGCCCCCCTCAGGAATCGCCTTGGCGCCGTAGCAAAGGACGCTGCCGCCCCGCAACAGCGGCGCCACCAGGGGATGCTGCTTGAATTTCTGAAACTCTTCGTGCGGATCGAGCAGCGGATCTTCGTAATCCAGTCCGACCACAAATCCGAGGTCGACCAATTCGTCGCTCATGCAATAGATGAAACCGCCGCCAAAGGCGCGGCTGCCGAGCGGATGCCCCATCGTGTGCCACACGCGCCCGGCCGGGACCTGTCCTTTGGGAACGCGCCAGAGCTCTTTGACACCCACCGCATAAATCTGAGGATTGCTCGAGGCATCCAACCCGAGGCGCGATATGAGTCGACCGGTCAGCGTCCCGCGCGGTCCTTCGCCGAGGACCGTGACGCGAGCGCGCAGATCGACACCCGGCTCGAAGTTGGCCTTCGGTTTTCCGTTCTTGTCGACACCCTTGTCGCCGGTGCGCACTCCGATGACGCGTTCTCCCTCCCAGAGCAAATCGACGGCCGGAAACTCCGGGAAAATGTCGACGCCGCGCGACTCGCATTGCTCGGCCATCCAGGCAACCAGCCGGCCAAGCGACGCGATATAGAGGCCCTTGTTGTGCATGGCGGCTGGAACAACCGGCACGCGGAAACTGGAGGTCGCCGTCAGAAAGTGAAGACGGTCCTCGACCACGGGGGCGTCATAGGGAGGCTTGAGATCTTCGCCGGCCACCAACTCGTCAAATCCGCGCGGATCGACCACGGCGCCCGACAGCCCGTGCGGGCCGACGGCTTTTCCTTTTTCAATGACGGCGATGCTTAGATCCGGGAGGTTCTTCTGACGCGCCAGCCGCGCCAGGTGCCAGGCGCCCGCCAGCGAGGCCGGGCCTGCGCCCACGAATAGGACGTCGACTTCGAGGATGTCGCGTTTGAATTCGGAATTGATCATGTTTTCTAAAAGGGGTCAGGCTTCAGGGGTCAGGGTCAGGGCTACGGAATTAATCCGCAATCCGAAATCCGCAATCCGCAATTCCCTGACCCCTGACCCCTGACCCCTATTTTTTAGCTCTCGCCGCTTCCTTCTCATAACGGCCCTCGAGAATTTCGTCGATGACGATCCTGCGCTGGTCGGCCTTGAGGTAATCAAAAATAAGAATTCCATCGAGGTGATCGATTTCGTGCTGCAGGACGATCGCCAACAAACCGCCGGTAGAGATTTCAACCGGGCGATCATCGAGATCTCTTGCCCGAACGACGATCTCTTGAGCGCGCGGGACTTCCATGTAGAATCCCGGGATACTCAGGCAGCCCTCGTCGTACCGGGTCTTGCCCTTCTTTTCAATAATGACCGGATTGACCAGGGTCCGCAGGTTTTTGTCACCGTCGGCGTGATCACAGTCGACGACGATGACCCGGCTGGGCACGGCCACCTGAGGGGCCGCCAAACCAACGCCGCGATGCTGGTACATCAGGTCTGCCATCGATGCGGCCAGACGGCGCACCTCTGCGTCGATGTGGGCGAAGGGCGAGGCAATCTTGCGAAGCGCTGGATTGGGAGACTCAACAACTTGCATAACGAAGGCCGGCGTTCCAAAATCGACGGGCTGCAAGTCTGAGTCCTACCGCAGCTCGGCCAGCTGAAAACGCTCTTCGTGCGGGGCCAGAACCTTTTTTCCCATGATCTTGTCCTGCAGCCGCATCAACCCATACAACATCGCTTCGGGTCGGGGAGGGCAACCCGGAATGTACACGTCGACGGGAATGACCCGGTCGACGCCCTGCAGCGTCGCATACGTATCGAAGGGCCCGCCGCAGTTCGAACAGGCGCCCATCGAGATGACCCATTTGGGATCGGGCATCTGGTCGTAGACGCGTTTGACAACCGGCGCCATCTTGAGCGTCACCGTGCCGGCGATGATGATCAGGTCGGACTGGCGCGGACTCGGCCGGAAAATCCCAGCGCCGAAGCGGTCCATGTCAAAGCGCGACGCGCCGGCAGCCATCATCTCGATGGCGCAGCAGGCCAGCCCGAAAGTCATGGGCCACAGCGACGATTTGCGAGCCCAGCGAAACAGTTGATCGACAGTCGTCGTGATGAAATTGGGATTGGGATCTTCCACTTGGCTCATGGTCCTCATTATATCGAGTTGGTTCGGCATTGTCAGACGGATTTCGGAAGTGCTAGAGTGGGGCTATTCCAGCAGCAAATTCAGAAGTGGATTTACGAAATTCTCACATTGACGGAGAGATGTGTATGGCTGAAGAGAAAATCGACCGGAGCGGTCGCCGTGGGTTTCTGGAAAAGTCGGGAAAAGGATTGCTGGGCGCCGGCCTGCTGGCTTCGGCCACCGCGACGTCGCCAGCCGCGCCGCCAAAGGATGTGCCCGCCAAGGTTGGAACGGCCAACGAGTGGGTCCCCTGCAACGGGTATCCGGCGATACCCTATCCCTGCCCGGTCGAGCCGACCTTCGGAAAATGCAGGACGTTCTTTCTCGAACACTTGCGCAAAGGCGGGCACTTTGATGCGAAAGATTTCAGCGTGCGGGTGCCGGCGTTGGCGGAATTGCACCAGCAGGCCTTTGAGGTTTTTGACGCACTCGATTTGACCCCGGAACAGGCGGCGTTGGCGCGTCAATTTGACTTTGGCCCGGCGACGCTGCAATTCGAGCATTTCGTCCGGGAGTATCTGTACATCCCCTACGGCTTCTCGCCGCCGCGGGTTGCCCGCATCCAGGTCTATTTGAACGCTGCAATGGCCGACGGATTCACCGTAACCTGGGACTTGAAATACCAGCACATGCTTCCGCGACCCGTGCAGCTGCGACCGGAGCTGCGGACGCTGGTGCAAACGCCGGGCCATCCCACCTGGCCGTCGGGCCACTCGACGGTGGCAGGAGCTGCCGATGCGATCTTGAGCTACTTCTTTCCGGCCCAGCAGAAGTTGATCCATGACTTCGCCGAGAACTGCGCCTACGCGCGACAACTGGGAGGGGTGCACTATCCCGCCGACGACAACGACGGCCTGACCATTGGACGCGTCATTGGAAATATTGCTGCCCAGCGTGCTGCCAGTGACGGCTATGACGACCTGGCCGGATTGCGACAGCGTCCGCCGGCTTCGATTTAAGGGGCCCACAGAGCCGCGATCTACAGAGCCGCGACCGTAAGGGACCGGGCGAATCAAGCAACAATTACGAGTTTCGAAGTTTGTGCGTAACTCGTAATTCGTAATTCGAGCCACTGATTGCCCACTCGCTTACGCTCGTGGCTCGGTACATGTTCGTGGCCCGGTAAATGCTCGTGGCTTGGTTAACAAAAATCAACGATGGCTCCGTTGGGGTGGTCGAGCAGGAATTCCCCTCGCTGGAAGTCGATCCGGGCCCCCTCCAAATCGGAGGCACTTTTGCCGTCGGCATAGATTTGGACCCCCTCAGATTCGAACACGAGTTCCAATGTTCTGGGAGGAGGCTCGAAAGTCACCCGGTATCCGGCCCCTCCGCACCCGTACAAAAAATGAATGTGGATGCCTAAGTCGGAGGCTTTATCGTTCTGCCTCAACAACTTAAATTCTTCGGCGGCGCTCCGGGTGAGTTCGATCATAGGAAGGCAAAAAATTTCCGCTTGCAACAGCCCTCGGTCCGTCTCAATAATAACTCCTGTCTGAGGGGTTTTCGCCCGGTCAGAAAGCTTTTTAGCGGGAGCTTTTTTGGCGGATGTCCGGGGTCGATCGGGCTACCAAGAACAGGGCGGAACCCCTCGTATTCTAAGTGCTTCAGGCCTAGCAATCCGCGTTAAATCCTCAATCCAGCAACAAAGTCAAAATACTGCCACTGATTGCCCACTCGCTTACGCTCGTGGCTCGGTAGCTCACCGAATCTCCAGCATGCGATCCAGCGCCACACGGGCCCAGCGTTTGACATCCGGAGCGACGCGAATTGTGTTGACCACGCGCCCTTCGCTTAAATTTTCAAGCGTCCACAACAGGTGCGGCGGCGCAATGCGGAACATCGTAGCGCACAGACAGCCGGTTGGATCGAGCGTGTAAATGGCGCGGTCGGGGTACTCTTTCATCAGCCGGTTGACCAAATGAATCTCGGTGCCGACTGCCCAACTGGATCCAACCGGGCTAGAGGCGACACGCTGGATGATTTTTTCAGTGGAGCCGTATTCGTCAGCCAGTTCCACGACCTCGCGGCGGCACTCCGGATGAACAATCACGCGGATGCCGGGCACCTGGGCACGAATCGCTGTCACTTGCTCGGGACTAAAGCGAGCATGGACCGAGCAGTATCCCTTCCACAACAGAAGCGGCGACTGGCGCAGTCGCTCGACGGAATTCCCGCCGTCTTGCTCGAAAGGATCCCAAACCGCCATCGTGTCCAACGGGATACCCATCGCATAGCCCGTGTTGCGGCCCAGATGTTCGTCGGGTAAAAACAACACCTGCTTGCCACGCTGGTAAGCCCAGCGCAAAATGGCCGCCGCGTTCGATGACGTGCAGCAGGCGCCGCCATGTTCGCCGCAGAAGGCCTTGATGGCCGCCGTCGAATTCATGTAGGTGACCGGGATGACCTGGTCACAACCGGCCTGCTCGAGCGCCTCCCAGCATTCCTCCACCTGATCGATGTCGGCCATGTCGGCCATCGAACAGCCGGCCCTCATATCGGGCAGGATGACCGTCTGATGGGGCGCGCACAGGATGTCGGCGCTTTCCGCCATGAAGTGCACTCCGCAGAACACGATGTAGTCGGCCTCGCTGCGTTCGGCGGCCAGCTGCGACAAACGCAGCGAATCGCCGCGGAAGTCGGCAAACTGGACGACTTCGTCGCGCTGGTAGTGATGTCCCAAAATGACCAAGCGACGGCCCAATTCGGCCTTCAACTCGGCAATCCGGTCCATGATCTCCGGATCGGACAGCGCAAAGTATTCATCGGGCAGCTTGCAACGCCCCAGCCCGGGCGGCAGACCTTCGATTTGAACAACGCTCATTGGTTTTCCTGGCAGCGAGCGGGGCTCGCCTACCCTCCAATCCATGACATGGTGCGCGCCGGCTGGACAAAGTCAGGATCGTTGATGTGGTGGCGTTCTTCTTTGCCGCGGACAACCTCGCGGATGAAATCCTCCAACTCCACGTCGCTCGAACCATTCCGCAGCCGCCCTCGGACTTCCTGTTCGGTCAGTGAGAAAAGACAGGTCCGGAAATGGCCGTCAGCAGTGAGCCGCAGGCGGCTGCACCTGGCGCAAAACGACTGCGTCACCGGCGCGATGACACCGACTTCTCCCACGCCGTCGCTGAACCCATAGCGCACCGCCGTCTCTCCCTCGGATTGCCGAGGCAGCTTGACGACATCGGCCACGGCGGAAATCCGCTGGACGATTTCGGCAGCGGGGACCACGCGAGCCGGGCCCCAGGTGTGTCCGGCGTCCAGCGGCATGAATTCAATGAAACGCATCACCAGATCTTTTTCGCGAGCGAATCGAACGAAGTCTTCGACCTCGTCGTCGTTGAATCCGCGGATGAGCACGGCGTTGACCTTGATCGGCCGGATCGTGGTTTGGCGCACGGCATCGATCGCCTCCAGCACCCGGTCCAGGCAGTCCACGCGCGTCATCTCGTAGAAGCGGTCGCGGCGCAGGCTGTCGCAGCTGATATTGATGCGCGACAGGATGCCGGCCAGCGCGGGCAATCGTTCTTTCAGATAAAAAGCGTTGGTCGTCATGGCCAGATCGACGGCCGGATGGCGACTCTTCAGCCGCGTCATGAACTGCTCGACGCCCTGGCGGACCAGCGGCTCGCCTCCGGTGATCCGGATCTTGCAGACACCCATCGGCACCAGGAGCGAAGCCAGCCGCTCCATTTCATCGAAAGACAGCAGCGCACCGGCATGGCGAGCCGAGAATTCCTGCTCGGGCTTGCAATAGACACAGCGAAAATTACAGCGGTCGGTCACCGAGATTCGCAAATCGGTGATGTGTCGCCCGAAGCTGTCCGTCAGTGCGCGGCTCATCGACAAAAAAAGCCGGCATACGCGCCGGCTCTCCCAGGTCGAATGGGACGCAAACCGCTACGATGCACGTCCTGGACGTCTCGCGTCATTTGCGGCTGGTTCTCCTTTCCAAGCACGGGAGGCACGGCCGTTTCCCGCCGTACCCTGATCGGCGACCGGGCCATGGGAAGCCCTTTAGGTTTCCCGGTCGCTCGGAGAATCAAGTCAGATTCCAGTATGGGGCAAAGGGGCGGGCTTTTCAAGCATGGCGCAGTTGCCAGGGCCTCTGCACGTTGTTTGGCGATTCATCAAGCCCCCGCGCAAGCGGAAGGAGCAACGTTAACGGTACCGCGAGCGACGCGAGCGGGTCCTGCCAAACCTTCGGATCGAAACCATCCAACTGGACCCGCTCGCGGCACCGTTACTGTTGCTGCACGCACGCGCCCTGTTGGTTTCTTCTGATGTTACTCGGGAAATTTCTGGCTGGCTTTTAAAAAATGTTTCGGCTACAACGGATTGCACTCATGCCGCAACCAGGAAGGCGCCGATTTGAAGTTCGAGTTGATCTGGCGTTTCAGGCTGCCCACAATTTGCGCCAGTACCGCGGACTGACCGAGCCGCTGCACGGCCACAGCTGGAAAGTGGAAGTATTCATCTCTGGGCTGCCGGATCACGAGGGTCTAGTGATTGATTTCGTCGAAGTCCAGAGCGCGCTCCGGAGGATCGTCGAGCCGCTCGATTATCACTACATCAACGACGTCGTCCCGTTTGACCAGATCAATCCAACAGCCGAAAATATTGCTGCCTGGATTTTCAATCAACTCGATCCGCTGGTCTCAACCGAGTCCCGGCGACTGGAAAAGGTCACCGTCTGGGAAGGAAAGCGCGCTGCTGCATCGTGCCTGCGGTAATCCAGTGGCCAGTGGCCAGCGATTATTCGACTAGTTCGAAGGAGGCTCGGACCTTGCGGCCGATCCAGGACGACGGAATCAGATCGTCGAAAAATCGATCGTTGATCGTCAGCCAGCGACTGGAATCGATCATGTAGGTATTCAGTTCCCCTTCGAATACGTGCCGGGTGGGAAGCTCGGCCTGTTTTGCTTCCAGTTCGGTCATAGAGTTGGCTTTAGCCCTTGTATTCTTGCTACCGATCACTTGACCCTTGAATTCCAACCTGCTTGAGCAGGAACGCATACTCGAAGGCGATTTCCTTGAGGCGATCGTACCGTCCCGATGAACCGCTGTGACCGGCGCCCAGGTTGGTCTTCAGCAGCAGCACATTGTCATCGGTCTTGGTCGCGCGCAGCCTGGCCGCAAATTTGGCGCCCTCCCAATACCCGACGCGTGGATCGTTCAGGCCGGCCGTGATGAGCACGGCCGGGTAGGGCTGAGCTTTGATGTTCGAATACGGGTCGTAGCTGACCATGTACTCGTAGGCCGCCTTCTCGTTGGGATTGCCCCATTCGAGATACTCGCCGACGGTCAGCGGCAGCGTCGCATCCAGCATCGTGTTCATCACATCGACAAACGGAACGTTGGCGATGGCGGCCCGGAACAGATCGGGACGCAGGTTGACCGTGGCGCCGATCAGCAACCCGCCAGCGCTGCCACCCTGGATTACCAAACGATCGGACCGGGTGTACTTTTTCGCAATAAGGTGCTCGGCTGCAGCGACAAAGTCCGTGAACGTATTCTTCTTGTTCATGAGCTTTCCGCTTTCGTGCCACTCCTCGCCCAGATCGCCTCCTCCGCGGATATGCGCCAGAGCAACGATCACCCCGCGATCCAGCAGGCTAAGGCGGTTTGAGTTAAACGTGACGGGTATGGAGCTTCCGTAGGACCCGTAACCGTTGAGCCACAAGGGCGCCGATCCGTCCAGCGGCGTCCCCTTTTTGTAGACGATTGAGACGGGAATCTTTGTACCGTCAGCCGCCGTCGCAGCGATACGCTCGGCCTGGTAGAGCGCCGGATCGTAGCTCCCCAACACGGGCTGCCGCTTGAGCAGGACACGATCGTGCGTCTTCAGGTTGTAGTCGTAAACCGACGAAGGCGTCACAAGCGACGCATAGTTGAAGCGCAGCAGATCGGTGTCCCATACGAGGTTGTTGAAAACCGAAGCGCTGTAGGCGCTTTCAGGAAACTCAATGTAGTGGAAGTTTCCGCTCTTGAGATCCACAACGCGCAAGCGCGGCAGGCCGTTTTGGCGCTCGACGGCCACCAGCGTGTCTTTGAATAACTCGACGCGCTCCAGTTTAACGCCCTGGCGCGCTGGAAGAACTTCCTTCCAGCGTTTTTTATCGGGTTTGTCGATCGGAGCCGTCATCAGGCGAAAATCTTTCGCCCCAGAGTTGGTGACGATATAGAAGAGCCGGCCGTGATGATCGACTTCGTAGCGGTGGTCCTTTTCGCGCGGATGGACGATCCGCAGCGCCTCTCGCGGGCGCGCCGCCGGCAGGTAACGGACTTCCGTAGTAGTCGAACTGGCTGAGTTCAACAGAATATAGCCATCGCTTTTGGTTCGGTCCGCCCAGATGTTGTAAAGCTCGTCCTTCTCTTCGAAGAGAAGCTCGTCGCCCGCCGGAGCGGCGCCTAGTTCGTGGCGGTAAAAACGATAGGGCCGCTTGGCCTCATCGATCGTCGTATAGAAGAGCATCTTGTTGTCGTTGGCCCAGACAAGCGCCGCCGTTCGGGTGATGCGGTCGGCCAGCAACTCTCCGGTCTTGAGATCTTTCACGTACGTCGTATGCACTTCCGATCCGTCCGTATCGGCACTGTACGCGACTTTAAGGTGATCGGGGCTGAGCGCCAGCGCGCCCAGCCTGAAGTAGCTCTTTCCTTCGGCCAGCACATTCAAGTCGAGATAAACCTGCTCGGGTGCTTCCAGCGAACCGAGCTTGCGCGCCAGCAGCGGATACTGTTTGCCTTTTTCAGTGCGGGAATAGTAGAAGTAGTCGCCGTCGCGGTACGGTACCGACAGATCTGTCTCCTGAATCCTTCCAAGCATTTCGTCGTAGAGCTTCTTCTGAAAGTCTTCCGTGTCCTTCATTGCAGCCGCGGTGTAAACGTTCTCGGCTTCCAGATGTTTGATGACTTCCGGGTCATTGCGGTCCCTGAGCCAGGCGTATTCGTCGATGCGCGTATGACCGTGCAATACGATTTCTTTGGGAGTTTTTCGAGCCATTGGAGCTACAGGATTATCATGACCGGAAGCCGGGAGCAAAAAAGGCAGCAGCAGGAAGAGTGAAAATCGTGCAGACATTATTGTTCTCCCAATCAGGCTCTAGGCTTCAGGCTTCAGGCTCCAGGCTCCAGGCTTCAAATTCAACTCTGGAGCCTGACGCCTGGAGCCTGGAGCCTGTTCTTGCTTTGCCAACCGGAGCGCTCGACCAACCCGGCAACATGGGCGGTGTGATGACGCCCGTGCCATGCATACAGTCCGAGCACCTTGTCCAGCGACATGATTCCCAGTTCGGGATGCCGGAGCGTGCGGGCAAAATCAGCCGGCGCCAGCGACCTCAGCAGCAGGATCCAGCGAGTGTGTAAAGCGTCAAGCAGCGCCAGCGAGACTTCGATGGGCGCCGAACGCGCGTCGGCCAGCGTCGCCCAGTCCTTTTCTTCGTAGGCCTTAATGGTGGGCTCGACTTCTGTCAGGGCCAGCTTGAAGCGCACGTAGGCGTTGAGGTGACTGTCGGCCACATGGTGGACAACCTGGCGAACGGTCCAGCCGCCAGGGCGGTACGGGGTTTCCAGTTGCTCGTCCGACAATGCCCCGGCGGCAGAACGCAACTCAGACGGCGCTTTTTCGATGGCGTCGATGAGCTCGCGCCGCCGGGATTCGGTTACAACAGCTTCAGATTCAAACTTGCCAATCGGGTAGCGAAGGTCCATGGATCATACTGTACTGGAAACCATGACCCGCCGGCGATAGGATTTTAGATTCCGCGTCAGTTTCAGATTGGCCGACGACAATAGACGGCGGACCTCCTGGACGGGCAGCGACAGCTCGCGGCTGATCTGTTCAACGTCATGAGAGCGATAGTGTTGCAAAACGAAAACGCCGCGCTCCAGCGTCGAAAGATCCTGTAGCGTGGACCGGATCGCATCCATCCAGCGCTCCCGTTCTTCTCCGAGTTCAAATCGTTTCGTTCCCATGGCTGGTCTCCCTGCAATCAATCCTATATACGCACTGTCCTGTCGATTAGTTCCTGCATTTCTTGTTGGGTTCATTTCCTCATTAGACGAAACGCAGGGGGATTTGGTTGTGTTAACAATCAGGCTTCAGGCTTCAGGCTTCAGGCTTCAGGGAATTGCGGATTTCGGATTGATCAAAAAGGGGTACCGACTGGAGGGAACTCGCAATACCTGAAACCCTGGAGCCTGGAGCCTGAAGCCTGATTGGCCCACTCGCTTACGCTCGTGGCTCGGTCGTCAGAGCCATGAGGGCGGCAGCCAACTCGGGACCTTTACCCTCTTCTTCGTGTTTGAAATAGACGAAGGTGTCACTCCAGGCAGGGCCGTGCTGCCGGATCGTCTCGGCCCACCGGCGCAGGTCGCCCTCGGCGTAGCCTTCGTCACGCAGGCGCAGATAACCGTAGTCGGCCGTGGCCACGGCGGGTGTCGACATCTTCTCGCTGTCGGCGATGCACAGCGCAACATTGCGGCCACGCAGGAGCTCATAAACCGAGTCGTCATGCCAGGAGTCATTGCGGAATTCCAAGGCGGCGCGCATTCCAGGGTGCAGCCAGCCCAAGAACTTGTCCAGCACATCGAGGTCCTTTTTCAAAAAAGGGGGGAGTTGGAACAGCAGCACGCCCAGCTTTTCGCCCAGTGTCGAAGCCGCCTGGCAGAAAGCATCGACCACGTTTTCGCAGTCCCGCAAGCGCGCGTCATGCGTGATGCGGCGGGGCGCCTTCAACGTCAGCTTGAATTGCTCGGGCGTAGCTTCGGCCCAGCCGGCCAGTGCCTTGGCCGTCGGCATCCGGTAGAACGTGTTATTGATCTCGACGGTCGGAAAACGCTCTGCGTAATACGGCAGCATCCGTGTCGTCGGCAGATCGGCGGGATAAAAACTGCCTTTCCACTCAGGGTAGCTGTAGCCGGAGGTCCCGATCCAAATCATGCCGTATTATCTACCAAGAACAGTGGCCAGTGGCCAGTGGCCAGCGGGCAGGTAACTAGCGATGGCAAAATCGCCAGTCGTTCAATCCCCAATCGGCAATCAGAAATAAATCCGCAATCCTCAATTATTGCGGATTGCGGATTTATTGAGATTTGCGGATTGCGATTCAATTTCCAATATGCGATTCCCTGAAGCCTGACCCCTGAACTGGCCACTGGCCACTGGCCCCTGGATTTGTGGTATGGAGTACCTATGTTCCCGCACTCTGAGAATCAGTCGTGGTCCCGTCGCCGGTTTGTGCACGCCGCCTCGCTTGCGAGCGCCCTGGAAATCCTCGGCGGCAGCGCCAGAGCATCGAAAGCGCCGGGGTCCTTTGAAGGCACGCTGTGTCTGTTTTCCAAGCACCTTCCTGACACCAACCCGCCTCGACTTGCGAAACTGGTCAAGCAGCTCGGCTTTGACGGCGTCGACCTGACGGTCCGGCGGCGCGGCCACGTCCTGCCGGAAAACACGGTACAGGATTTGCCGCGCGCCGTGGCGGCCATTCGCGATGCGGGCCTCGCCGTCCCGATGATCACAACCGAGTTGCTCTCGGCTGCCGATCCTGCGGCGCGCCCGATTCTGTCGACCGCCGGCTCGCTCGGGATCCCCTATTACAAGGCCGGCTATTACCGCTACCGCTTCGCGGACGTAACCACGGAGCTGGAGCAGGCGGCTGCCGATTTCCGCAGCCTGGTCCAACTCGGCCGCCAGTTTGGAATACAGGCCGGCTATCACAATCATGCCGGAAGCTATGTGGGCGCTCCCGTCTGGGACATCGCCAGGATGCTTGACGGTCTGCCGCCGGAATCGGCCGGCTACTATTTCGACATTCGTCACGCAGTTGTCGAGGGCGGAGATGCCGGCTGGAAGATTGCCGCGCAAATGGCCGCTCCCCGTATCAAGATGATCTCCATCAAAGATTTCTTCTGGGAGAAGACCAGCCGCGGTTGGCAGCAGCATGACTGCCCGCTCGGCCAGGGAATGGTCGACTGGAAGCAGTACTTCGAGATCCTGGCTCGCGCCGGGTTTCGCGGTCCGGTATCGCTGCACATCGAGTACGACATTGCTGGTTCGACGCCGGCGGCGGTCGAGGAGAACACCTTGGTAGCTGTTAAGCAGGACCTGGATTTTCTTAAGGCGCGACTGGCGCAAGCATATTCGAAATAGAGGAGTCGTGAGAAATTGGGGATTGGGGATTGGGGATTGGGGATTGATTTTTGATTGTGGATTGGGGATTGCGGATTTATTGAAGATTGGGGATTGAGAATTGTGAGTAGTGCGAATTCATTGCTATCGCGGCGTGACGTGTTGCGCGGAGCGCTGGTGGCGCCGTGGTTCCTTCGCGCCAAGGGCGTGGGACCAAAGCCGACCGACATTCGAATTGAGGACGTGCAGTTCGACTTCGAGGATTATTTGTATCGCGCTCCGTACCAATTCGGCGGAAGAACCGCCGATCGCGTCACGCTGCTCAATGTCCACTGCCGGGTGACCACGCAGGCAGGACGCTCGGCGCGTGGATTCGGTTCGATGACGCTCGGCAACCAATGGTCATTTCCCTCCCGGCGCATGGACTACGCTGCGACGCTTGCGGCGATGAAGGCGCTGGCGGTCCGAATTGCAAAAGTCACCGGCGGCTGTAAAGAGTTTGGCCATCCCATCGAGCTGAACTATTTGCTGGAACCGGAATACCTGAAGATGGCGGCTGAGGTTTCAACCCAGCTCCGGCTGGCCGAGCCGATTCCCAAGCTCTGCACGCTGGTCACGGCCAGTCCCTTTGACGCGGCCATCCACGACGCGTTCGGCAAGATCCACGGACGCAACTGCTACCGGACCTATGGCCGGGATCTGGTCAACTACGACCTGGCACGCTATCTCGGTCCGGATTTCAAAGGTCACTCCCTGGATCGATATGTCCTGAAGAAGGCGGTTGCGCGGATGCCGATTTATCACTCGGTCGGAGCGCTCGATCCGATCGTCGAGTCCGATATCCAGAAGCGCATTGGCGACGGCCTGCCCGAGACGCTGCCTGAATGGATCCGGTATAACGGAATCACGCACGTCAAAATCAAGCTCAACGGGCAGGACCGCGAGGGGGACGTAGCTCGCATCCTCAAGATCGATCGTGCCGTGGCCGAGACCCAGCAAGCGCGCGGCGTCAAGACTTGGAAATACCTGCTGGACTTCAACGAGAACTGCCCCAATGTCGAGTTTCTGCTGGAAGTGCTCCGCCGGGTCCGTGCTGCGACCCCGCGCGGATTCGAGCAGATCCAGTATGTCGAGCAGCCGACGGCGCGCGATCTTGCCAGCCATAGGGAAAACGTCATGCACGAAGCCGCAAAGCTTAGGCCGGTCGTCATCGACGAGTCGCTGACGGATCTGGAAAGCCTCTTGCTGGGACGCGAGATGGGTTACACGGGCGTGGCGTTGAAGGCCTGCAAGGGCCAAAGCCAGGCCGTTCTGATGGCCGCGGCGGCTCAGCGCTATGGGATGTTTTTGTGCGTCCAGGATCTCACTTGCCCGGGCGCCGCGCTGCTTCACTCGGCCGGGCTGGCCGCTCATGTGCCCGGTGTCGCCGCCATCGAGGCCAACGCGCGTCAATACGTGCCGGCCGCCAACAAGCCCTGGGAAAGTCGATTCCCAGGAATCTTTCGCATCCGCGACGGAACGATTCGGACCTCGGAGTTGGATGGTCTGGGGCTGGGAGCAGTTCGTCCGTAATTCGCATTCTCCCTTCGAGTGGAACGAAGGACGAAGGACGAAGGACAAAGTACGAAGGACGAGTTACGAAGGACGGGTTACCAGTTACGATCGACAAGGCTCTTGGTCCTTAGTCCTTAGTCCTTTGTCCTTAGTCCTTTGTCCTTTGTCCTTTGTCCTTTTCGTAACGCGTAACTCGTAATTCGTAACGGATAACACATACCGCCGGCGGAGCGTCTGGAGTAGTGGCAGAGACTCGAGAATCGCAGCGTGGAGAAAACGATTGGTCTGGGCTTGGGGGTTCACAAGGGTCGCGGGCTCGGCCATGCTGTGACGAGCCTGTCGCGCGACCATGCGCTGGTCGAAGCTGCCCGCGACGGAGATCGAGCAGCGTTTGCGCAGCTCTATGACTTGTATTCCCGGATGGTACATGGAATTTTGTTGGCGCGCGTGCCACGGGCAGTCGCCGAGGACCTTGTTCAGGATGTATTTTTGAGTGCGCTGCGCCAGTTGCCCCAATTGCGCGACCCGGCCGCCTTTGGCGGCTGGCTCGCCATGATCGCGCGGAACCGGGCCCATGATTACCATCGCCGGACCATCGACACCGACGAGCTGCCTGAGAATCTGGCCGGCAGGGACTCGCGTGAAGTCGAAGCCAACAACGTGCTCGACACCATCCGGACCCTGCCGCAAGCCTACCGCGAACCTCTCATCCTGCGCCTGGTCGAAGGAATGACCGGGCCGGAAATTGCCGTGCGCACAGGCCTGACCCCGGCATCGGTGCGAGTCAACCTTCATCGTGGAATGAAACAATTGCGGGAAAAACTCGGTTGCAGCCTGGAGGCCTCATGAAAAACGACTATCTGTGGGACGGCTCGGGGACGCCGGACCCTGAGGTAGAACGCCTCGAGCGGCTGCTGGCAACGTTGCGCCACAAGCGGCCGGCGCCCGAGCTGATCCTAGGAGAGGCCCGGTCTGGAAGCCTGCGTCACTGGAAGCTCATTGCCGCAAGCATTGTCCTGGGGCTGGCGAGTCTGTGGCTGGCGCTGGTCAATCCGCGACCGGCCTGGGATGTGGTGCGCCTTAACGGCGCTCCCCAGGTCGGACCCGGACGACTCAGTGGCAAGGGCCGGCTTTCTGTCGGCGAGGCCCTGGAAACAGACGCATCGTCGCGCGCCAAGATCCGAGTGGGACGAATCGGCGAAGTACAGGTCGAGCCGAATTCCCGGATTCGTCTGGTCAAGGCGGGCGTCACAGAACACCGGCTTGCGCTGGACCGGGGCAAGATTCACGCCTTGATTTCGGCGCCGCCGCGTTTCTTCTACGTGGACACTCCCTCGGCCGTGGCTGTCGACTTGGGCTGTGCGTACACGCTGGAGGTCGACGACGAGGGAGTCGCACTTCTGCGCGTAAGCTATGGCTGGGTGGGGTTTGAGTTTGCAGGCCTTGAGTCATTCGTGCCGGCCGAGGCGGCCTGCGTGACGCGGCCCGGCAAAGGTCCGGGCACACCGTACTTCGAAGACGCATCGGCCCGGCTGCGGGAAGCTCTGGATGTTTTCGATTTTCGATCGGTGACCACTCCGCAGCGCGCCTCGGCGTTGGCAACCGTACTGGCCGAAGCACGACGGCGGGACGCGCTGACGGTCTGGCATCTGCTGTCTCGCGCACCCGACGCCGAACGCGGGCAGGTTTTCGATCGCATGGCGGCGCTGGTTCCCCCGCCCGCCGCCGTGACGCGCGAAGGCATCCTGCGGCGCGACCAGCAGATGCTGGACCTCTGGTGGAATCAACTGGATGTTGGCAGCACGATCTTGTGGCGATTTTGGAAAGGGGTGTGGCCGCTCAAATAAAGTACAAAGGACGAAGGACGAAGGACGAAGGACGAAGGACGAAGGACGAAGGACGAAGGACGAAGGACGAAGGACGAAGGACGACCGGCAATCCTCTGCCTTCGTACTTCGTAGTTTTGTCCTTAGTCCTTAGTCCTTAGTCCTTCTTTGGTCAGTTCCGCAATTTGCACTGATCCGCAATCCACAATTACACTACAACCATTACCCGGCCTCCCTGGTCTAAGTTCGTATCTGGCCTATGCAGACGATGGATTCAGTCAACGATAACGAACTGATTCTGCAGGCTCAGCGGGGAGATATGCTGGCTTTTGAGCAGTTGGTCCAACGGCACGACCGGAAGGTATTGTCCATCGCCCAATCGTTTTCGGGCAACGCTGCCGATGCGCAGGACATCTATCAGGAAGTTTTTCTTCGCGTGTTTCGGGCGCTTCCCCGATTTGAATTCCGCAGCCAGTTTTCAACCTGGTTGCACCGCATCACCACCAACGTCTGCCTGACTCAACGCGCCATGAGGCGTGAACATCTGTCGCTGGACGAACCCTACGAGTCTGATGGTTCCGAGCAACGAAGCTGGCTTGACGCTTTGGCCGGAGACACTGCCACCGACCGGCAGACGCTCGACGCGGAAATCGTCGAGCATGTGCGCCGGGCCCTGAGATTGCTCTCGCCCCAGCAGAGATTGGTTTTCACACTGCGGCACTACCACGGTTACAAACTGCGGGAGATCGCCGAAATGATCGGGTGTGCCGAGGGGACCGCCAAGAAGTATCTGTTTACCGCAACCGAACGCATGCGCGACCAATTGAAAGATCTTTTTTGCAGCAACAAGGAGTCCTGAAATGAACCACCAGCACTTTCGAGAACTGCTGGCACTGTCGCTCTACGACGAGCTCAGTCAAACAGAGCGCCGCCAGCTGGACGGGCATCTGGAAACCTGCCAGGAGTGCCGCACCGAACTCGGCCAACTGAAAACATTCCATCTGGTTGCCGCCCAGCACCCGGAGCCGTCGACCGGATCCCTGCAGGCTGCGCGCCAAAGCCTGCGAGAGACGCTCGGGCGGGAATATTCGCGGCCGACCTCGCAGCCCACATTCAGCAGCGGCAGGTGGGGCTGGCTGGCTGCTGCCGCGCTGGTGATTTTTGCGTTGGGATTGGGCTCGGGCGCGTGGCTTCGGAGGCCAAGCGCCCCGCCGCAACAGGCCGCCGATCCAACTGTCGACCGGGGCCTTGCCGGCGGGGAGATCGAAGTGGCAAATGTCCGCTTCGTCGATCCGGACAGCAGCGACGGCCAGGTCGAGTTTACGTTTGATGCCGTCCGGCCTATGCGCGTCAAGGGCAGCGTCAGCGAGGCGCACATTCAGAAGATTCTAACGCACGCCATGCTCAACGAACAGAATCCGGGCGTGCGGTTGCGCGCCGTCAACGCGCTTTCGGCCCAACAGGTGAGAGCATCCGATCCAGAGGTCAAAGCGGCTCTGATCCGGGCTCTACAGTCGGATGAAAACCCGGCGGTTCGCAAAGAAGCCGTGACCGTTCTGCAGAAGTTCCCTCTCGATGACGACATCAAGCGGGCCTTTCTGCACGTACTGCAACATGACAACAACTCGGCGTTGCGCATTGCGGCCATCAACGGCCTGGCAGCAGCCCGAACAGAACAACGTCCGGCCGATCAGCAGATGCTGGACGTTCTAAGAGACACGATGAATTCGGACGACAACGGCTACATTCGCTTGCGCGCCAAGTCCGTCCTCGAGGGAGTTCGACAATGATGAAACAACTGGGTTGTTTGTTGATCGTGGGTGTTTTCCTGGCAGCATCCGGTCAGACGCTGGGATCGGCCGAGCAAAGCGGCACGCAGACGAAATCGTTTCCTGCAACCCGTGGCGGCTCACTCGAAGTCGTCATCGACGGCGGCGAGATCGTGCTGGTCCCCTGGGAAAAAAATGAAGTGTTCGTTCGCGCCGAGGTTGACCCGGCCGATGTGCGGTTCTTGAAGATGACTCAGAACGCCAACACCGTTCGAGTCCAGTTCCGAGCGGATGGTTCCGACGGCGACGTGCGCTTTGAAATCAATCTACCCAGCCAGTTCAATACCGATCTGCGCACCGGCGGCGGAAACATCGAATTTCGCGGTGCTCTGAACGGCAACCTGAAGGCCACCACCGGCGGTGGAAACGTCACTTTGGCGGACATCGGCGGAAGAATCGACGTGACGACGGGCGGCGGCAACGTGGAAGCGGGAAAGATCCAGGGCCAGGCCATGTTGCAGACCGGCGGCGGCAACATCAGCGTGCGTTCGGCCGGAGGCGACGTGGAGATCAGCACGGGCGGCGGCAATATCGAGGTTGGTGACATCGGCAAGACGTTGCGTGTCTCCACCGGGGGCGGCAACGTGGCGCTGGGCGACGTCGGCGGCACGGCGACTGTCTCGACGGGAGGGGGCAACATCGGGGTCGGCAAAGTCTCAGGCAGTGCCGTTCTGACCACAGCCGGCGGTAACGTCGACCTTCGTGGCGCCAGCGGAACCGTCAAGGCCACAACGGCCGGCGGCGATCTGACCCTGCGGGGTATTTCCGGTTCGATCGAAGGCACGACTGCCGGCGGGAACATACACGCCGAGTTGATTGCAAGTGGCAAGGGGCCGAGCAATCTGGAGACAGCCGGCGGCGGGATCAAGTTATTTCTTCCAGAAAATGCGAAAGTTACCATTCAGGCCCTCATCGAGGTCAGAGGCCGGCGCAACGAGAGAAAACAGTATGAGATTCGTTCGGACTTTGCGCACGACTCCTACGACAACGACACGGCCGGCCGCGGAGAAATTCGAGCCACGTACAAGCTCAACGGCGGCGGGGAAACTATTTTGCTCGAATCGGTTAACGGCAATATTGAAATTCGCAAGGCAGGGCGGTAAAGCAGGGGTTAGGGGTTCGGGGTCAGGTTGCGAACTTAAACTGGAGAAGGTCATGAAAATGTTCAAGGCGAAACAGGTTGGTTTGTTTATCTTGGCGGTGCTGATTGCGGCCACGGGGTTTGGACTGCAAGCGCAGCAGGGCTCCGCGCAGACACGATCCTTTCAGGTCCAAGCGGGAGAGCGCCTCGACGTGACCACGCGTGGCGGCGACATTCAGATCACGCCCTGGGCGAAAAACGAGGTACTGGTTCAGGCCGAGGGAATTGACCCGGAAAACGCACAATTTCTACAGATGAACCAGGCCGGAGGCGTCGTGCGCGTCGACTACCGGCCTAAAGGCGAGACCTCAGAGCGTGTCCGCTTTTTGATTCACGCGCCGGCGCGCTTCCACTTCGAATTAAAAACCTCCGGCGGTGACATCGCAACCACCGGTCTGGTCAGCGGCACGTTGCAGGGCTCGACATCCGGTGGCGACATCAAGCTTGTAGACGTCGACGGAAAGACCACCCTGTCGACGTCCGGCGGCGACGTCACGGCCGGTAGCGTCCGGGGCGAAGCCGTGTTGAAAACCTCGGGCGGCGATATCAATATCCAGGCAGCCAGCGGACAAGTCGACGTATTCACTTCGGGCGGGGACATCAACGTCGGCAGTGTCGGCAAGACGCTGCGTGCTAACACGTCGGGCGGCGACATCGTCGTTGGCGACGTCGGCGGTGACGCCACCGTATCGACATCGGGTGGCGATATCCGCGTCGGCAGAGTTTCGGGAACCGCCAAGCTCAACACTTCGGGAGGAGACATCGAACTGCAGGGGTCCAGTGGACCGGTCGATGCGAAGACTTCCGGAGGGGACCTGCGGTTGCGAGGCGTCACCGGATCGATCAACGCGGCAACTTCCGGCGGCGACATTCAGGCTGATTTGTCCCCGAGCGGGACGGGCCAAAGTCGAATCACTACCTCCGGCGGGGACATTACCCTTTCGCTGCCGGAAAACGCCCGGGCCAGCGTCGACGCCCGCATCGAGCTGGGCGACAACTGGGAACGGAACAATAAGAAGTACGACATCCGATCCGACTTCAAGTCGGAGACCTACGTGCGCGACGACAAACTGGAGGAAATCCGCGCCACTTATAAAGTCAACGGCGGCGGCGAAATGATCCAATTGGAAACCTCCGGAGGCAACATCCAGATTCGCAAGGCTGGAACTATTCCAAAATAGCAGGGGTCAGGCTTCAGGGGTCAGGGGTCAGGCTTCGGGGGTCAGGGCGTGATCGTTGACGTGCTCGCGCACGCCGGCATCATTCATGGCGAACGTCGTTCCAATAATATTTGTGGGCGATATCCTGCTTGCGGCTTAAAAGCATGATCAGTGGGCGCGGATTAATCGGATTAACACGGATTGATTGCTGATGAGTTCAACTCGTAGCCAAGCCGCCTAATCCGTTTGATCCGTGTTAATCCGCGCTACATCGCCTTCTCGACTGCATGTGCCGGCCCTTCGGGCCTCGCCCGCTCCTGACGCCGGCAACCCCGCGCTTACGCGCGGGGCTATTGGCTAACGGCGCTTCGCGCCTGTCCTGCATCGAATTCTGTGAAAAACCTAGTCACGAATTTCACGAATTTAACAAATTATCACGAACACTGATTCAGACGGGATCCCGGTTCCGAGAGCAGCTGAACTGCAAAGCTTTTTTCGTGAAATTCGTATCATTCGTGTAATTCGTGACTAGGCTTCTTGTTTTGTGAATAATCCGGGTTGCCTGGGTTAGCCTGGGTTAGCGCCCTAACCAAAACCCCTGCTCCAAGCCCCTGCCAAACCCTGAAATAACTCCCCGCAAACACGTACATCATTAAAGAAGGACGACCCACCGAACATAGTGGGATAATGTGTGTTTCGGCTTTATCAAGGCAGGTTCATGACGCTTACTCGACAATTCTTTTCGCTCCTCATGATCGCCTTCGTGCTCGTTTTCGTCTCGGCCGTTCAGCTCACCTACAAGGCCCGTAATTTCTCAAACGAGGGGAAACGCCTCACCAGTAATCTGGAGCAGACTTTCGCCCTCAACGAGGAACTGCACAAGGGAATCGTTGGCCAGACAACTCTGCTCCATCACGAATTTGACCGGCCTGATCCACAATTCCTTGAAAAACTCGGCCGAGCCAATCATGAGCTGGGAGTGAAAGAGACGCAGTACCTTAAACTCAACCTGGGCGACCGGGAACGCATCGCCGTGGAAAAACTCCGGGCTCTGCACTCG
Source organism: Acidobacteriota bacterium (assembly GCA_051001345.1). GTDB lineage: Bacteria > Acidobacteriota > UBA6911 > JACQSX01 > JBPCNK01 > JBPCNK01. The sequence goes on along the minus strand of JBPCNK010000243.1, from coordinate 7,923 downwards.
AAACTGGGTTCCGAGTCCATCCAGATCCACAATCAACTGCAATCAGGAAACCGGGATGCCGCCCGCGTCCGCATGACTCACGTCGAGCAACTCGAAAACCAGATTGAGAACGAATTCAATGCTCTCAATAAACTGCAGGTAGGCAACTTGAACAATCTGCTTCACGGCGTTAACAGTTCGCTGTGGCATTACTACACGATGGTGTACACGCTGTCGGGAGCGCTAGTCCTGATTCTTATTCTGTTCATTTGGATGCTGCGGAGGCGTGTGCTCGGCCCGATCCGCACTCTAGTAGCAGCGTCCGACCGGATCCGACAGGAAGATTTTTCCGTTCGGGCGAAAATCGTAGGTAACGATGAAATCGGCCAACTGGCCCAGGGTTTCAATTTTATGGTGGAGTCGCTGGCCAAAAGCTACGGCCAGCTGGAACTCCGTGTCGAGCAGCGCACCCAGCAGATCCGTGATCTGCAACAGCAACTCGTTCAGGCGGGGAAGATGTCGGCCATGGGCCAACTGGTCGGAGGCGTCGCCCACGAATTGAATAATCCGCTGACGGTCATTCTCGGCCTGAGCGAGCTGACACGGCTGGATCTTGCCGCTAACGGAGGCGATCCGAAACAGATAGAGCTGATGGACGACATCCACCTGCATGCCGACCGCTGCCGCAAGATCGTCGCCAACCTGCTGCAGTTCGCGCGACAGCAACAACTGCAGCGCGAAGCCGTGTCGATCAACGAGTGCATCGAGCAGGTGCTCAAACTGAGAGAGTATGAATTTGAAACCGGAAACATTCGGCTGGTCCGCCGCTTTGACCCTTCCAATCCCGTCGTGTACGCCAATCCCGACAAGATCCAGCAGGTGATTCTCAATCTCGTCAACAACGCTCACGACGCCATCCGCGAGACACACCGACCCGGCTTTATCCAGGTTAACACTCGTCTTCAGGAGGGCAACGTCATCATCGAGGTGCTCGACAACGGCACCGGCGTGCGCCAGCCCGAGCGCGTTTTCGATCCGTTCTACACGACCAAAGAAGTCGGAAAGGGCACGGGGCTGGGGTTGAGCGTCTGCTACGGCATAGTCCACGAACACAATGGCGACATCCGCGCAGAGAACTGGGAGCAGGGTGGACGCTTCGTCGTGGTCCTTCCGGCAGGAGTTCCGCCGGATCAAACGACTGACGAACGCGTGGTCCGTGAGTCGCCCAACTTACAGAGGCACCCGCAAAAACGCCGGGCCCTCGTCGTTGACGATGAGGAATCATTGGTGCGCCTGCAGGTTTCATTTCTGACCCGCCTCGGGATTGAGGCCAGCGGTGTCGCATCCGGAGAGCAGGCGGTCCGGTTTCTGCAGAAGAACAACGTCGATCTGGTCATTTCAGACCTGCGGATGCCTGGATCGATCGATGGCCATCAACTCTACCAATGGGTCGTCAAACACGTTCCGGAACTGGCCCGGCGGTTTGTGTTCATGTCGGGCGACACCCTTGCGCTGACCAACATGCAGCTGAACATCGACTCCGCGGTTCCGTGTATACAGAAGCCCTTCCAATTTGCGGACTACTCCGAAATCGTTCGCCGGATTCTTGAAATGGCGCCACATCGATGATTCGAAGGATCTTGTAACTCAATGAAGACGATTGTCGCCCCTTAATCCAAAATCCGAAATTGCGGCGACGCAACAAATTGGGGATTGGGGATTGGGGATTGGGGATTGGGGATTGAATTTTGGATTGCGGATTGGGGATTGCGGAGTTGATGTCGGATTGCGGATTGGAGAATTGAGGATTGCATTGCAGATTCGATGATTGCCGATTGCTACGTGTCAGAAGCAAACGGAAACAATCCGCAATTTCCCAATCCGCAATCCGAAATCAACTCGGCAATCCCCAATCCGCAATCCAAAATCGAATCCCCAATCTCCAATCCCCAATCCCCAATTTGTTAAGAGGCCGCCATTTTCATCTCGCCCAATACCCTTCCCGCGTAGTCTGAACCGCCACTCCCGGACGCGTAGTGCCGACTCGCACGCGATGGTACTGTCCGTCGCGCGCCTTGCGCGCGGGGATGTAGGTTACCGTCGACACCAGCGACAGTTCCTGAATGATCCTCTCGTAGGCGTTGGCCAGGTCGCTGATCGTCAAGGTCTCAAAATAGCGGCCGGCGCCGACTTCGGCCACCTTCCGGAGATACTTCCGGGCGCTGTCATAGCGGCTCTGCGCGATGTACTCGGTCGTGTCGCGATCGGACGGGTTGCGCCCCCCGACAAAAATCCCGCCGACCTTTCGGCCGGTCGTCCCTACAGGCGGTTCCCAGTCCGGATCGTTAGGTGAGCGGCCCGACATCAGCCGGCCCCGGCGCCGGTAGTGATCACGCGAGTCGTATTGAATCGCGTAGACCAGAATGCCGGACTCTTCGATCGCCGTCAGTGATTCCTTCTCTGAGACATCGTGGCTGCCTTCGTCGATTCCATCGGTGTAGAGGACCATCGCCTTGCGTGGCGCTTCCCGCTTGAATTTCTTTTCGGCCGCCACCGTAACCGCTTCATACAGCACCGTCCGGTTGGCCTTCTGGTTGGTTTCGATGTTGCGAATGGCATCCTCGGCTTTGCCCAGGTCGGCCGTCCAATCGCAATCGACGTAGACCTCCGAGTCGAAAGACAAAACCAGGAGGCGATTGCCCTCGGGAATCCGGCTCGCGAAATCAGCCGACTGGATGCGGATCTGCGGCATGGCCTCAGTGGTGCTGACGCTGGAATCCAAAAGCAGCGCCAGATCGAAGGGTTCTTCGGAAATAAACAGCCGGCGGAGCTTCTGCGGCTGTCCGTCTTCCAGGACTGTGATCTCTTCGGGACGCAGATCGGTAACGGACCGCCCTATTCGGTCTGAGAAACGAACGTGCATGACGACCTCTTCGCTGCCAACACGGAAGGTGGGAGGCTGTTGGGTAGGAGGCTGCTGGGCAGACGAGAGCGCAGCCGGTACAATCACCAGCAATACTGCCGTGATCGTGAAGCGTCGAAGGCTCATGAGCGATAGTCCTCGCAGGGATAGTTCATTAGAGGTTAATCTTTCCTGAAGAGTTCACCCGCGCCTGGCGAGCCATTTTAGATTGGTGTTACTAAACTCGCACTATCTGACCAAATGAGCGCAGCGGACCCGCTCGCGTCGCTCGCGGCACCGTTGACGGGTGGCCTCTTGGCGCGCCCGGGAGCTTGGATCGGTTCCGCTCCGGATTTTTGTCGACGGCTAGTCGGACCCCGCGCTGTTGTCGGCGCCACAATCACCGGTGCCGCGAGCCACGCGAGCGGGTCAGTGCCACCGACCTGAACTTACCCAAAAGGGAAGGCGCACCGGCCAGGCGGCCGGTGCCACTCGACCCTCCCACTGGCGACTGGCGACTTACTCGCGACTCGAGACCCGCGACTCGCTACTCACTCAAATCGACCCACACGCTCTTGATATTGGTGTACTGCTCCAGGGCGTGAACACCCAAGTCCCGTCCAAAGCCGCTCATTTTGTAGCCGCCAAACGGAGATGCGCTGTCGAGAATATTATACGTGTTGATCCAGACGGTTCCGGCCCGCAGCAGCTTGGCCGTCTGATGCGCCTTCTTGATATCGCGCGTCCAGACCCCCGCCGCCAAGCCGTAAAAACTGGCATTGCTGCGCGCGACCGCGGACTTCAAATCGCTGAACCGGGCGACGGACAACACCGGGCCGAAGATTTCCTCGCGGGCAATCTTCATCGAGTCTTCGACATTGTCAAACACCGTAGGCTGCACGAAATAGCCTGGTTTGCCCGTCACCTGGCCCGCGGCGCCGCCGGCGCGCAGTTGAGCGCCCTCGCTCTTGCCGGACTCGATATAGCCCATCACCTTGTCCATCTGCTCTTGCGAGACAACCGGTCCCAGCCTTGTCTTGGGATTGAGCGGATCGCCCGGCTGCAGTTTCTCCACTCGCTTCAAAATCTTCTCCAGAAGGGCCTCGTGGACGGACTCCTCCACGAACAGTCGCGACCCGGCGCAGCAGACTTCGCCCTTGTTGAAAAAGATCCCGTTGATGGCGCCACGCGCGGCCGCCTCCAGATCCGCGTCGGCAAAGACAATATTCGGGGATTTTCCGCCCAACTCCAGCGAAACCCGCTTGAGCGTTGCTGCGGCATTTCGCATGATCTCCTGGCCGGTGCGGTAGTCCCCGGTAAAAGAGATCTTGTCGACTCCGGCATGGCGGACCAGCGAAGCGCCGGCAGTGGGTCCAAGGCCTGTAACAATATTGAGAACCCCTTCGGGCAAACCGGCTTCGAGCGCCAGTTCGCCCAGCCGCAGCGCTGTCAGCGGGGTTTGCTCGGCCGGTTTCAGGATGACGGTATTGCCCATGGCCAAAGCCGGAGCGACTTTCCAGGAAGCCAGCAGTAGCGGAAAATTCCAGGGAATGATCTGGCCGACGACGCCGACGGGTTCCCGCAGCGTGTAATTCAAGTAAGGCCCTTTGACCGGGATTGTTTCCCCGTGGACCTTCGTCGCCCAGCCGCTGTAATACTCGAAGCAATCGATGACACCCGGGATGTCGACGTACTTCGATTCGAAAATCGGTTTTCCGTTGTTGAGTGTCTCCAGCTCGGCCAGCTCGTCGCGGTGCTTGGTGAGCAGTTCGGCAACCTTCCAGAGGATGCGCTGGCGGTCATTGGCGTTCATCCGGGGCCAGGGTCCTTCGTCGAAGGCCTTTCGAGCGGCGGCTACGGCGCGATCGACGTCCTCGCTGTCGCCAGCGGCTACGCGCGTGAGCACCTCGGCCGTAGAGGGATTCATGACATCGATCGTCTTGCCCGAGGCCGCGTCGCCCCATTTACCGCCGATGAGCAATCGGCCCGGCTTGACTTCCACGCTCGCTTCAAAAAAGCCCATGATGGTCTCCAATTCAGGCTTCAGGGGTCAGGGGTCAGGGAATTGCGGATTGGTTGATTAGCGATTAAGCAACACTGCCGTCCTTCTAATTCGCTAATCCTCAATTCCCTGAAGCCTGACCCCTGAAGCCTGTCTTTCTCATTTTCCAGCAAATTGAGCCTGTCGTTTTTCCACGTAAGCTGACAGGCCTTCTTTGGCATCCTCACTCTGGAAGAGCTGTTGCTGGAGCTCCCGCTCGAGGGCCAACCCATCCTGAAACGACATCTCGCTGCCCGAAACGACGGCGCGCTTGATCCGACCGACGGCCTTGCTGGCCTTGTTGGGCGGAACAAACTGACGCGCGTACTCCATGACTTGCTCGGTGAAGTCATTTTTCTCGAAGACTTCCGTCACCAGTCCGAATTCCTGCGCCTCCTCAAACGAGAACGTCCGGCCCGTAACCATCAACTCCATGGCGCGCCCGCGCCCGACCAGACGCAACAACCGTTGCGTGCCGCCCGTGCCGGGCAAAACTCCCAGCGCCACTTCCGGAAGACCGATTCTGCCCGAGTCCCTGCGGGCCAGCCGAATATCGGCGGCCATGGCGATTTCCAAGCCACCTCCTACGGTGTGGCCGTTGAGCGCGGCGATGACCAGCTTGGGGGTCTGCTCGAGGCGACTGAGCGTCTCGTTGGCGTGCAGGCAGAAGTAATACTTGAAAACCGGCGTGACCGAGGTAAGCATTTTGATATTGGCGCCTGCGCAAAAAAACTTTTCGCCGGCCCCGCGCAGGATGAGCACGTGGACGTTTTCGTCCATCCGGGCCGTTAGGATGGCCTGGTCGAGCTGCTGCATCATCTCGTAGGTGTAGGTGTTGGCCGGGGGATCGTTCATCTCCACGATCGCAATCCCATCGGCGACATCATACCGAATCAATTTGTCAGACATTCTTTGCTCCTTAGAAGCAGGTGTCATGGCACAAAAGCAGGGGTCAGGATTCAGGGCAGGCTTCAGGACGTGACCGTGCTCGTTGCCGTGCTCGTTGCCGTGCTCGTGGTCGTCATCGATTTACTAACCCCAATTCATGAACCCTGTGGTTGAGCTTCACGATTGATTCCGGCCTCCCAGACAACTTCTCCGGCTACGACTGTTGCCTGGACTTCCAGTGTATCCGAAAACAAAACCACATCGGCGTCGGCGCCCGGGTGGAGGGTTCCCTTGGTCGACTGCAGGCCCAGCATGCGCGCCGGGTTGGACGTGACCGTGCGCAGGCAGTCGGCCAACGGCCAGCCGGTCCAGCGCTGCAGGTTGCGCAACGCCACGTCCATGGTCAGCGTGCTGCCGGCCAACTGGCCCTCGCTACCCCGGCAGATTCCATCGCGTACAACGACACGCAGCGTGCCCAACTCATAAAGGCCGTCGGGCATGTCTGCGGCGGCGATGGCGTCGGTGACAAGAATCAGAAGGTCGGGTCCTTTGGCCGCGGCAACCATGCGCACGATGGCCGGATGGACGTGGACGCCGTCGGCGATCAGCTCGACGGCGATCGGTTCGCTCAGCACGGCTCCGGCGATCCCAGGCTCGCGGTGACTTAGTTCGCGCATCGCGTTGAACACGTGCGTCGCAAAATTTGCGCCAGAGTCAAGGGCTGCGCGGACTTCCTGGTAGGTCGCATCGGAGTGTCCAACCGAACGAATCGGGATTTGGTCGCGCACGTGTTCGATCAGTTCCAGGGCGCCGGGCAGTTCGGGCGCCAGGGTCAGCATGACATATCGGTTCCCGGAAGCATGCTGAACTGCATCCCACAGAGATTGCGATGGGGGCTGCAAGTACTGGGCCGGATGAGCGCCGCGCCGGGCAGGGCTCAAAAACGGACCTTCCAGATGGATTCCCAAAGGGCGCGCGCCACCGCAGGGCTGCGACCAGGTGGCAGCCAGGCCGGCTGAAGCCTTGACCAGCAGGTCGTCCGGCCCGGTGATCAGAGTCGGGATAAAACCGGTTGTGCCGTGGCGCGCCTGCGATTGCGCCATCTTCCGCAGTGCGGCAAGCGTTCCATCGGCGGCATCTCCACCGCCGGCGCCATTGATGTGCAGGTCAATCATGCCGGGGGCAACGACAGGCGCCTCCAGCAACCGGTCGGCCGCGTGGCGTCCCGCCCCGATTTCAACGATCGAGTCGCCTTCGATCCAAATTGAAACGCCCGCAAGTTGAGCCTCGGGTGTATAGAGTTGCCCAGCTCGTATTTCCAGCGAAGGTTTCATCGGTTGGCAGCCTGAACCAGACTAAACTTTCGAGCTTCAACCGGGCCGGTGAACGGGCACCGCTTCGTCAGGCCGAAAAACCTCGAGGGGCGGCCGACTGGCGTGCCGGGCGAGATGCTTAGCCAGTTCTTGCAGTCCGTGTTTGGAAAAACCTTCGATGGTCTGCTGGACGGTTCCGCCGGGGGCGATCACGTAGATCGTGGGCACGAAATCTACCGCGTAGCGGCTCGATACTTTGTAGGGCTCCGGGTCGATCAGGACGGGAAAGGTAAACGGAAAATCACGGCGAAACTCGGCCGCTTCAGCGGCGTCGTCCTGGGAGATTCCGGCAAACAGAATCCGGTTGCTTGAGTTGCCGCTGCGGTAGACGCGGTCCAGGTACGGAAAGGTCATCTGGCAAGTCGGGCAGGAAGCCTTAAAAAAAGCCAAGACGGCCAGTTGGTCGGGCGCGAGCGACGCCAACCGGAATTCGCCGGAATCCTCAAACGACAGTGTGAAGTCGGCGGCCTGTTGGCCTTCCTGAATCGGCATGGTTCACTCCTGGAACGATTAACGGACTGTAACATCTGAATTGATACCAACAACGTTGATCCTAGTGACGCTCTGCGTTGCAGTGAAAAACGGCGGTAGTGTCCCGTAATTGGTGGAAATTTGATGAAAGGTGCTCCAGGATTGGGTTTGACAAGAACTCAATCTGAAAAAAGGAGCACCTTTATGAAGAACAAGCGTAAGTCCTACCGACCGATGAAGCAAGCCCAAATCGAGGAGATCTTTTCCTT
>JBPCNK010000242.1:0-8330 GCA_051001345.1 Acidobacteriota bacterium | reverse complement strand
GCGCAAAGAAGGTCCCCTGAGCGTGATCATGGCCGATGTCGACCACTTCAAGAAAATTAACGATACGTACGGCCACCAGGCTGGAGATGCCGTGCTTCTCGAGGTCGTCAAGAGGGTGCGGTCTTCCGTTCGCCCTTACGATGCCATTGGCCGGTACGGAGGCGAGGAGTTCTTGATTGTTCTCGGCAATTGCGATCAGGAAACGGCTCTGATGATTGCAGGTAGAGCGCGAGAGCGCGTAGCCGGCGACAAAGTTGAAACGTCGGATGGAGAAATCTCCACGAGCATCAGCCTCGGCCTGGCCTCGGTTGCCGGCGACTGCGACCCGGGCAAGCTGATCCACAGCGCTGACGCTGCGCTCTATCGAGCCAAAGAGGCAGGCCGAAACCGCGTCGAAGTAGGCGATCTTTAAAAGCAGGGGTCAGGCTTCAGGGGTCAGGAGTCAGGGAATTGCGGATTGTAAATCATTTACAAATTGCGAAAACTCCCTGAAGCCTGACCCCTGACCCCTGCTTCTAAGTCAATTCCGCCATGATCCGGTCGAGATCTTCACGGCTGGGCCGGGTCTTCTCCAGGGGCAGCGTCGCCAGCGGCTCGTCGACCATGTTGAGCGCCTCCATGAAGCTCTCTTTGCTCGGATTGACATAGATCAGTCCGGTCAGAAACTCGCCGCGATCGCGGGACTCGTGCAACAGATCCACCGCCTCTTTCTTGTTCATCGGATTGAAGTCCCGGTTGAGCTTTTTCAGGCGTATATGCGACCCGTCGTGCATTTCGACATCCAGGACTTGCCCTTCCTCATAATCGACTTCAATCTGCTCATAATGGGGGACAAAACCGATCTCGTGTAGAAGCTCTTCGTGCTCCTTGGCCCATTTGTAACTTTTGGTAGAGTCTTCCTGATTGTTAAAGGTCACGCAGGGACTGATGACATCGAGCAGGGCGGTCCCGCTATGGGACAGCGCTCCCTTGATCAGGTTGATCATCTGCTTTGGATCGCCGGCAAACGAGCGGGCCACATAGGCGCACCCCATTTCGATGGCCAGCGCGCAGCAGTCGATGGCTGGAAACTCATTGACCACACCGGTCTTCAGCTTGGACCCCAGATCCGCCGTGGCTGAGAACTGGCCCTTGGTCAGGCCGTACACGCCGTTGTTCTCAATGATGTAGATCATCGGAATATTGCGTCGCAGCAGGTGACAAAACTGCCCGAGGCCGATCGACGCGGTGTCTCCGTCGCCGCTGACCCCGATTCCCTTCAGATTTCGGTTGGCCAGAAGAGCGCCCGTGGCCACCGCCGGCATCCGCCCATGGACGGCGTTGAAACCGCAGGAGCGCCCAAGGAAATAGGCAGTCGTTTTGCTGGAGCATCCGATGCCGCTCATCTTGGCAACCAGGTGCGGCTCGATGCTGGCTTCGTAGAATGCTTTGATAATCTGCCCGGTAATCGCGTCGTGACCACAGCCTGCGCACAGCGTCGAATCTGACCCGCGGTAGTCGGCCAGCGTCAGACCGAGACGATTGGTCTTGGGTGCGGCCGTTCCGGAAGGCTTGCTCACAAACCAGCTCCTTTCTCTTGTTCCAGGATTGCTTCGGTGACAAAACGCGCATCAATGGGAAGTCCGTTGTAATGCAAAACGGTCCGCAACTTGACACATTCGCCCCCGACTTCCTGGCGGATCAACTGAGCCATCTGTCCGTCGCGATTCTGTTCGACGACGTAAATCCGCTTGTGGCGGCTGACAAAGTCCTTTATCTCTTGATGGAACGGCAGGGCGCGAAGCCGCAGATAGTCTGTCTTCAGGCCGTTTTCCTGCCGGAGCTGATGCCGGCTTTCGTAGATCGCCCAGTGGGTGGTGCCGAAGGCGATTATGCCCACTTCGGCGCCGTCTTCCTGTTGGACGTCCGGAGCGGGAACCAAAGACCTTGCCGTCACATACTTGCGCCGCAGGCGGTCCACCAGATTCTGGTAGTCTTCGGGGCGCTCGGTGTACTGCGCTTTTTCGTTGTGGCCGCTGCCGCGGGTGAAATAGGAAGCCAACTTGTGGTCGGTTCCAGGCAGCGTCCGGTACGGGATCGCGTCGCCGTCAACATCGCGGTAGCGTTCAAATTTTCCGATCGTTTCCAATTGCTCGCCGGTAAGAACTTTGCCCCGATCAATCGCTTTGTCCGGGTAGGGAAACGGTTCGGCCATCCAGTTATTCATCCCCAGATCGAGATCGCTCATGACAAATATCGGGGTCTGAAGGCGCTCAGCCAGGTCGAACGCCTCCTGGGCCATCGTGAAGCATTCAGTGACCGAACAGGGAAACAGCAGAACGTGCTGTGTGTCGCCGTGAGACAGGTAGACTGTCGACAGGATATCGCCTTGCGCCGTGCGCGTCGGCAATCCGGTGCTCGGACCCACTCGCTGGATGTCAAAAATCACCGCGGGGATTTCGGCAAAATATCCGAGACCCGCAAACTCCGACATCAGAGAAATGCCTGGACCGGATGTGGACGTCATGGAACGCGCCCCGGCCCAGCCGGCGCCGAGAACCATTCCGAGCGCCGCCAGCTCATCTTCGGCCTGCACGACGGCGAAGGTTGCTTTTCCGGTCTCCTTGTCGATGCGGTACTTCTTCGCGTAATCGATGAACGACTCGCAAAGGCTACTGGAAGGGGTAATCGGATACCAGGTCACCACCGTGCAGCCCGCAAACACGCATCCGAGGGCGGCCGCTGCGTTTCCGTCGATGATGATCATTCCCTGGGTCTTGTTCATTGGCTGGCAGCGATAGGGATGACGCCGCGTCAGGTTCTCGGAGGCATGTCGAAAGCCCACGTCGATGGCTTTCACATTCAGGTCCACAGCCTTCGGTTTGGAATGGAACTGTTTGCGGACGGCTCTTTCCACTTCGGCGCGATCAATATCGAGCAGGTGCGCCAGAACGCCCACATAAATCATGTTGGCCAGGAGTTTTTTCAGCCGCGAATCCGGGCTGATTTCGCCGGCCAGCTTGGCGAAAGGCACCGGATAAAAAACCAAATCGTCACGAAGCTTATCCAAGCCGAGCAACTGTTCGAAGACAACCACGCCCCCGGGATCAAGGCCTCGTACATCGTCGCTGGCCGTCTCCGGATTCATGCAAACCATCACGTCGACCTCGCGCCGGCGGGCGATGTAGCCGTCTTTGTTGGCTCGGATCGTAAACCAGGTTGGTAGACCTGCAATATTGGATGGAAACAGGTTCTTGCCGCTGACGGGGATGCCCATCTGGAAGATGGAGCGCATCAGGATGTTGTTGGCAGATTGACTTCCCGAGCCATTGACCGTAGCGACCTGGATGCTGAAATCATTGACGACTAACGAGTTACTCGCCTTCCCTTCTACCTCTTCGGCGAACACCGTTTGACTAGGCTGCGACACTAAACTCTCCTTTCGGCTGTAACCGAGCCTTGATTCTATCAAAAAAGTAGGCGGAAAACAGGCTTCAGGTGTCAGGCTTCAGGGGTCAGGGGTCAGGGGCAGGATTCAGGCGTCAGGGGTCACGACGTGATCGTGCTCGTGCCGTTATGGAAATCGAACGCTGGCGGACTGGCGACTGCCTCGCGACTCGCGACCCGCGACTCGCGACTAATCATAGAAATTCCGCTGCCAGGCATGCCCGCGCAACTCGGCCAGAACTTCTGCTCCCAACGGTTTTCCATCGGAGACGGCGCAGTTGGACTGCACGTGCTCGGGCCGGCGCATTCCGGGAATGGCCGTCGAAACAGCCGGGTGGTGCAGGCAGAAACGCAAGGCCATTTCCGGCAGGGACAGTCCCGAGCGGCGCGCCAGATCCTCGAGCGGCTCGATGCGCTTCTGGACTTGCTGTTTTCGGTCGTCGCGAAAGTAATGCTCGCGGAAATCTCCCTTGGGAAATTTCGTGCCGGTGCGGATTTGGCCGGTCAGACTCCCCTCGTCAAATGGAACGCGCGCGATGATTCCAATTTCGAGTTGCTCGCACAGCGGAAACAATTCGCGCTCGGGGCTCTGATCGAAAATGTTGTAAATAACCTGGAAGGTTTCAACGCGGCCGGTCTGGGCGACCTCCAGGACGCTCTCGGGCTGATGGTCGTTGACTGAGATGCCGAAGTGCAGGATTTTTCCCTGCTGCTTGAGGAGTTCAATGGCCTCCCACCACTCATCCTGCCCTTTCCAGTCCGGCGACCAGACATGCAGCTGCTGCAGGTCGAGTCGTTCGACTCCCAGATTTTTCAGACTTGTCTCCGTGCACTCGATGACGTAGTCGCGCGGGAAAACTTCGCTGACGGGGACGCCCGGACGAGCCGGCCAGATCTTGTTGCGCGGGGGTACTTTCGTTGCCACACTGACCTTTGCGCGCGTTTCTTTCAGAAACCTGCCGATCAACCGTTCGCTGTGGCCGTCGCCGTAAGCCAAGGCCGTGTCGACCAGATTCAAGCCGGCATCGACAGCCCGGCCGAGCGCCTGCAGCGACTTTTCGTCCTCAGCACCGAGCCACTGGGCTCCGCCGATACCCCAGGCGCCAAACGCTATTTCCGACACCTGCAGACCTGTTCGGCCCAGACGCCGATATTGCATACCCACCCTCCGTTAATGGATTAGAAACTCTTGAGGATACGGCGGTAAAAACGGGCGCCGCACTGCATGCACCGCATGGGGCGAATATCGAACAGAGCGAGGCAGAAGCGCTCGAAGAACGTGCGCCTGCGGCACAAATAGATCTCTTGCCGCTCGTGGCAGTTTGGACAACTGCGGTGGACTGGCGCCGTCGAGAACGGAGTCGAGCGCACCTCTCCTCGATTTTCTCGTTCGTAAGCTAAAGCCGGATGGTCCACGCGCGCTCCTGGCCGGCAGAGTAACATAGCCGGAGGCGTTTCCCTTCATAATCTACGGCTGTTTAGGGCGACCGCTGGGCTGGTCATTGAACTCGCACCGGTAATCTGTAATGATGAAGTCAGGCACCATCAAGCTCCAATGCGGAGGTCTCATGTCCAGAAAACTAGCCTGTTCCATCGTAGTGATCCTTTGCCTCGGTTGGGCGCTCTACGCCCAAACCGCACCGGCGCCGCTGGCGCTAAAGGTCGGGGACAAAGCGCCCGAGTTCGAACTGACCGACCATAACAACAACAAAGTTCGTCTGGCCGATTTTCGCGGCAAGAAGAACGTCGTTCTAGCCTTCTACGTCTTCGCCTTTACCGGTGGTTGAACCACCGAGCTAAAGTCTTATCAGGCTGATAAGACGGCCTTCGATGCAAAGGATACGGAGATTCTAGGAGTCAGCGTAGACACACGGTTTTCCCTGAAAGTCTTTGCCGATCAGATCGGCGTCACGTTTCCGCTGCTAAGCGACTTCAAACGCGACGCATCCAAGGCGTACGGTGTTTACAACGAAGCCAGCGGCGCCGCCAATCGCACCACATTTGTCGTCAACAAGGAAGGCATCATTACCTACATCGAGCAGGGCCGCACCGCCGTCGATATTGCCGGCGCCAAGAAGGCGTGCGAAGCGCTGCCTTAACTACGAAGTACGAGTTACGAAGTACGAGATACGAGTTGCGAAATGCGAATCATGAAGTTACGAATCGATTTTTCGTCCTTGTTTTTCGTACTTCGTCCTTCGTACTTCGTCCTCAGTACTTCGTAACTCGTAATTCATGACTCGTAATTCATAACTCGAAGGAGAAAGCTTGGTGGAGCCGCCTTCGCCCGAACTGATCTTCGAAACTTTCAATGCCTACCAGCGGACGGCCGTTTTGAAGGCGGCCGTCGAGCTGGACGTCTTTACAGCAATCGGCGAAGGCTGCACGACTTCCAAATCACTGGCCGACCGCTGCCGCGCCACCGAGCGCGGCATGCGCATCCTGTGTGATTACCTGGTCACGATTGGCTTTCTAAGCAAGACCGGCGGCCGGTACGGACACACCCCGATGTCGGCGCTGTTTCTTGACCGGCACTCGCCAGCCTGCCTGGCAAGCACCGCCGATTTCCTGACGTCACCGCTTTTGACCGACAACTTCAAGGATTTGGCCGCAGTGGTGCGCAAAGGTGGCACGGTTCTTGGAGCAGAAGGCGTAGTGGCCCCCGAACACCCCGTCTGGGCGAGCTTCGCGCGCAGCATGATGCCGATGATGGTGCCCGCCGCCGAAGCCATCGCTACGCTGGTTGGCGCACGTTCGGGGAAGAATTGGAAAATCCTGGATATCGCGGCCGGCCACGGGCTGTTCGGAATCACCATCGCACGGCATAACCCGAACGCCACAGTGGTGGCGCTTGACTGGCCTCACGTTCTGGAAGTCGCCGAGGAGAACGCCCGGGCGATGGGAGTCGGCGAGCGCTACGAGCTGCGACCCGGCAGCGCCTTTGAGGTCGATTTCGGCGGCGGGTACGATCTCGTTCTGTTCACTAACTTTTTTCATCACTTCGATCAAGCCACCTGCCAGGAGCTCATGCGCAAGAGCCATCGGGCGCTTCAATCGGGCGGCCGCGCCGTAACGCTCGAATTCGTCCCCAACGAGGATCGCGTCTCGCCCCCGATGCCGGCGGCCTTCGCGATGGTGATGCTCGGAGCGACCGCCGGCGGCGACGCCTACACGTTCGCCGAATACCAGCAAATGTTCGCAAGCGCAGGCTTCCTCCGCAACGAATTGCACCAACTGGAGCAATCTCCGGAGAGCGTGATAATCAGTTACAAAGAATGAAAACTGCGTAATTGGGCATCGTTGCATTGCGCATAATCTTTCGCCCCTGCGGGGCTTGTCTAAAGGCGGACCCTAAACCCAGGGCTTGCGCCCTGGGCTTTATTCTTTGCCCCCTGCGGGGGCGCACGTCATTGGGCTCTCCGCATCGGAGGGCGAGGGCCGAATGACCACGATGGCAATTTGCGGCGGCCACAGAGACGGCGATGGCTGACCAAAGTCATCGAGCCTGCCAGTGGTATCGCAATCAACGGTGCCGCGAGCGACGCGAGCGGGTCCGTGCCGACATGTCGTGGGGACGCGTCAACCATCCGCCATGCGGGCCTACCAGGCAATGCCCGAGGCGCATCTCCTTTCGCCTTTCCTGAGCCAAGGCCTGCCGAAAGTCGAAAAATGGAGGCCTCCCCGCACGGGGCGGGGGATTGTCGAGCTAGTTGGGTGCTTTCTGTGTGTGAATAAAAGGTCGCAAAGTGGTCGGTTTCGGTTTCGGTTCGTCGTAAAACGAACCCCACAGGGGCGAAAGGTTGTCGGGCAAGGTGGTCCGAACGAAAGGTCGAAATAGAAGTCGCCCCGCAGGGGCGAAAGAATAAAGCCCAGGGCGCAAGCCAGGCGCAAGCCTGGCGCAAGCCCTGGGTTTCGTGGGCGCCGTTAAGCGAGCCCCGCAGGGGCGAAAGATTATTCCCTGGGTTGCACTCCTGGGGCTCCTGGGGCGCCCGTTCCTCTCAGCATCGGGCGGTCTTCCTTGTATTCTTGCCACCGTTCACTCGCCACTGCAACGCGCCGCTTCTCGTAGCGCTCGTTTGACCAACACGCCCACCATGTGTCGGCGATACTCCATCGTCGAGGCCGAAGTTTTCAGCGGGCGCGCGATCTTCAGGGCCTGCGCCGCGCCCGCCGCAAAGAGCTCCTCGTCGATCCTGTGCCCACGGAAAATTTCGGAGATTCCGGGGACTTCATGCGGTGCCGGGTTGACTGCCGTAAGCGCCACTCGCGCGTCGTCGACCGTGCCATCCGCGCCAAGCTTGACGGCGGCGGCCACTCCCACTAGAGGATAGTCGACCGATCCGCGAATCCGGAATTTTTGATAGCTGCCCCCATAACCGGCCCGTGCGGCGGGCAAAAACACCCCGCTGACCAATTCATCACTGGCTAGCCGGAAGCGGTCGCGTCCCTCGTCAATGTAAAACTCAGAAACCGGCACGCGCCGGCGCCCGCGCGGACCGGCAATGGAAAGCTCTGCATCCAGCGCGATCAGCGCCGGCGCCAGGTCTCCGGAAGAAACTGCCCAGCAGATCTTGCCGGCCGGAGCGACATGACAAACGTCTCCGTCCTTTTTGAGACAGTAACCGCAGGAGTGCCGCCAGAATTCAGACTGGTTGTACCAATAGCAACGTGTATCCAGGCACAGGTTGCCGCCCAACGTTCCCATATGCCGCAGGTTCGGACCCGACACATGCCGAGCGGCATCAACCAGAACGGGATAGCGCTCTGCCAGCAAACTGGACCTGGACAACTGCGCGATGGTAGCCAAAGCCCCAATGCGAATCCCACCTGTGGTTTCCTGGTCGATCCCACGCAGATCAAGCAGGCCCTTGATGTCGAGCAAATAGCGCGGCGCAAACAGTCCC
>JBPCNK010000241.1:0-9438 GCA_051001345.1 Acidobacteriota bacterium | reverse complement strand
GTACAGGCCGAGCAGGCTCAATGCGAACGCGAGGAACGCAATTCCGATGACGATGTTTACCCACGGGTCCGCCGCGAACCGGGACAGTCCAGCCGCACCCACTACGAGCGCGAGTCCGAGTCCAAGCGCGGTGAACGTGAAAACGATTCCGGCGGCGAAGAGCAACGCGTGACGCAGCACGTGCGAGCTGGTACGACCCGGGCCGGCGCTGAAATAAGCGACGGTGACCGGAATCATCGGGAACACGCAGGGAGTGAGAAGCGACAACGCGCCGGTGAGCGCGGCAAGCCAGAGAAACGCAGGGGTCATGAATTCGGCGGCTTCGGATTCACGACCAGCGTTGTTGTCTGCGCCGGCAGGCACACGCGATCGCTGCACGCCTGCGACCGCACCTTGAGCTCGAGCGGAGGAAGATCGGCGCCGCCGGATGCAGACACCCTGACCGGCACCTTGATAATCGCATTGCTAGAGTACGTCTCGGTCTCGATTCCAAAGTTCGGATCTTTCGCTATCTCGGGTTGTGGTCCGGTCACATTACCAGCGACCGAGTACGGCGGGGACGGACTGACCTTCACCGAAAGAGGAACCGGTCCGCCCTCCTTCTGCCCGACAGAGTAGATATGCCATCCATCGACGATCGCTGCCCGAACCTCGACGTCCACTACGAAGCCGCTGTCAGCGGCCGGTCTCAGCGATCCCGATGCGGCGCTCCACCCCACCTGCTTCGTCCCCGGAGGCGGCGCGTCGCGGGGGGCGCTGCACGCTGCGGCGGCGACCCAAAGCCCCCACGCAATGTTACGAGGTTTCATTGAAAAGAAATATATCCGCGACTCGAGGCACTGTACCGCAATAAATGACCGTCTAAAAGACCTCAATGAAAGCGTACCCTTTTGAGAATGAACGAGCATTGGTTCTGACGGTCGTTGGGTGGCAGCACTTTGTACAACGGGGTGCACGCAAACGGTCCCGATGGAGGGAGCGCCCCGGACCGAGGCGTCGATTCCACCGGTTGGCGAAGCGAGGTGGACCGCCACTATTCAGCAAGTCAATCAGGTCCGCTTCAACGCGCCCGACAGCGCGCGCGACAGGAGCTATGGCTCCCTGCAGTCGACCCGAAGCGACGCTGCAGCCGGGTCTAACTTCAACCTCGTATTCACGTAGGCTGGATCGGAGCGCGACTGGAGCGGCCAGGCAGCTCCTGCATGCTGAAGAAAACCGGGAACGCTGTCCACCGTCTGGGTAGAAATCGTCCCGGTAGTCGACGCTGACTTACGCCAATCCCCGAAGAACCTCATTTTTGTTGTTGGTCCTTATCCGCTCCATCCGTCTCATCCGTTCTACATCATTTACAACCACTGTTCTGGTCTAGCCGTTCGGATCAAAACATAGGACCGGTGAGGATTCGAGTGTCAGCGAAAAAAGCACGGCGCCCCATTTCTGAGGCGCCGTGCTTTTTTTTGGCGTTGCGTACCAGCTCGATCTACTGGCGGTCACTTGTTGACGACGATGACCTTCCCTGTGACCGCGGCGCCGGCTGTGATCGTGACGCCGCCGACAAGGAGCGCCGGCTTGTATCCGGTAAGCCCATGCGGTGTAGCCCGGAGGACGTACGTGCCCCCGGGAATGCCGGTGAGCGTAAAATTCCCGCTGGCATCAGTGTGTCCGGTTCGCACGATGTTTTCGTGATTGGTGTCCGTGATCGGTGTCCCACTTTTCAACAGCTCTACTGTCGCGTTGTGAACCGCGGGGCCGGTCGGGGAATCCGCGCGGACGCTTCCCGAGACGCTACCTGTGGTGACTCCTGTCCCGCCACCCGTGCCACCACCGCCCGATACCACCGAGGCGTGGATGACCGGCTTGAAGAGGAGACCGTTCTGCGACAAAGAATTTCCGCGCATCACGAAGCTTCGTCCAACGTCAAAGTCGAGAACCAGCGCAGATGTTCCCGGGATGACCACGGGGTCTTCGAGTTTAATCTTTAGCCCATTCTTACCGGCCGACGGCCATTTCACGTTCGGCTTCGTACCGTCGTTGAGGGTGACGCTCGACTTGTCGGTGTCGATGATCATCCTGAAACCGCGGTATGTTCCGTGGCTGACGCTGGCGGTTCCAAGGTCCAGCGTTTTGCCGTTGGCGTAATCGAGAAGATTGATCAATGCGTTGGGCGTAACCAGCGTTCTCCAACCGGACATGTCGGATTCACTGGCCGATTCGGCCGAGTCGGCACTGCTCGCCTTGGCGTCAATGCGCACTACGAACACATCTACACTCTTCACCTCGGCGAACGGAAACGGGGCGTCGGTCAGCTTAATGGTCAGCTGGCCGGTTTCGCTGCCTGTGAGCGCCCCCGGTGTGCTCGAGGTCTCACATGCGGTGGCGAGGCCGACGGAGGCAATCAGGACGGATAAGCCGATTCTCAGTTTCATGGGACTTCTCTCCATTTCCCTGGGTACATCTGATTATTCTAGCAGCAATTGCGCCAGGTTCTGGCGTAGTACTGGTTAAGGTGGGTTCGGCGGCGTCGGATTGCCAGCGAATCGTTTAACTCACTTGATCGTCGTCTCCCCCAGTACCTCATCGAGAAAGGGCATCCTCAGAGCTCCGACCCACGCTCTTTCCGGGAATCATCAATGGCTCCGCGCTCATGCTTTCGATGATGCGGTCCTTCAGCCGCAGCGTCGACTCTATCCCTGGGCAAGTGACCAAGGCGAGCCAAGCCATAGCATGACGGGAGCAATCCGTTTCCCCAGTAAGGACGTACGAGGCTGTGGCAAGCTGCGTGCGCCGGGTGTTCGTGGCACGTTCTCCTCTCTAATTTAATCCTTGGGGGTCGGTATGGATCGGACGGAACGAAGCTCGTGGTCAATTATCGCGAAGTTGAGCTCCACGCTGGCGTTGCTTCTCGCAGTCGCGGCGTGTGAAGGACCTACTGGGCCTGAAGGGCCCGCCGGCCCTGCAGGCCCGCAGGGTACTCCGGGTGGTGCCGGACCTGTGGGTCCACCGGGTGCTCCTGTTGTCGGGCGAACGATTTTCGGGGTTGGTGGCGCTAACATGCTTATCTCGTTTGGCGCACTCACTCCCGACCGGGCTATCGCGAAGGTTCTCATCACGGGCCTCGCCACTGGGGAGACTGTGGTTGGAATGGACTTTCGTCCGCTGGACAATGCGTTGTATGTGGAAGGCTCTACCAGCCGGACGTATACCGTAAACGTCACCACAGGTGCTGCCACGGCGGTGGCCCCGACGCCTTTTACGCCCGCTCTCTCGGGAACTGCCTTCGGTGTCGGCTTCAATCCAATGGTGGATCGTCTTCGGATTCACACTGATGCAGACCAGAACCTGCGAATCAACCAGATCACCGGTGCACTGGCCGCCAACGACGCCGCTCTGGCTTTCATTGCGGGCGACGCCAACGCGGCAGCAAACCCAAACATCGTCGGAACGGCGTACACCAACAGTGTGAATCCCGCGCCGACTGTTACTGAGCTGTATGGAATCGATTCCAATCTCGACATCCTGGTTGAGCTCGATGCTCCAAATGACGGCAAGCTCAGCACGGTGGGGGCACTCAATTTCAACACCAGTGCCGACGTTGGCTTCGATATCGCTGGTGACACTGATATAGCGTATGCTTCCCTGACCCCGGCCGCCGCGGCAACGGGCTCCTCGCGGCTGTACACGATCAACCAACGCACGGGCAATGCAACGCTTGTGGGAGTGATTGGACACGCAACACCACTTCGGAGCATCGCAGTCGCTCCGTAACCGGCAGAGGGACCGTGTTGTGGTAGCCAAATTTGCGACAACCAGTCTTGCCATTGCTGTATAAGAAGGGAGCTCACCGTTTGGTGAGCTCCCTTTTCCCTCTGTGTGCCCAGCATGACCATGGACAAATGGGTGGAAGAGGGTCCCTCCACACCACCGGACACGCGGGTGCACAGGCGTGTTCTCATTTCCTATCAGAAACGAATTTCGAATGGCGTCAGCCGACGCTCGAGCCGCTCGAAGAGGACCTCGAATTTCCCTTCCTAATGCCGAAGTAACGGTACATGCGTACGAGATTAGCAAACCCAGCGTCCATTTCCAGACAAATAGTCAGCCATTGGCCTCGGTTGAGCTAACCCTGAGCTAAAACTGAGGTGGGATTGAGGGCCGCTCGGCATACTCGAGCCAATCGGAAACCACTATCGGATCTCCGACCTGCACGCTCGACAATCCTCTGCGAGGTCACGATGAGACCGAACACCTGGAAGTTCTTAAGCCTGGGTAGCGCGTTGGCGTTGATGACGCTCGCTTGTTCTGAGCCGACCGGGCACGAAACGGCCACGATTCCGCCGATTGAGACGACACCATCGATAAAGCCGATAGCTCAAGGTCAGATCGTATTCTTCGAAAACGAGTCAACCGGATACGGGATTTTCGTCGCCGATTCAGACGGTGTTCTACTAAAGCGGATCAGCCCGCAAGGCGCGCTCGACATAGATCCGGCTGTGTCTCGGGATGGAAAACGCATCGCCTATTCAAACGCAATTCCCAGCGGGAATGACTGGAATATTTTCGTCATGAATGCCGATGGCAGTAATCGAGTCCGCGTGACTAACCTTCCCGCATCAAACGACAGGCCCGCGTGGTCTCCGGACGGCAAGCGAATCGCTTTCGAGAGCATCGCGGACCGTACCAACAACCAGATATATGTCGTCAACGCAGACGGGACAGGTACGACCCAGCTGACCTTTTCGAAAGGCAATAGCGGATCGCCCGAGTGGTCGTCGGACGGGAAGCGAATTCTCTTTGACCGGGACATGAACGGGTGGGAAAACAAGGGGATCTTTTCAATGAGTCCTGATGGGACGAACGTTCGTCAGCTGACGTCCGGTTATCGCGACAGGCAGCCAACCTGGTCCCCAGACGGCACGCGCATCGCATTCATCCGCGAGTTGAACAACAGCGGGAACCAATTGTTCGTCATGAACGCCGACGGGTCGGGCGCAACGCAGCTTACGATTGGCATCACTACAATTTCCGACCCCTCCTGGTCGCCTGACGGCGCGAGCATAGCGTTCGGCTTCGTCTCAACATCGAGGATGTGTGTCGACGATTATTATGGCGACGGCAGCCAAACATTCCCGTGTGGCCACGACGTGGTGCGCGTCAGCCTGAACGGAGCAATCGTCCCAGTCTGGGTGTTGAAATCCGCGCACAATGCTGCATGGCATCGATGAGTCCGTGTCAACGCACCGGATGCCGCGATTGCGCACTCGCCAGTGTTGTCAGTACTCACAGAACCCTGCATATAGGGAGTGGCATATTCCTTAACGAGGGCGAACCATGGCGCGATTATCAAGGAAGAAAGGGCCGGCGGCGAAGTTTAAGTTTTCTCTGGATGTCGAAGTTCAGAGGCCCGAGTTCGAGCTCTTCGAGTCGATGCAGTATCTGGATGCTGCGAAATTGGAGCGGGCGGCCCAGGCTGAAATCGAAGTGGGTTATGTCGAAACGGATTGCTGCAGGCTGATTGTGCGCGCGCTGATTCAGAAGGGGAAGGTCACGACTCTGCGGATCGATGCGCCTTCAAAGGAGAAGAACGCGGCTGCGCCGCCGGAATTGACGCGGCTCCTGAAGGAGGTCCAGCGCACGGCTCCGAGAATTACGGAACGCGGGCCGCGGCTGCCCGTTCCCGTTGCCGTGTTTATGAATGATGCCAGAGGTTTATCGACCCCGAGGGCGTCCGCTGCTGGCAGGTCTGTTACAAAGAGACGTGCGTGATCTGCTGCCAGTCTGAGACAACGGGTATGTGGCTTTGCAGCCGGGAGGGATTCATCATCAAGTCGCGCAGGTAAAGGTTTAGAACCGGGCCGACTACGGGATTAGCAAGAAAACGAGCATTTCCGGTGGTGGCCAGAATCAGAGTACCTGGCGCGGCGAACCGTAGCCCATTTGGAACGACATTCTCGGTCCCC
This sequence comes from Acidobacteriota bacterium, assembly GCA_051001345.1. Classification (GTDB taxonomy): domain Bacteria; phylum Acidobacteriota; class UBA6911; order JACQSX01; family JBPCNK01; genus JBPCNK01. Next base: position 3,481 of record JBPCNK010000241.1, on the reverse strand, counting down.
CGGCTGGCTTCGCGATCTTCGGCTCGCTCGGTGGTGCACCGGGTCCGCCGTACTCTTGCAAAAGCGCGGTGCCCTGCAACTCCCCTTTTTTCCTCGGACTGTCGCGGACTAGAGTGGACGACTATGGATAGTACAAGAGCCTAAATGCAGCAAGAGCATCCAGTTAGGTGGATGCTCTTGGACTGCATTGTACATCGCAAATGTGGAGGCGCGGGGATTCGAACCCCGGTCCGAGACTCGATTCACCACAGCGTCTACGTGCGTATCCCACCGATTGAAGTCTCCATACGCTGGCCAGTGGGCGGCCCACGGATGAACAAGCTTTCCAAGAATTCGCCTGGTGCCGGAAAGCGCAACACTAGACTATCCCGAATTTGCGATACCCTTGAAGACGCCTCAGGCGAGCTTCCTCAAGGGCAGGTGCAGCAACTCCTAAGAGTTACGCAGCCATTGCCATGTTGTTGTTGGCAGTTGAAAATTTTCCCGAAGGTTTTACCAGGATCCGAGGACCTGGGCACGCGGCCACAGCTTCACCAACCCCGTCGAAGCCAGTCGCCCCCTAACCCTAATAGTAGCGGGAGAGGGGGCGAAAGTCAATCAGAATCAAGCGAGAATTCAGTTTAGCTGCGATAGCCTAAGTGGAGTGACCCCACCCAGCTAGCGCTACTGGATCGTCGTCCCCTGGGTCGCCCAGACCTGCCACCGGCCATCACGCTTGATGAACGTGTCGGTAAATCGAACCCTGCGGTCGAATGGTTTGCCCTGCGCATCCTTGCCCTTAACCCGATTGACCCCCGTAACTACCCCGACGTCGCCCTCGACCCGGGTGTTCAGCTCGGAGAGCTCCAGCAGCTCCAACACTGTCTTGTCGGTCTTGGCAGATTCGACCGCCTGCGCCTTGTCCTCGATCCCGCCCGTGCGGCTGCTGATGTCGCTGGCGAACGGAGCATAATTCGCCTGAATCCAGTCCGCGTCATGCCGCTTCGCTGCATCATTCCAATCGAGCTCCATGTAAACGAGCCGCTGCTGGTCATTAATCGGATGACCTACGTTGCTGACAGCCAGCCACTTGCCGCCGCGCTTCTCGAGAAAATGAACGCTGCGCGAATAGGTAGGGGCAGCTGTGCTCCCGGCCGCAGCGGGAATCACGTTCCGGTGCGTGATCGTCGCCGTAATCGGCGTGCAACTGATCTGGAAATGATCTGCCACAGCCATCGCGGCTGGCTGAGGATTCGCCCTGTTTCGCTCGGCGGCCTGTACCGCGTTTTTGATTGACGTTGCCTTGTCCACAGTCCCGGCAATGTTGACCGCCATATAATTGTCGGCAAAGAAAGTTTCGAGCGCTGCGCGGTCACCTCGCTGGGTTGCCTCTGCCCAGGACTTGTCTAACGCTTCGAGGGCGGTTCTGTCGCCGACCGAACATTGCGCGAAGGCGGGCGTTGAAGCTGCGACTGATAACAGCGCGGCCACTGCGGTGAGGCGTATCATATTGTTTCCTGTTAGATGAGGGGGCCACTACTTAAGACTGTGGATATAGGTCCCATCTGACATTCAAGCAAGCCAGCTACAGCCTTATGCCGCCGCGGCCTCCGCCAAAGACTCGGAATGCGTTTCGAGATAGTGGTTGAAGATCCCTGCGACTTCCCCAAAGGACTCCACGGCATAGAGTCGCTTCCGCAGTTCGGCCGACCCTGCGAGCCCCTTGACGTACCAGCCGAGATGCTTTCGAAACTCGATTGCTGCACCCTTTGGGTCCGCCTCGTAGTCCTCCACCATCCGCGCATGCTGGAGCGCAGTCGCGAACTTCTCCTCAACCGAAGGCGCAGACCGCATCGGCTTTCCTTCCAGCAGATCGCGCACCTGATTGAAGATCCACGGCTGGCCGAACGCACCGCGGGCGATCATGATGCCCGCGCACCCAGTCTCTCTCTGCATACGCACGGCGTCCTCCGCAGTCTTGATATCACCGTTGCCGAGCACCGGAATGTCGAGGGCGTCCGCTACGGCAGCGATCTCGTCCCACCGCGCGGCGCCGGTGTACATCTGCGTTCGCGTTCGCGGGTGAAGCGCGAGAGCACGAGCGCCCGCGTCCTGACATCGAAGCGCAATCGATACCGGGTCGCGCATCTCCTCGTTCCATCCACTTCGTATCTTGACTGTCACCGGCAGGTGCGTGCGCGAGGCAACATTGCGGATCACCAGCTGAACCAGATCGAGATCGCGAAGGCAGCCAGATCCGCCATTCCGGCGCACGACCTTTTTCACGGGGCAGCCGAAGTTGATGTCGATGAACTCCGGCTCGAACACGTCGGTCACAAGAGCCGCCGCGTCGCCCATCGCGTCAGGATCAGCGCCAAAAATCTGCACGCCAATCGGTCGTTCGTCCGGTCCGAACCTGAGCTTGGAGATGGTCGCCGGATTCTCGCGCCTGATTCCTTCCGCCGAAAGGAATTCGGTTACGACTACGTCGGCGCCATGTCGCCGGCAGATGCGGCGGAATGGCGACTCCGATACCCCGGCCATCGGCGCGAGATAAAGCGGAATGTCGTGATCGTGAGCGAATGGAAAAGGCATGGTCCACGAAGCATAACGGAGCCTACAAGTGCTTGCAACATCGCGGGTTGCCACTCACTCCAGCCAACTGTAACTTGCGTCAGCGAGGCCGGCAAAGACCACGAAGACGAGGCGAGGGATGGAGCTGCGCGAGTTTTTCTCTGAAGACGCGATCAAGCTGGAGCTCGAGGGGACGACGAAGGATGACGTCCTGAAGGAGCTCATCGGGCTTCTGGGACTCGACGAGAAATCCGAAGGCATGCTGTTCAAGATGCTGAAACGCCGCGAAAACCTCGGCTCGACAGGAATCGGCCGCGGCATCGCGATCCCCCACTGCCGGTCACTGGTGGTCAGCAAGCTCCGCGTCGCTTTCGGCCGAAAGGGCGGCGGGCTTGACTTCAAAGCGATCGACGAGAAGCCGGTGAACTTCTTCTTTCTGATCGTCGCGCCGCCGCTCGAGGTCTCGAATCAGTACTTGCCTGTTCTCGGGAAGATCGCGCAGTTCTCAAAAGAGCCCGATGTACCAGATCGGCTGTTCGGTCTGACTGAGCCTTCTCAGTTCATGGCTCTTCTTGCTGAGAAGAATGTCTGAGCCGACAATAGGATAAGGCGTTTAACCGCCGAGAACGCCGAGGCCGCCGAGGCAAAGCCCGAATCGTTCCGAAGCCTGAGCTTCGATTCAATTCGGGCTTCTTTCATTCCGTCAAAGAAGCTCTAACATCTGGAAAACCTCTTTTCGAGCTAACGGAGTTGTCCCAGTTCATGGCTCTGTTTGCGTGAGAAGAGTGTCCGACCTTCGGTTGAAACGCGCTATGACGCGAGCCACAGATCGCTGAGTGACGGCGTAACAAACCGCCAAGACCGCAAAGGAAAAAAGCCTCCATCGTTTCGAAGCCGTACCAACGATTCAATGCAAGCCTCTCTCTTC